>NZ_JBIBEB010000014.1:0-158466 GCF_042902325.1 Pseudomonas sp. NPDC012596 | reverse complement strand
GTGCCAGCCGAAAAATCTCGTCGAGCCACCAAGGCTAACAACTATGGCCTATCAGGCCATGGCACGTTGCAACAAATGTAGGAGCGGGCTTGCCCGCGATGCGCCGCGCGGGCGGCGCTCGATCTCACAGGCGCTGAAAGCCCCAAGCCATGCCCATCCCAAACCCAACCCCTCACTTCGGATAAAGCGGCGGCAAGCTCCCCGGCTCACCCGAAGGCAACAACACCTGCTCCGCCGGCGGGATCGTCCCAATCGCCCGCCACAAATCCTCCCCCTGCCAATACTGCCCACTCTCGCTGTAAAGCGCCCCGTTCAACCCATCCAGCGCATCCGACAGCGGCACGAACCGGGCCGCCATCTCCGCCAGGGTCTCTGGCTGTTGCCGCGCCCAGGCGTCGAGCGCCTGGCGGGTGGCCTGCGGGTCGTTGGCCTGGCAGGCACGCTTGAGGTCGTCCAGCAGGGTGCGTGGGCTTGGGCCAGCCTGCGCGGCACGCAGCACGGCCGGTTGCGAGCGGGCGCGCCACCACAGGGCGAAGCCGAGCAGGGTGGTCAGGGCGAACACCAGGGTGGCGAGTTGCCAAGGCCAGAGCAGGCTGCTGCCTGTGCTGGTATCACCCACCGGGCTTTCGGCGCTCAAGGCCGGGTTGTCCTGCACGTCCAGGGTGCGTGCAGGCAGGCTGGAGTGCTCCAGGTGGTCTTCGCGGGTGTTCCACCAGGTCACTTCCAGTGCCGGCAGCGCCAGTTCGCCGCTGTGGGTCGGCACCAGCGCTTCGCGCTCCTCGCGGTTGGCGGTCATGCCGCGTTCGTTTATTTCGTTGCGCAGCAGCGGCTGGTCCGGGTAGCGGCGCAGGCCGACGATTTCAGTCGCCGGCAATTGCGGCAGCTGGGTGCTCGACAGCCCCTCGGCGCGCAGGGTGATGCTGCGGGTCAGGGAGTCGCCAATCTGTGTCTGCTGGCTGCCAGGGTCGGGGTTCCAGTGTTCCTCCAGGCTCAGGCCGCGTGCGGGTAACCACGGCGCATTGGCAGGCCAGGCGGTGGGGATCGGGCGGACGGTCAGGCGTAGCGGCAGCGAGCTGACCTGCACCTGGCGGCCTGCTCGCGCACTGGCGGCGGGCTGCTGGGCATTGTCGGCGGCGGTGGCGGTAAACGTGAGCGGTGGAATGTCCAGGTCGCCACTCTGTTGCGGGTAAAGTGCGTAACGGGTCTCGATCACGCCGTGACGTACGCCGTTGATTTCCTTTTCATAAGTGCGCGACTCGCCCAGCGGCTCGACCTTGGCGTTTTCCAGCTGCAGCGGGCTGAGGCTGCTGTCGTCGTACAGCGATACCGAATGGTAGATGCGCAGGGTCAGCACGGCCTGGGCCTGGACGTACACCTCGTTGCTGTCCAGCGTGGCCTCGACGAACACCTGGGACGCCGTGTCCGGGCGGCTGGCGTCGGCCTGCAGCACCTGCAGGTCGATGGCCTGGCTGTGTGACTGGCCCAGTTGCAATTCAGGAATACGCAGGCTGCCGCTGCGCCGAGGCAGCAGGGTGATGATCCAGCGGGTGCTGGCGCGGGTCTCGCCGTCGAGGGTGTGCAGGCTGTTCAGCTGGCGCGTGCCGCGTACTTCGAAGTCGCCATCGAGGGCGCGCAGGTCGGGCTTGCCGAATTGCGTCACATCCTGGCTTTCGAGGGTCAGCTCGAGGGTTTCGCCGGCCTCCAGGCGAGTACGGTCGACACTGGCCTGCAGGGTCGGGTCGGCCTGGGCGAGGAGGGCCCATAACAGGCAGAGCAGAAAGACGCCGAGGCGACTCATCGTGGGGTTTCCTGATGCAATTGCTGTTCATACCAGAATTTACGGCGCAGCAGCTCTGCCGGGTTGTCCGGGATCTCCCGCAGCCATTGTTCAAGCGCCTGTCGTTGTTCGGCGTCCAGGCTGGTGGAGACCGGCCTTTGTGGGGGCTGGGTGACGCCGTCGTCGTCACCGCCCTGGTTACCGGGGTTGGCCGGGCTCTGGGTGTTGCTGCCTTCGCCGGGTTGTTCGGCGTTGGCCTGTTCTTCGCTGCCAGGTGTGCCCTGCGCCGGGCTGCTGGCCGAGCTGCTGTTGCCTTCGGTTTCGCTGCCGGGCGAGCCTTGGGCATCGTCTTTGGCCGGTTGTTCCTCGGCCTGGGCTTCGCGTTGCTGCAACAGTTGCTGGATCAGCGCCTGGTTGTCCAGCGCCGGCTTGAAATCGGGCTGGCGCTCCAGGGCTTGTTCATAGGCGTCCAGCGCGGCTTCCAGCTCGCCGCTGCGGGCCAGGGCGTTGCCTCGATTGTAGTGGGCTGCCGGCGTATTGCCCTGGGCGAAGGCCTTGGCGGCCGCTGCGTAGTCACCGGCCTGGTACAGGGCCATGCCGCGCCATTGCGGGTCCTGGAAGTGGCGGGCGGCATCCGCCGGCCGGTTTTGCTCCAGCAGGCGCTGGCCCTGCTGGTCGGGGCGCAACCACAAGTCGTTGAACTCGAAGGCCTGGCTCGGTTGCGGCAGGGCAAGCAGCAGCGGCAGGCAGAACAGCCAGCCGCGGCGGCCGGCACAGGCCGCCAACAGCAGCAAGGGAATCAGCAACCAATAGCCTTGGTCGGCCCAGCTGTCGAGCTGTACGTTCTGGCCGTCGTTGCGCAGGATGCGCGGGTTGTCGAACAGGCCGAGGCCGCGCAGGTCGAGGTCGTCGATGCGCGCATGGCGGTAACGCCCACCCGTGCCGTTGATGAAGGCCTTGAGCCCGGGGCTGTCCAGGTGCGGCACCAGGATGCCGCCCTGGTCGTCCTTGAGGAACTCGCCATTGGCCTGGCGCACCGGCGCCCCATCCCGGGTGCCAATGCCCAGCATCAGCAGGCTGGGGCCTTGGCGGCCAAGGGCCTGGACGATGCCCTGGCGTTCCGGCGCACTCAGCGCCGAGCCAATCAGCAGCAAACGGCCCTGGCCCAGGCCGCTTTGCGCCAGCAAGGCCAGGCCTTTCTGTACGGCAAGGTCGGCGCGCTGGCCGGGTTGCGGCATGATCGACGGGTCGATCGCCTCGAGCAGGTTGCGTGTGGTGCCCAGGTCATCCGACAGCGGCACCAGTGTGTGTGCACTGCCCGCGTAGACGATCAGCGCGGTCTGGCTGTCGCGGCGGTGTTCGAGCAGGTCGAGGACCTTGCGCCGGGCCTGCTGCAGGCGGTTGGGCGGGGTGTCCTCGGCAAGCATCTGCGGGGTCAGTTCGAGCAGGATCACCAGTGGGTCGGCCGGGCGCTGGCGGGTTTCTTCCAGGCGCTGCCAGCTTGGCCCGAGCAGGGCCAGTACTACCAAGAGCCAGGCGAGGCCCAGGGCGACCCAGGGCAGTTTGCTGTTGCTGCCGCTGCCGCCACCCAGCAGCACCGGGTGGAAAGCTTTCGGCAGGATCATCTGCCAGCGCCCGGCGCGCTTGCGCCGGTGCCACAGCTTGAACAGCAGCCAGCCGAGCAGCGGCACGACCAGCAGCCACAGGGGGCGTAACCATTGCGGCCACAGGTCGATCATCGCCGCTTCCTCAGGCGCAGCCGTTTCAGGCGCTCACGCCATTCTGGGTGGGGCTGCAGGAAGCGCGGTTTGCGCATCACCCGTTGCAGCAGGTTGTCTGGCCATTGCACCGCTACCACCAGCAGCACGCTGAGCAGCAAGGCCAGGGCCAATGGCCACGCATACAAGGCCTTGGCCGTACGCGCCTGGGTCGGTTGCTGGGCGACGGGCTCCAGCTCGTCGAGGGTATCGCCGATGGCGTCCAGTTCCGCCCCGTCATGGGCGCGGAAGTAGGCGCCGCGGGTCAGCTCGGCGATTTCCTTGAGCGAGGCTTCGTCGAGGTCCAGGCTCGGGTTCAGGCCCAGCAGCCCAGGCGTGCCGCTGGCCTCGGGGTTGGCACCGATGCCGATGGTGTAGATGCGTACGCCTTCCTGGGCGGCCAGGCGGGCGGCGGTCGAGGGGTGGATCTGCCCGCCATTGTTGGCGCCATCGGTGATCAGTACCAGCACCCGGCTTTGCGCGGGGCGCTGGCGCAAGCGCTTGACCGCCAGGCCGATGGCGTCGCCGATGGCGGTGTTCTTGCCGGCGATGCCGATCTGCGCCTCGTCGAGGAAGGTGCGCACGGTGCGCCGGTCGAAGGTCAGCGGTGCCTGCAGGTAGGCCTGGCTGCCGAACAGGATCAGGCCGACGCGGTCGCCCTCGCGGTCCTGCAGGAAGTCGCCCATCAACGCCTTGACCAGGTCGAGGCGGCTGATTTCGTCGTTTTTCCACTGCATGTCGGGGAAGTCCATGGAACCGGACACATCCACCGCCACCAGCAGGTCGCGGCCACTGGCGGCCACCGGTACCGGGTCGCCCAGCCATTGCGGGCGGGCGGCGGCGAGCAGCAGCAACAGCCAGATCACCACAAAGGGCGCCTGCTGGCGCCAGGTTGGCAGGTTCAGGCGCGCACGCCGGCCGGCCAGGCCCTCCAGCTCGTCGAGGAAGCCCACCTTGAGCACCGGCTCGCCGCTGTCGGCGGCGGGCAGCACCAGGCGTGCCAGCCACGGCAGCGGCAGCAGCACGAAGATCCACGGCCAGGCCAGCTCAAACATGTTTGCGGATCCAGGTTTCGACGGCTTGGCTGAGCCCGACGATGGCTTTGTCGTCGAGTTTGCACTCAGGCTTGTAGGCGCCCTCGACCAGCACCATCCAGCGGGTCAGGCCGGCGGCTGGGCAGCGGTTGTCGAGAAACGCCAGCCACTGGCGGCCGTTGAGGGTATGGCTATTGGCGCCGGGGTAGTGGTTGCGGCACAGGCGTTTGAGCAAGGCGTTTATCTGCTGCAGCCAGGCGCCGGCCGGCGCGCCGTCATAGGGGCGCGGCAGGCGTGCGAGTTCGGCCAGGGCCTCTACGCGTACTGGGTCGAGCGGCTGCTCGGCACGTACCACCCGGCGCTTGCCCGGGCGCCAGCGCCGCAGCCGCCACAGGCCCCAGGCCAGCAGCGGCAGCAGGGCGAGCAGCAGCCACCAGCCCGGTGCCGGTGGCCACAGGCCGATCGCTGGCGGGGCGATCAGCGGTTGCAGCTGATCCAGCGGATTCATTTGCTGCTCCCAGGGCGCTGGGCGTTCAGGTATTCGCGCAGCTGTTCGATCATTTCGCTCTGGGTGCTCAGTGGCATCAGCACCACGCGCAGCTTTTGTGCCATGAGGTCCCAACGCTCGATACGCGCTTCGGCCTGCTGACGGTAAGCCCGGCGCAGGTTGGCGTCCAGCGTGTCGAGCTCCAGCTGCGCGCCGCGCTGGGCGAAACGCAGCAGGCCGGCAGCGGGCAGCGCATGGTCGAGCGGGTCGGAGACCGGCATCAGCAGCAGGTCGCAATGGCGCGAGAGCATGGCCAGGTGCTGTTCGGCCTGGGGGCTGAGCGAGCGTTCGTCGCAAATGACGATGGCCAGGCTGCCGGGGCGCAGCACTTCACGGGCGCGGCGCAGGGCCAGGCCCAGGCTGTCGGCCTGGGGCAGCGCTTCGGTGTGCAGCGCCTGGTTGACCTTGGCCAGGCGGTTGAGCAACTGCAGCAGGCTCTGCTTGCTGCGTCGCGGTTTGATTTCGTGGTGTTCGTTGTCACCAAACACCAGCCCGCCGATGCGGTCGTTGTGGCCCAGCGCCGCCCAGCCGAACAGCGCGGCGGCCTGCGCCGCGAGCACCGACTTGAACATCAGCCCCGAGCCGAAAAACAGGCGCTGGCTTTGCTCGACGAGGATGAAGATCGGCCGTTCGCGCTCTTCATGGAACAGCTTGGTATGCGGCTCCTGGGTGCGGGCGGTGACGCGCCAGTCGATGTTGCGCACATCGTCGCCGGCCTGGTAGACGCGCACCTGGTCGAAGTCCACACCGCGGCCGCGCAGCTTGGAATGGTGCAGGCCGACCAGCGGGCTGCGCTGGCCGGGCCGGGAGAACAGCTGGATTTCGCGCACGCGGTGGCGCATGTCGATCAGCTCGGCGAGGCCGATGCGGATGCCGGGTTCGGCCTGCAGCGCAGTGGGCATGGGCTCAGGCAACGGCGACGACGTCGAGGATGCGCTGAACCACGCGGTCCTGGTCGACCCCCGCCGCCTCGGCTTCGAACGACAGGATGATGCGGTGGCGCAACACATCGAACAGCACTGCCTGGATATCCTCGGGGCTGACGAAGTCGCGCCCGGCCAGCCAGGCATGGGCCCGTGCGCAGCGGTCCAGGGCAATGGAGCCTCGTGGGCTGGCACCGTAGGCGATCCAGTCGGCCAGTTCGGTATCGAACTTGGCCGGGGTGCGGGTGGCCATGACCAGTTGCACCAGGTATTCCTCTACGGCGTCGGCCATGTACAGGCCGAGGATTTCTTTGCGCGCGGCAAAGATCGCTTGCTGGCTGACCCGCCGCTCGGGCTTGACCTCACCGCCCAGGGCTTCGCCGCGGGCCTGGGCCAGAATACGCCGCTCCACGGCGGCATCGGGGAAGCCGATTTTTACGTGCATCAGGAAGCGGTCGAGCTGGGCTTCGGGCAGCGGGTAGGTGCCTTCCTGCTCGATCGGGTTCTGCGTGGCCATGACCAGAAACAGGGGCGACAGGTCATAGGTGCTGCGGCCCACGCTGACCTGGCGCTCGGCCATGGCCTCGAGCAGGGCAGACTGCACCTTGGCGGGCGCGCGGTTGATTTCGTCGGCCAGCACCAGGTTATGGAAGATCGGCCCCTGCTGGAACACGAAGCTGCCGGTTTCCGGGCGATAGATTTCGGTGCCGGTGATGTCGGCCGGCAGCAGGTCGGGGGTGAACTGAATGCGATGGAACTGCGCCTCCACCCCCTCGGCCAGCTCTTTGATGGCCTTGGTCTTGGCCAGGCCCGGCGCGCCCTCGACCAGCATGTGGCCGTCAGCCAGAAGCACGATCAGCAGACGCTCGACCAGCTTCTCCTGGCCTAGGATCTGGGAGGAAAGAAAGGTGCGTAGCGCGATCAGCGCTTCACGGTGTTCCATCGGCGACGGTTCCTGGAAGAGCGCCAGGGCGGGCGTAGTGGGCAACCGACCTGGCAGGGGGGGATACTTTAATCTATCCGCGGTGCCGCGTCGAAATCTGCGCTTGGGGTTAACGCCTTTGCCGATGTTGTGCGCGGCTGTTCTGTCGCTTGATGGCTGCCTTCAGAACTTTAAGGAGCGTGATCATGAGCAGGCAGCACGTTGTGAGGGTGGGCGTATTTTTCGATGGGACCGGCAATAATCAGGTGAATGCCACGGCTGACGCCGGCCTTGCGGGCGCTGGCGGCAGTCACGGTAATGCGCGGAGCAATGTTGCCCTTTTGCATGCCTTGTACCCCTGCGGCCTCGTGGATGGGCAGGTGTTTCTCAAACTGTACGTCCAGGGCATCGGCACAACCGAAGGCGCGCCGGATTCGATGTACGCCCAGGCGACGGGGTGCGGTGATACCGGTGTCGAGGCACGGGTTGAGCAGGCGCTGCTCAGCGTGGGTGAGCAACTTCGCAGCTTTGCGCACATAGAGCCTGCCGGCGTCGAGTTCGATCTGTTCGGTTTCAGTCGTGGCGCCGCAGCCGCCCGCCACTTCGCCAATCGGCTGCAAAACGGTGCCCCAGGCCTACCGTTGGAATTGCGGGGTGACAGGGCGCTCAATTTCATTGGCCTGTTCGACACGGTGGCAGCATTCGTGGCGCCTCTGAAGGGGGATTTCAACCCTTCCAACAGCCGCTACCACGGCGTGCGTCTCGGCCTGGGCAAGGGCCTGGCCCGGCAGATAATACAACTGGTGGCGGGTGATGAGCAGCGGCACAACTTCCCGTTGGTACGCACTGATGACGACATCGTCGTGCCGGGTGTGCATTCGAACATCGGCGGTGGCTACCCGGCGCTCGTGCAAGAGAAAGTGCTGCTGTGCAAACCGCTCTCGAACCGGGTGGCGCTGTCGACCCCGGTGGAACGAACCCGAGCTTACGCCGCCGCCAGTACCTTGCTGGGTTCGGCATTTGCCGGCCTGGCGCAACCACTGCCCCGGCTGATTAGCTGGGAAGTACCTGTCGAAGGTAGCAAGGCCAGGCGCGATGATCCGCAGAAGCAGGTATTTGCCGCGGTGTACCGCGAGCGGGAGGTGAGCGGGCATTTGTCGCGCGTGTACCTTAGCGTAATGCGAGAACTGGCTGTGCGCAGTGGGGTGCCGTTTGCGCCTCTGGGTGACGACGAAGCCCATTGGTTGCCCGAAGAGTTGCAGATGATCAGCCGAAAATTGCATGACTTTGCCCTGGGACGCAGTTTGCAAGTGGGGCTGACGGCTGATGAGCAGGCGCTGTTACAGGCTCGTTATGTCCACACTTCAGCGCACTGGAATGCCGTTAAGGGGTTGCAGAACAGTGCGCTGGACGTGATGTACATCGACCGGCCGGCTGAAGGGGGCAGGGTGATGCATGAAAACGCTGTGTGCTGAACAGCGTGTATGGGCAGCACCCACCCTATCGCCGGCAAGGCGGCCACAGGGTGGTAGAGGCTTGGCAGGTCAGTTTTTCGAACTGGAATGCTTGGAACCCTGGTCACACAGGGCAAACACCACTACCAGCACCCCGGCTATCGCCAGGATCAACGCCACGCCATCGGTGGAGTGCGTCGCCGAACCCGCGACCAGGGCCAGCCCGCCCAATGGCGCAAGGCCACCGGCGACTGCCGTACCAATCTCGCGCCCGGTACCAAAGCGCCCTTGAACTGGGTCAGGTAGGCCAGCGAAAACGTCTTGAAGATGTAGCTCAGGGCGTTGTAGCCGATGGCCACGAAGAACACCACGGCCAGGCCCTTCAGGTCATTGCGCAGCAACAGCTTCAGTGGCGACACCTGCGGCTTGTCACCCGGTGCCATCCACCGCGGCGCCTGCTTCGCGGCTGAAGCCGCTCCCACAGGGTCTGCGGCGCGCTCGCGGGCTTTGTTCTCTGCGCGACAGCGCAGCCCGAACGGCTGGGTAATCTCCCGCAGGGCTGAGCAGCGCCGCTGTCAATGTGGGAGCCGGCTTGCCGGCGATGAGGCCGGAACTGCAAACCTCAAAGTTCGTTGACGAAGGTACCCGTGCCTTTGAGGATGTTCTCCAAGGTCAGCGCAACCTCTTCCAGGTCAGTCCCCGCCGAAGTCAGCACGATCTCCAGCGCCTCATCCCCCTTCAACGCATCGCGGTCGCCCGCCGCCACTTCGATCAGCAAACGCTGGGCACTGAGGGTTACCTTCAATCCATCCAGTGTCGACGGCTCATCGTCCAGGGTCAGGTCGACGGTGTCTTCATCCGGGTAGCGGGTCAGCAAGAACATCTGCCCCTTGTCGCTGTGGCAGCACAGGGTCGCCATGTTGTCTTCCTCGTCATCGCAAGGGGTGGCGAACAGCAGGGCAGTGGTGATTTGCATGGGGGCGACTCGGGTCAATGGAAACGAAAGTGAATTCTGACAGCCTTGCGTGCATCCATAAACGTAAAGTTACCCCCCCTTGACCGAAATTGTCGCAGCGCTGCAAGCGGCGATGACCGATCAGTCGTTAAGCTTCCGCGAGCCCTGAACATATGCGTCCGGCTTGCCACGGGTTGGCTATCGTTGATCCGTAACCGTCGGACGCACGCGACGCTTCAATTATTACAAAGCCCAAGCGGAGTACCACAGATGGCGTTCTTCACCGCAGCCAGCAAAGCCGACTTTCAGCATCAACTGCAAGCGGCCCTGGCGCAGCACATCAGCGAGCAGTCACTGCCACAAGTGGCGCTGTTCGCCGAGCAGTTCTTCGGCATCATTTCCATGGACGAACTCACCCAGCGCAGGCTGTCGGACCTGGCCGGCTGCACCCTTTCTGCCTGGCGCATCATCGAGCGTTTCGACTCCGAGCAACCGCAAGTGCGGGTGTACAACCCCGATTACGAACGCAACGGCTGGCAATCGACCCACACTGTGGTCGAAGTGCTGCACCACGACCTGCCATTCCTGGTCGATTCGGTACGTACCGAACTCAACCGTCGTGGCTACAGCATCCATACCCTGCAGACCACGGTGCTCAGCGTGCGCCGTGACGCCAAGGGCGAGCTGCTCGAACTGCTGCCCAAGGGCAGCCAGGGCGAGGGCGTACGCCATGAATCGCTGATGTACCTGGAGATCGACCGCTGCGCCAATGCCGCAGAGCTGAACGTGCTGACCCGCGAAATCGAGCAGGTACTGGCCGAAGTGCGCGTGGCGGTGGCCGACTTCGAGCCGATGAAGGCCAAGCTGCGTGAAGTCGTGGCAGAGGTGGAGCAAACTGCGTATGCCCCGGCGCAGCATGAAAAGGGGGAGGTCAAAGCGTTCCTCGAATGGCTGCTGGACAACCATTTCACCTTCCTCGGCTACGAAGAGTTCACCGTGCAGGCCGACAGTGCCGGCGGCCAGATGGTCTACGACGAGCAGTCGTTCCTCGGCCTGCCGCGGCGCCTGCGCGTGGGCCTGACGGCCGAAGAGCTGCGCATCGAAGACTACGCCGTGGCTTACCTGGCCGAGCCGCTGCTACTCTCGTTCGCCAAGGCCGCGCTGCCTAGCCGCGTGCACCGCCCGGCCTACCCGGACTACGTGTCGATCCGCCAGCTGGACGCCGACGGCAAGGTGGTCAAAGAGCACCGCTTCATGGGCCTGTACACCTCCTCGGTGTACGGCGAGAGCGTGCATGCCATCCCCTATATCCGGGTCAAGGTTGCCGAAGTGGAGCGCCGCTCCGGCTTCGACCCCAAGGCGCACCTGGGCAAGGAGCTGGCGCAGGTGCTCGAAGTGCTGCCGCGCGACGACCTGTTCCAGACCCCGATCGACGAGCTGTTCAGCACCGTGATGTCGATCGTGCAGATCCAGGAACGCAACAAGATCCGCGTGTTCCTGCGCAAGGACCCGTACGGGCGCTTCTGCTACTGCCTGGCCTATGTGCCGCGTGAAATCTATTCCACCGAAGTACGGCAGAAGATCCAGCAGGTGCTGATGGAGCGCCTCAAGGCCAGCGACTGCGAGTTCTGGACCTTCTTCTCCGAGTCGGTGCTGGCCCGTGTGCAACTGATTCTGCGGGTGGACCCAAAGAACCGCATCGACATCGACCCGCAGCAGCTGGAAAACGAAGTGATCCAGGCCTGCCGCTCGTGGCATGACGACTACTCGGCACTGGTGGTCGAGAACTTCGGCGAAGCCCAGGGCACCAACATCCTCGCCGACTTCCCCAAAGGCTTCCCGGCCGGCTACCGCGAGCGCTTTGCCGCGCACTCGGCGGTGGTCGACCTGCAGCATGTGCTGGCGCTGTCCGAGAGCAAGCCGCTGGCGATGAGCTTCTACCAGCCGCTGACGCGCCTGGGCGACCGCCTGCTTCACTGCAAGCTGTACCATGCCGACACCCCGCTGGCGCTGTCGGACGTGCTGCCGATCCTCGAGAACCTCGGCCTGCGCGTGCTCGGTGAATTCCCCTATCGCCTGCGCCATGCCAGTGGGCGTGAGTACTGGATCCACGACTTTGCCTTCACCTACAGCGAAGGCTTGAGCCTGGACATCCAGCAGCTCAACGACGTGCTCCAGGACGCGTTCATCCATATTGTTCAGGGCGATGCCGAAAACGATGCCTTCAACCGCCTGGTACTCACCGCCGGCCTGCCATGGCGCGACGTGGCGCTGCTGCGCGCCTATGCCCGCTACCTCAAGCAGATCCGCCTGGGCTTCGACCTCGGTTACATCGCCAGCACCCTGAACAACCACACCGATATCGCCCGCGAGCTGACGCGGCTGTTCAAGACCCGCTTCTACCTGGCGCGCAAGCTCACCCTTGATGACCTTGACGACAAGCAGCAGCGCCTTGAGCAGGCCATCCTCACCGCCCTGGACGACGTGCAGGTGCTCAACGAAGACCGCATCCTGCGCCGCTACCTGGACCTGATCAAGGCCACCCTGCGCACCAACTTCTACCAGCCGGATGCCAACGGCCAGAACAAGCCGTACTTCAGTTTCAAGTTCAACCCCAAGCTGATCCCCGAACTGCCCAAGCCGGTGCCGAAGTTCGAGATTTTCGTCTATTCGCCTCGGGTCGAGGGCGTGCACCTGCGCTTTGGCAACGTCGCCCGCGGCGGGCTGCGCTGGTCGGACCGCGAGGAAGACTACCGCACCGAGGTGCTGGGGCTGGTCAAGGCTCAGCAGGTGAAGAACTCGGTGATCGTGCCGGTCGGCGCCAAGGGCGGCTTCCTGCCCCGGCGCCTGCCGTTGGGCGGCACGCGCGATGAAATCGCGGCTGAAGGCGTGGCCTGCTACCGCATCTTCATCTCGGGCCTGCTCGACATCACCGACAACCTCAAGGACGGCGGCGTGCTGCCACCGGCCAATGTGGTGCGCCACGATGACGATGACCCGTACCTGGTCGTGGCAGCCGACAAAGGCACCGCAACCTTCTCCGATATCGCCAACGGCATCGCCATCGACTACGGCTTCTGGCTGGGCGACGCCTTCGCCTCGGGCGGCTCGGCCGGTTACGACCACAAGAAGATGGGCATTACGGCCCGCGGCGCCTGGGTGGGCGTGCAGCGCCACTTCCGCGAGCGCGGCATCAACGTGCAGCAGGACCCGATCACCGTGATCGGCGTCGGCGACATGGCCGGCGACGTGTTCGGCAACGGCCTGCTGATGTCCGACAAGCTGCAGCTGGTGGCAGCGTTCAACCACCTGCACATCTTCATCGACCCGAACCCGGACCCAGCCACCAGCTTCGTTGAGCGCCAACGCCTGTTCGACTTGCCGCGTTCGGCCTGGAGCGACTACAACACCAGCATCATGTCCGAAGGCGGCGGGATCTTCCCGCGCAGTGCCAAAAGCATCGCCATCAGCCCGCAGATGAAAGAACGCTTCGCCATCGAAGCCGACCGCCTGACCCCGACCGAGCTGCTGCATGCGCTGCTGAAGGCACCGGTGGACCTGCTGTGGAACGGCGGTATCGGCACCTACGTCAAGGCCAGCACTGAAAGCCACGCCGATGTCGGCGACAAGGCCAACGACGCGCTGCGGGTCAACGGCAACGAGCTGCGCTGCAAGGTGGTGGGTGAGGGCGGCAACCTCGGCATGACCCAGCTCGGCCGCGTCGAATTCGGCCTTCATGGCGGCGCCACCAACACCGACTTCATCGATAACGCTGGCGGCGTGGACTGCTCCGACCACGAGGTCAACATCAAGATCCTGCTCAACGAAGTGGTGCAGGGTGGCGACATGACCGAGAAGCAGCGCAACCAGCTGCTCGGCAGCATGACCGATGAAGTTGCTGGCCTGGTGCTCGGCAACAACTACAAGCAAACCCAGGCGCTGTCGCTGGCGGCCCGTCGCGCCCGCGAACGCATCGCCGAATACAAGCGCCTGATGGCCGACCTGGAAGGCCGCGGCAAGCTGGACCGGGCTATCGAGTTCCTGCCGTCCGAGGAGCAACTGGCCGAGCGCCTGGCTGCTGGCCAGGGCCTGACCCGTGCCGAGCTATCAGTGCTGATCTCGTACAGCAAGATTGACCTCAAGGAGCAGTTGCTCAAGTCGCTGGTGCCGGACGACGACTACCTGACCCGCGACATGGAAACCGCCTTCCCGCCGTCGTTGGTCAGCAAGTTCGCCGAAGCCATGCGTCGCCACCGCCTGAAGCGCGAAATCGTCAGCACCCAGATCGCCAACGACCTGGTCAACAACATGGGCATCACCTTCGTGCAGCGGCTCAAAGAGTCCACTGGCATGAGCCCGGCCAATGTCGCCGGGGCCTATGTGATCGTGCGCGATATCTTCCACCTGCCGCACTGGTTCCGCCAGATCGAGGCGCTCGACTACCAGGTGCCGGCGGAAATCCAGCTGACGCTGATGGACGAGTTGATGCGCCTGGGCCGCCGCGCTACGCGCTGGTTCCTGCGCAGCCGGCGCAACGAGCAGGATGCCGGGCGTGACACTGCGCACTTCGGGCCGAAGATTGCGCAACTGGGCCTGAAGCTCGACGAGCTGCTGGAAGGCCCGACCCGCGAGCGCTGGATGGTCCGCTACCAGAGTTTCGTCGACGCCGGTGTGCCGGAGTTGCTGGCGCGTATGGTGGCGGGTACCAGCCACTTGTACACGCTGCTGCCGATCATCGAGGCGGCCGACGTTACCGGGCATGATCCTGCCCAGGTGGCCAAGGCGTTCTTCGCCGTCGGCAGCTCGCTGGACCTCACCTGGTACCTGCAGGAAATCAGCAACCTGCCGGTGGAAAACAACTGGCAGGCCCTGGCCCGCGAGGCGTTCCGCGACGACATCGACCTGCAGCAGCGGGCGATCACCATTTCCGTGTTGCAGATGGCCGATGCGCCGGAAGACATGGACGCCCGGGTGGCGCTGTGGGCAGAGCAGCACCGGGTGATGGTCGAGCGCTGGCGCGCGATGCTGGACGACCTGCGCAATGCCACGGGGACTGACTATGCGATGTACGCGGTGGCCAACCGCGAGCTGGTCGACCTGGCGATGAGTGGGCAGGCGGCGGTGGTGCCTTCCTGATCCTTCAGGTGAAATGAAAAGCCCCGGCAGTGATGCCGGGGCTTTTTTGTGTGTCAGTGACGGCCTCTTCGCGGGGCAAGCCCGCTCCCACAGGTTCCACACCGTCCTTAAGCTCACTGGTTGCACACCGCCCTCAAGCTCGCTGGGGCATCTGTGGGAGCGGGCTTGCCCCGCGAAAGGGCCGGAACAGGCTTACTTGAACCGCCGCTCCACCCCTTTCTCCACCAGGATCTTCGCCGAAATCTCCTCCACCGAAAAATGCGTCGAATTGATGTTGGGAATGTTCTCCCGGCGGAACAGGCTCTCCACCTCGCGCACCTCGAACTCGCATTGGGCAAAGCTCGAATAGCGGCTGTTGGGCTTGCGCTCATGGCGGATGGCGGTAAGGCGGTCGGGGTCGATGGTCAGGCCGAAAAGCTTGTTGTGGTGCTTTTTAAGCACTGCAGGCAACTGCAGGCGCTCCATGTCGTCTTCGGTCAGCGGGTAGTTGGCGGCGCGGATGCCGAACTGCATAGCCATGTACAGGCAGGTTGGGGTCTTGCCGCAACGCGACACGCCTACCAGGATCAGGTCGGCCTTGTCGTAGTAGTGGGTGCGCGCACCATCGTCGTTGTCGAGGGCGAAATTGACCGCCTCGATGCGCTCCATGTAGTTGGAGTTGCCGCCGATCGAGTGGGATTTGCCCACGGAATACGACGAATGGGCAGTCAATTCCTGCTCGAGCGGGGATAAAAACGTCGAAAAGATGTCGATCATGAAGCCGTTCGACGTGGCCAGGATCTCTCGGATGTCCTGGTTGACGATGGTGTCGAAGATGATCGGGCGCATCCCGTCACGCTCGGCCGCAGCGTTTATCTGCTGCACCATGGTCCGCGCCTTGTCCGGCGTATCGATGTACGGGCGGGTGAATTTGTTGAACGGAATGCTATCGAATTGCGCGAGCAGGCTTTGGCCCAGGGTTTCGGCAGTGATGCCGGTGCCATCGGAGATGAAGAACGCGGTTCGTTTCATTTGCGATCTGGGCCTTAAGCTGATGACGTTTCTTGGATATGATAAGTTCGGTTTGCCGAATGCGGCTGTCGGCATTCTCACTTATTTTCCAGGTACAGGCCACAAGCGCCCGGCCAAGTCACAAAGACAGGCGGGCGCCCTTGAGCTTTTCCAATACAGTTAGTGGAGAGATCACCTTGGTAGAGTACGTAGTTTCCCTCGATAAGCTCGGCGTCCATGATGTGGAGCATGTGGGGGGCAAGAACGCATCCCTGGGCGAGATGATCAGTAACCTCGCCGGTGCCGGCGTGTCGGTGCCGGGCGGCTTTGCCACTACGGCTCAGGCGTACCGTGATTTTCTCGAGCAGAGCGGGCTGAACGACCGCATTCACGCCGCGCTCGACGCGCTGGACGTCGACGACATCAATGCCCTGACCAAAACCGGCGCGCAAATCCGCCAGTGGGTGATGGAAGCCGAATTCCCGGCGCGCCTTGATTCGGAAATCCGTACGGCCTTTGCCGAGATGGCCGCCGGCAACGACAACATGGCCGTCGCCGTGCGTTCCTCGGCCACCGCCGAAGACTTGCCCGACGCTTCGTTCGCCGGTCAGCAGGAAACCTTCCTCAACATCCGTGGCGTCGACAACGTGATCCGCGCGGCCAAAGAAGTGTTCGCCTCGCTGTTCAACGACCGTGCCATCGCCTACCGCGTGCACCAGGGCTTCGACCACAAGCTGGTGGCCCTGTCTGCCGGCGTGCAGCGCATGGTCCGCTCGGAAACCGGCACTGCCGGCGTGATGTTCACCCTCGACACCGAGTCGGGCTTCCGCGACGTGGTGTTCATCACCGGCGCCTACGGCCTGGGCGAAACCGTGGTGCAGGGTGCGGTCAACCCTGACGAATTCTACGTACACAAGAACACCCTGCAGGCCGGCCGCCCGGCCATCCTGCGCCGCAACCTGGGTAGCAAGGCGATCAAGATGATCTACGGCGACGAGGCCAAGGCCGGTCGTTCGGTCAAGACCGTCGAAGTCGACCGTGCCGAGCGTGCGCGCTTCTGCCTGACCGACGCCGAGGTCAGCGAGCTGGCCAAGCAGGCCATGATCATCGAGCAGCATTACCAGCGCCCGATGGACATCGAGTGGGCCAAGGACGGTGACGACGGCAAACTGTACATCGTCCAGGCGCGCCCCGAGACCGTGAAGAGCCGCGCCAGCGCCAATGTCATGGAGCGCTATCTGCTCAAGGAGAAGGGCACCGTTCTGGTTGAAGGCCGTGCCATTGGCCAGCGCATCGGTGCCGGCAAGGTCCGTGTGATCAAGGACGTGTCCGAGATGGACAAGGTGCAGCCAGGCGACGTGCTGGTTTCGGACATGACCGACCCGGACTGGGAACCGGTCATGAAGCGCGCCAGCGCCATCGTCACCAACCGCGGCGGCCGTACCTGCCACGCGGCCATCATCGCCCGTGAGCTGGGTATCCCGGCCGTGGTCGGTTGCGGCAACGCCACCCAGCTGCTCAAGGATGGCCAGGGCGTGACCGTTTCCTGCGCCGAGGGTGACACCGGCTTCATCTTCGAAGGTGAGCTGGGCTTCGACGTCAAGCAGAACTCGGTCGATGCCATGCCGGACCTGCCGTTCAAGATCATGATGAACGTCGGCAACCCGGACCGCGCCTTCGACTTCGCCCAGCTGCCCAACGCCGGTGTCGGCCTGGCGCGCCTGGAGTTCATCATCAACCGCATGATCGGCGTGCACCCCAAGGCACTGCTGAACTACGCCGGCCTGCCGCCGGAGCTGAAAGAGAGCGTCGACAAGCGCATCGCCGGCTACAACGACCCGGTCGGCTTCTACGTCGAGAAGCTGGTCGAGGGCATCAGCACCCTGGCGGCGGCCTTCTACCCGAAAAAGGTCATCGTGCGCCTGTCGGACTTCAAGTCCAACGAATACGCCAACCTGATCGGCGGCAAGCTGTACGAGCCGGAAGAAGAAAACCCGATGCTGGGCTTCCGCGGTGCATCGCGCTACATCAGCGAGTCGTTCCGTGACTGCTTCGAACTCGAATGCCGTGCGCTCAAGCGTGTTCGCAACGAGATGGGCCTGACCAACGTCGAGATCATGGTGCCGTTCGTGCGTACCCTGGGCGAAGCCAGCCAGGTCATCGACCTGTTGGCCGAAAACGGCCTGGCCCGCGGAGACAACGGCCTGCGCGTGATCATGATGTGCGAACTGCCGTCCAACGCCATTCTGGCCGAAGAGTTCCTCGAGTATTTCGACGGCTTCTCCATCGGCTCCAATGACTTGACCCAGCTGACCCTGGGCCTGGACCGCGATTCGGGGATCATCGCCCACCTGTTCGACGAACGTAACCCGGCCGTGAAGAAGCTGCTGGCCAACGCCATTGCTGCGTGCAACAAGGCTGGCAAGTACATCGGTATCTGCGGCCAGGGCCCGTCGGACCACCCGGACCTGGCCAAGTGGCTGATGGAGCAGGGCATCGAAAGCGTGTCGCTGAACCCGGACTCGGTACTCGAAACCTGGTTCTTCCTGGCCGAGGGCCAGGGCGCAGCCTGATGCGGTAAAACGCGGGGGTGCGTCTGGCGCGCCCCCGCCTGGTTTTTTCCAGGGCGAGCTCCAGCAATGGATCCCGCCCTTTTTTGTGCAACAAGCAACCCTATGCATAGCAGCAGCAGTTTATTTCCCGTGGCTTTGCTCAGTGCCGAGCGCCGTGGCGACCTTAGCGAAGACGTGTATCGGATCAAGGCTGGCAACAGCCCTGACCCGAGCGTTGAATTGGCCGTGACTCGCCTGGGGCTGGCCGACCATGGCAGTGCCCAGGGCGTGCCGGTCATTCTTTTGCACGGCAGTTTCTCCAACCGGCGTTTCTGGTATTCGCCCAAAGGCATCGGCCTGGGCGCCTACCTGGCACGGGTGGGCTTCGATGTGTGGATCCCGGAGATGCGCGGCCACGGCCTGTCGCCGCGCAACCTTCAGTGGCGGCACAACCGGGTGGCCGACTATGCCCGTGATGACCTGCCGCTGATCGCAGCGTTTGTGCATGAGCAGTCTGGCAAGGCGCCGCACTGGATTGGCCATTCCCTGGGCGGGACCACCCTGGCAGCCGCGCTGGGTGGCGGTTTTCTGCCTGCCGCGCAGGTCGCCAGCGCCGCGTTCTTTGGCACGCAGATCAGCCGAGTGTACTGGCCGCTCAAGGTGCCACCTGTGACCTGGGGTGCAAAGCTACTGCTCAAGCGTTGGGGGCAGATATCCGGGCCGCGCTTCAAACGCGGGCCCGAGGATGAGCCGATGGGCCTGGCACTGGAGAGCATGCGCTGGCATGGCCTGTTCGGGCGCTTCGGTGACAAGGACAACGACTGGTGGGCGGGGCTGGCCGAGGTGGATGTGCCGGTGCTGGCGGTGGCGGGTGCGGGCGACTTCCAGGACCCAGTCTGGGCCTGTCGCAAGCTGTTCGATCAACTGGGCGGCGAGCGCAAGCAGTTTCTAAGGCTGGGCCGCGAAGAAGGCTTCGACGCGTTCGGGCATGTCGACATGCTGGTGAGCAAGGCGGCGCAGCAGCAGGTATGGCCGTTGGTAGAGCGCTGGCTGCGTGACCCGATGGTGGCGGTGCATGCGTCAACGCTGGGCGCGGAGCCTGTGCCGGCCAGCTGATCCTGGGTTGGCTTTACGGGCTTGCCCGCGAAGAGGCCGGGGTAGACGAAACTCAGATGACCACCCAGTCCCGGATGACTGCGACAGCCTCCCCGGTGTAGCCTTGGCGGATACCCGCTTTCGTTGTGACTGACAGGAGCTTCCCATGCAGCATTACGTAACGCCCGACCTGTGCGACGCCTACCCGGAACTGGTCCAGGTGCTGGAACCGATGTTCAGCAACTTCGGTGGCCGCGATTCGTTCGGTGGCCAGATCGTCACCCTCAAGTGCTTTGAAGACAACTCGCTGGTCAAGGAGCAGGTAGAACTCGACGGCAAGGGCAAGGTGCTGGTGGTCGATGGCGGCGGCTCGCTGCGCTGTGCGTTGCTGGGCGACATGCTGGCCGAGAAAGCCGCCAGGAACGGCTGGGAAGGCCTGGTAATCTACGGCTGCGTACGTGACGTGGATATCCTGATCCAGACCGGCGTCGGCGTGCAGGCCCTGGCCAGTCACCCGAAAAAGAGCAACAAGCGTGGCGTTGGCGAACTCGACGTACCGGTGACCTTCGCCGGCGTCACCTTCCGCCCGGGCGAGTATGTGTATGCCGACAACAATGGCGTGATCGTCTCGCCAAGCCCGCTGAAAATGCCGGAGTGATGCGCCGCACGCGCTGATGGAGCTTTGATGTTCGAGGAAGACAACGCGCAGTGGGGGCTGGTGCATGCCCTGGTGCTCGATGGTAAAGGCGGCGCGCGCTCGATCGCCCGGACCGAGCTGGACGACCTGCAGCTGCAGCCACAGGAAAGCCTGTGGCTGCACTGGGATCGCAGCCATCCACAAACCCGTACCTGGTTGCTGCAGGCAAGCGGCCTGAGCGCGTTCGCTTGCGACCTGCTGCTGGAGGAGAACACGCGTCCGCGCCTGCTGCCGCTGGCCGATGAGCAGCTGTTGCTGTTTTTGCGCGGGGTCAACCTCAACCCGGGTGCCGAACCTGAAGACATGGTATCGGTACGAATCTTCGCCCAGGCGCGGCGGGTGATTTCCTTGCGCTTGCGGCCACTGCGCGCCAGTGACGAAATGCTCCAGCTGCTGGACGAGGGCAGGGGGCCGAAATCGGCGTCCGAACTGTTGCTGCTGATGGGCGAATTGCTGACGGAAAAGGTTCAAGGGTTGGTCAGCGACCTGTCGGAGTTGGTCGATCTGGAGGAAGAAAAGGTCGAAGCCGACGAACGGTACACGCCGGAGCAGGGCAGCCTGCAGCAAATTCGCCGGCGCGCCGCTGGTTTGCGGCGTTTTCTCGCCCCGCAACGGGAAATCTACGCTCAGCTATCGCGCAGCAAATGGAGCTGGTTCGCCGACGCCGACGCCGATTACTGGAACGAGCTCAACAACAGCCTGATCCGTTATCTGGAAGAGCTGGAACTGGCTCGCGAGCGCGCGGCGCTGGTGCTGGAAAGCGAGGATCGGCGGCGCAGCGAGCGCATGAACCGGACCATGTACCGCTTCGGCATCATCACCTGCATCTTCCTGCCCATGAGCTTTATCACCGGCCTGCTAGGCATCAACGTCGGCGGCATTCCGGGGGCGGATAACCCCTATGGCTTCCTGTTTGCCTGCATCGTCGTGCTGGGGCTGGCGGTAGGGCAGTGGTGGATGTTCCGAAAGCTGCGCTGGGTGTGAAAATGTCGAGTCATATTGAAACATTCGTGCCAGTGGGATGTGTGACCCATCGAACGGTGCCCTCGTCTCTGACTGACACTGCGCGAGGTGCACATGCACGATCCGTTTGAAGAATCCCTGCGTGACCTGCTCAAGGCGTCGCCGTCCGGTGAGGACCGAGACGACGCTGCGTGCCTGGGTCGCGTGCTGAAAACCGCTAACCGCCAGGTTGGCGCAGGTGATCTGTTCAGCCTGCTTGGCCGCTGGAGCCAGGCGCTGCTGATCGCTGTGAACAACGGCTCGGCGCATGTTGCGCCGGTGCGCCGCCATTCTGCCCGTAACGCTGCCCCTGGCAGCAAAGCTGATAAGGCCGATTGAATATGGAACTCGATCTCTGGACCCAGAGCCTGGTCACTGCCATGACCGCCCTATGGACCAAGGTAGCGAACTTCATCCCCAACCTGTTCGGCGCGCTGGTCGTGGTGCTGCTCGGTTTCGTGGTGGCCAAGCTGCTCGATACATTGCTGTCCAAACTGTTGGCCAAGTTCGGCCTGGACCGCCTGATGGCCGGTACAGGGCTGACCAAGATGCTCAGCAGGGGCGGTATTCAGGTGCCGATCTCGACCCTGATCGGCAAGATCGTCTATTGGTTCGTGCTGCTGATTTTCCTCGTCTCTGCCGCTGAATCGCTCGGCCTTGAGCGGGTTTCGGCTACCCTCGACATGCTCGCCCTGTACCTGCCCAAGGTGTTTGGCGCAGCCTTGATACTGCTGGCGGGCGTATTGTTGGCCCAGGTGGCAAACGGCCTGGTGCGGGGCGCCGCCGAGGGCATCGGCCTGGAGTATTCCGCAGGGCTCGGGCGCATTACCCAGGGGCTGGTGATCATCATCAGCATCTCGGTTGCCATCAGCCAGCTGGAGGTGAAAACCGACCTGCTGAACCATGTCATCGTCATTGGATTGATAACCGTTGGTCTGGCCGTTGCGCTTGCGATGGGCCTGGGCAGCCGCGAACTTGCCGGGCAGATTCTGGCTGGCATTTACGTTCGCGAACTCTTTCAGGTGGGCCAGCAGGTGCGGATTGGAGAGGTCGAAGGGCAGATCGAGGAAATTGGCACGGTCAAGACAACGCTGTTGACCGATGATGGCGAATTAGTGTCGCTGTCTAACCGCGTGCTGCTTGAGCAACGTGTCAATAGCCGCTAACCGCACAAAAGCTGTTAATGTATGCCGCCGCAAAAATCAGCCTGCGTGGCTGTGCGGCGACATTGACCTGACTGTCGGCCAGATCCGTTTTGAATAAAGTTCATTCGCCGCCCATGCGTTACGACCCCCGCGAGCTCACCGACGAGGAGTTGGTGGCGCGTTCGCATGAGGAGCTGTATCACGTTACCCGCGCCTATGAGGAACTCATGCGGCGCTACCAGCGGACCCTGTTCAACGTCTGTGCGCGTTATCTAGGGAACGACCGGGACGCGGACGATGTCTGTCAGGAAGTGATGCTGAAGGTGCTGTACGGTCTGAAGAACTTCGAGGGCAAATCCAAGTTCAAGACCTGGCTCTACAGCATCACGTACAACGAGTGCATTACCCAGTACCGCAAGGAGCGACGTAAACGTCGGTTGATGGATGCCCTGAGTCTTGACCCTGTTGAAGAGGCGTCTGAAGACAAGGCACCCAAACCCGAAGAGAAAGGCGGGCTGGACAAATGGCTTGTGCATGTCAACCCGATCGACCGTGAAATTTTGGTGCTGCGTTTTGTCGCGGAACTGGAATTCCAGGAGATTGCTGACATCATGCACATGGGTTTGAGCGCAACGAAAATGCGTTACAAGCGTGCGCTAGACAAGCTTCGGGAGAAATTTGCAGGCCTTGACGAAACTTAATCACCTGCAAATATCTCTAACCAACCGGCGAGTTCTGCTAGACTTGCCGTCGAGTTGTCCCCCGTGTTGTTGGTGGGACTGCTTAACTATCACCAGATGGGGATTTAACGGATGAAATTGAAAAACACCTTGGGCTTGGCCATTGGCTCGCTCGTTGCCGCTACTTCGTTCGGCGTTCTGGCTCAAGGCCAAGGCGCAGTCGAAATCGAAGGTAACGTAACCAAGCAGTACTACGACAGCGAACGTAACTTCAAAAACGACGGCACCAATCCTGGTGTGCGCCTCGGTTACTTCCTGACCGACGACGTCTCCCTGGACCTGGGCTACAACGAGACTCACAACGCTCGTGGCGAAGTCTTCAACAAAGACATCAAAGGTTCCAAGGCCAAGCTCGACGCTACCTACCACTTCGGTACCGTAGGCGATGCTCTGCGTCCGTACGTTTCCGCTGGTTTCGCTCACGAGAGCCTGGGCCAGGCTACCCGTAGCGGCCGTGACCACTCCACCTTCGCCAACGTTGGCGCTGGCGCCAAGTGGTACATCACCGACATGTTCTTCGCCCGTGCTGGCGTTGAAGCCATGTACAACATCGACAACGGCAACACCGAGTGGGGCCCAACCGTTGGTGTGGGTCTGAACTTCGGCGGTAGCGGTGGCAAGGTTGCTCCTGCTCCGGCTCCAGTTGCTGAAGTCTGCTCCGACAGCGACAACGATGGCGTTTGCGACAACGTCGACAAGTGCCCGGACACCCCAGCCAACGTTACCGTTGACGCTGATGGCTGCCCGGCTGTTGCCGAAGTCGTTCGCGTTGAGCTGGACGTCAAGTTCGACTTCGACAAGTCGGTCGTCAAGCCTAACAGCTACGGCGACATCAAGAACCTGGCTGACTTCATGAAGCAGTACCCACAAACCACCACCGTGGTTGAAGGTCACACTGACTCCGTGGGCCCAGACGCTTACAACCAGAAGCTGTCCGAGCGTCGCGCCAATGCTGTCAAGCAGGTCCTGACCCAGCAGTACGGCGTGGAATCCACCCGTGTTGATTCGGTTGGCTACGGCGAAACCCGTCCGGTTGCTGACAACGCCACCGAAGAAGGCCGTGCTGTCAACCGTCGCGTTGAAGCTCAGGTAGAAGCTCAGTCCAAGTAATTGGTCTTAGGCTTCAATGAAAAACCCGGCCTTGGCCGGGTTTTTCTTTGCCCGCGCTAAGGGCAGCACCGGCGCAGCATCAACCGGCAGCAGCCACCAATACCTGCATCACCCGCGCCCCAACCACCTCGCCAATCACCAGAATCGCCGGGCTGCGCAACCCGAACGCCCGCGCATCCTCGAGCATCCCCTGCACATCGCTGCGGCATTCGCGCTGCTCAGGCAGTGATGCATTCTCGATCATCGCCACCGGTATCGTCGGCGCCATGCCACCGTCCAGCAGGCCCTGACGAATCTGCCCCAGCCGCGCCACACCCATATACACCACCAGGGTGGTGCCGCCCTGCGCCAAGGCTGCCCAATTAAGCTCGCTGTCATCCTGGGTATGTGCTGTCACCAGTGTCACCCCACGGCTGACGCCGCGCGAGGTGAGCGAAATGCCGCACTGCGTCGCGCCAGCCAGGCCTGCGGTGATGCCGTTGACCAATTCCACATCGATGCCATGGACTTGCAGCCACAGCGCCTCTTCGCCGCCACGCCCGAAGATGCACGGGTCGCCGCCTTTGAGCCGCACCACGCAGCGCCCTTGCCGCGCATGGCGCAGCATCAGGCGCTGAATAAAGGCCTGCGGCGTGGAGCGGCAACCGCCACGCTTGCCCACGGCAATCACCCGGGCCTGCGGGCAGTGTTCCAGCACGGCCGGGTTGACCAGGTCGTCGATCATCACGACCTGCGCCTGCTGCAAGGCGCGTACGGCCTTCAGGGTGAGCAGTTCGGGGTCGCCAGGGCCGGCACCGACCAGCCAGACTTTTGCATTCATCAACGGTTCCTCATAGGCAGGTGTGTTCAGCCCTTGAGCAGGCTGAGCAGCAGTATCAAGTTGAGTAGCAGGGACAGCAGGGCCAGGGTGCGCCAGACCTTCAGCGGCTCGCGTTCGAGCAGCGGGCGAGGCTGGCTGTTGAGGGCTTGACGGTCGCCCCGTTCGAGCAGCAATAGCCAGTGTTCGGCGGTTTCGAAGCGTTGCGCCGGGTCTACGGCCACGGCCTGTTGCAGGTTGTGTTGCAGCCACTCCGGCAGGTCTGGGCGAAAGCGCGATGCATTGACCGGTTGGCCGAAGCGCGGGCGTTGGAAGGCCTCGACTTCGCCGTAGGGGTAGTGCCCGGTCAGCAGGTAATAAAGCGTGACACCTGCGGCATAGAGGTCCTGGCGCGGGCTGGGTGGCTGGCCTTCAAAGGCTTCCGGGGCGATGAACGAAGGCGTACCTGGTAGTTCGTGCAGGGAGGCTTGCGACAACCCGGGGCAGTACGCCAGGCCGAAGTCCAGCAGGCGCAGTTGGCCGTCTTCGCCCAGGTGCAGGTTGTCGGGCTTGATGTCGCGGTGCAGCAGGTTGCGCCGGTGCAACACGCCGACGGCCTGCAGCAACTGGCGCGCCACCTCCAGCCACTGCGGCAGCGGTAGCGGGCCTTGCTCGGCAAGTTGCGCGGCCAGGGTGCGGCCGCTGTGCTCGCGCATCACGTAGTAAAGGTGCTGGCGCTGGCTGGCGGCGTGCAGCTCGGGGAAGTGGCGGCCGGCAACCCGGCGCAGGAACCATTCTTCGAGCAACAGCGCCTGCGCAGCACCAGGCTCCTGTTCGCGTTCGGCGGGCAGGGTTTTCAGCAGCCACGGCTGGCCTTGCCCGTCACGTACACGGTAGAGCAGGGACTGGCGGCTGTGCGCCAGGCGCGTCTCGACCTGCCAGCCATCAATCGCCTGGCCGTCGCGCAGCGCCCCTGGTAGCGGCCATTGCTGCAGTTGCACCAGGGTGTCGCCAAGGTTGCTGGCGCCCAATTGCTCTACCCGCACCAGCAAGGCGCTGGCGTTGTCCTGGCTGCCATTGTGATGAGCGCTGGCAACCAGGGTGTCGGCGGCCATTTGCAGGTCGGGTTGCTCGCGCAGCACGGCCTGGATGTGCTGGTCGCCCAGGCTGGCCCACACCCCGTCGCTGACCAGCAGGTAGCATTCGCCGGGCTGCAGGTCGCCGTCCAGGTAATCGACCAGTAGGTGCTGGTCCAGGCCCAGTGCGCGTTTGAGCACATGTTGCATGCCGGGCTGGTCCCAGACATGGTCTTCGCTCAGGCACTGCAAGCGGCCGGCGTGCCAGCGGTAGGCGCGGCAGTCACCGACATGTGCCAAGGTGAAACGGCGCCCGCGCAGCACCAGGGCGCTGAGGGTGGTCAGCAGCGGCTGGCTGCCCTGGGCGCGCAGCCAGCGGTTCTGCGCCAGCAGCAGGCGGTCCAGGGCCTGGGCCACGCCCCAGGTGGCGGGCGTGGCGTAGTAGTCCATGGCCAGCGCCTGCAGGCTGGCGCGTGCTGCCAGGCCACCGTCGGCACATTGGCTGACGCCGTCGGCAAGGGCGAACAGGTAGCCCTTGCTGGCGGCAAGTTCAGGCGCCGGGGTGACCAGGCGCAGGGCATCCTGGTTCTCTGCGCGCGGCCCGGTGGCGCTGGCCTGGGCGAAGCTCAGTTGCAGGCTCATCGATGTGCCTCAGACCCGCGCCGCGGTAACCGCCGCCGAGCCCCAGGTGGTGCGCCAGCGCTGCTTGACCCCATGCAGGCCGAACCAGGCCAGTAAGCCCAGGCTGGCAAACAGCCAAAGGCCCATCTGGTAGTCGCCTGTGTGCTGCTTGATGGTGCCGAGCCCGGCTGCCAGCAGGAAGCCGCCGATGCCGCCGGCCATGCCGATCAGGCCGGTCATCACGCCGATCTCCTGGCGGAAGCGTTGCGGTACCAGCTGGAACACCGCGCCGTTGCCGGCGCCCAGGCCGAGCATGGCGCTGACGAACAGGGCCAGGGCCGCAGCGGCGCTAGGCAGGTTGAAACCGACTGCGGCGATGCAGATGGCCGCCACGCTGTACATCCCGAGCAGGGTGCGGATACCGCCGAAGCGGTCGGCCAGGGCGCCGCCCAGCGGGCGCATCAGGCTACCGGCGAAGACGCAGGCGGCAGTGTAGTAGCCGGCGGTGATCGGGCTCAGGCCGTACTGATCGCTGAAATACCCGGGCAGGGCGCTGGCCAGGCCGATGAAACCGCCGAAGGTGACGCTGTAGAAGAACATGAACCACCAGCTGTCACGGTCGCCCAGTGCCTTGAGGTAGTCAGCCATGGCCTTGGGTTTGGGCCGTTGGGGTGCATTGCGCGCCAGCAGGGCGAACAGCACCAGGGTGAGCACCAGCGGAATCACCGCGAAACCGAACACGTTGTTCCAGCCAAAGGCTGCGGCCAGCAGCGGCGCCAGCAGGGCGGCGAACACGGTGCCGGAATTGCCCGCGCCGGCGATACCCATGGCCTTGCCCTGATGCTGGGGCGGGTACCATTGCGAGGCGAGCGGCAGCGACACGGCGAACGACGCACCGGCAACCCCTAGAAACACGCCCAGCAGCAGTGCTTGCTCATAGGTGTGCACGCCCATGTACCAAGCGCTTGCCAGGGCGACGATGACGATGACCTGGCCGATCAACCCAGCGGTCTTCGGCGAAAGCCGGTCCACCAGCAGCCCCATGACGAAGCGCAGCACCGCGCCGGCGAGGATGGGCGTGGCGACCATCAGGCCGCGCTGCTGGGTGCTCAATTGCAGGTCGGCGGCGATCTGCACCGCCAGCGGGCCCAGCAGGTACCAGACCATGAAACTCAGGTCGAAATACAGGAACGCGGCGAACAGCGTGGGCACATGCCCGGATTTCCAGAAGCTGGTACTCATCGAACACCTCACTCGGCAATGCAACGGAAACGAAAAGACGCCGCTACCCGGCCCACTGGCGTGGAGGGGAGAGCGACGTCTTTGTCGGGGTTTGTGGGCAACCGCCGTTGGCTACCGGTGCGATATCTTCAGCAAGAGCTGGGCCAACATCGCTAGCCAAGCATCTCGTGCATGGCAATGATCTGCTCGGCCACCTGTATCAGCTTCTGTTGCCGGCTCATGGCCTGGCGGCGCATCAGGGTGTAGGCCTGTTCTTCATTGCAGTCCTTCATCTTCATGAGCAAGCCTTTTGCCTGCTCGATGCGCTTGCGCTCGGCCAATTGCTGGTCGCGCGCCAGCAGTTGCGCCCTGAGCGCCTGGTCGCTTTCGAAGCGGGCCATTGCCACATCAAGGATCGGTTGCAGCCGGGCGGCGTGGATGCCTTCGACGATGTAGGCGCTGACGCCGGCCTGGATCGCCTGGCGCATCACGGCGGGGTCATGCTCGTCGGTGAACAGTACGATGGGCCGCGGCTGGTCGCGGCTGACCATCACTACCTGCTCCATCACGTCCCGGTCGGGTGAGTCGGTATCGATCAACACCACGTCCGGGCGCACCGTTTCGACGCAGGCGGGCAGGTCGATGGTCAGGCCTGGCGCTTCGATCACCTCGAAACCGGCTTCGCGCAGCGCCGCCTTGAGCCGGCCAAGCTTGTTCTGGGTATCGTCGATCAGCAGGATGCGCAGCATGGTGGTGACCCTCACAGACCGATACGGGCATCGGGCGCGTTGCCCAAGGCATGCAGGGGGAAGCTTCGGGCATAGCCGTGTGGGTCGCTGCCGTCCCAGCGCTTGCCGTCTATCAGCAGGCTGCTGCGCATGGCCAGCGCCGGGCAAGGCACGCCCAGTGCTTCGGCGGCCTCGTGGTAAAGCGACAGTTGCTGGACCTGGCGGGCCACGCCGAGGTAATCGGGGTCGTCGCGCAGCAGGCCCCAACGGCGGAACTGGGTCATGAACCACATGCCGTCGGAGAGGTACGGCAGGTTGGCGCGGCCCTGGTCGAACAGGTGCAAGGCATGCGGGTCCTGCCAGTGGTTGCCCAGGCCGTCCTGATACGCGCCGAGCAGGCGCGGTTCGACGGTTTCGATCGGCGTGTCCAGGTAGGCGCTGCCGCTGAGCAATTGCGCGGTGCTGCGGCGGTTTTCCTGGCTTTGTTCGATGAAGCGGCTGGCGGCGAGGATCGACTTGATCAGCGCGCGCGCGCTGTTGGGATAGTGTTCGGCAAAGGTGCGGGCACAGGCCAGGACCTTTTCGGGGTGGTCGGGCCATATCGACTGGCTGGTAGCCAGGGTAAAACCTTGGCCCTGGGCTATGGCAGCGGCAGCCCAGGGTTCGCCCACGCAGAAGCCGTCGATGCGGCCAGCCTGGATGTGCGCGGCCATCTGGGCCGGCGGCACCACCACGCTGTTGACGTCATGCAGCGGGTGGATGCCCTGGCTTGCCAGCCAGTAATACAGCCACATGGCATGGGTGCCGGTGGGGAAGGTCTGGGCGAAGGTCAGCTTTGCACCGTGCGGGTGCACCAGGCGCGCCAGTGCCTCAGGGCTGGTCACGCCCTTACGCTGCAGGGCAGGCGACAGGTTGATGGCCTGGGCGTTCTGGTTCAGCCCCATGAGCACGGCCATGTCGCTGGCCGGTACCCCGCCGATGCCCAGGTGCACGGCGTAGACCAGCCCGTACAGGCAATGCGCGGCATCCAGTTCGCCGCTGGCCAGTTTGTCGCGCAGGCTGGCCCATGAGCCCTGGCGCTTCAGGTTAAGCGTCAGGCCGTGCTGCTGTGCAAAGCCTTGGGTGGCGGCAACCACCACCGAGGCGCAATCGGTCAGGGCCATGAAGCCGATATCGAGGCTGGGCTTTTCTGGTGCATCGCTGCCGTTAACCCAGGCCAGGGCTGATGTATTCACGTAGATCCTCGCCGGTACGGATTAGGCCGTTATGCAGGCGATGTAGCAACGCATGTGCCAAGGCGCTGTCATGCTGCGCGCGCGCTGGCTATAATCGCACCCTCACTCAACCCCGAGCCTTGCCCGCCCATGTATACCCTGGCCCGCCAGCTGCTGTTCAAGCTTTCCCCGGAAACCTCCCATGACCTTTCCCTGGACCTGATCGGTGCCGGTGGCCGCCTCGGGCTCAATGGCGTGCTGTGCAAGCAGCCGGCGGCCTTGCCAGTGAGCGTGATGGGCTTGAACTTCGCCAACCCGGTTGGCCTGGCCGCTGGGCTGGACAAGAACGGCGCGGCCATCGACGGTTTTGCCCAGCTGGGCTTTGGCTTCGTCGAAATCGGCACCGTCACCCCACGTCCGCAGCCGGGCAACCCGAAGCCGCGGCTGTTCCGCCTGCCAGAGGCCACGGCGATCATCAACCGCATGGGCTTCAACAACCTGGGTGTCGATCACCTGCTGGAGCGGGTACGGGCGTCGCGCTATGACGGTGTGCTGGGCATCAACATCGGCAAGAACTTCGATACCCCGGTCGAGCGTGCGGTCGACGACTACCTGATCTGCCTGAACAAGGTCTACACCGAAGCCAGCTACATCACCGTCAACATCAGCTCGCCGAATACGCCGGGCCTGCGCAGCCTGCAGTTCGGCGATTCGCTCAAGCAACTGCTCGATGCGTTGGCCGAGCGCCGCGAGCAGTTGGCCGGTGAGCACGGCAAGCGGGTACCGTTGGCGATCAAGATCGCGCCGGACATGAGCGATGAAGAGACCGCGCTGGTGGCGGCAACGCTGATGGAATCGGGTATGGATGCGGTGATCGCCACCAACACCACCATGGGCCGTGAAGGCGTCGAGCGCTTGCCGCATGGCGGCGAAGCCGGTGGCTTGTCGGGTGCGCCGGTGCTGGAGAAAAGCACCCATATCGTCAAGGTGCTGGCCGCCGAGCTGGCTGGCAAGATGCCTATCATTGCTGCCGGTGGTATTACCGAGGGCCGCCATGCCGCCGAGAAGATCGCTGCCGGGGCGAGCCTGGTGCAAATCTACTCCGGCTTCATCTACAAAGGGCCGGCACTGATCCGGGAAGCGGTGGATGCCATTGCTGCAATGCCGCGGGCATAACACGCAGGCATAAAAAAGGGCCCCATCTAGGGGCCCCTGGGCCTTAGCCCGCCGCCCGGATGGGGCGTGCATGGTAATTCGAATTCAGTGTCCTCAATCAGCCAACGGCGTGATTTTCGTTGAGTCTATGGATGCCAGCGGTGCCAGTCATACCGTCCCAGTTATCACCGCGACCTTCGCGCCAGCCGTTGATCCAGGCTTGGCGAACTGAAGGAAGATTAAAAGGGCAAAGTTCGCGGGATTTGCCGGTGACTCCATATTGGTAGCCACGTGAATATGCTCTTTCCAACGGATCACGCTTAAGTCTTCTCATAGGGTGTTGCCCTCACTTGTTGACTGTAATGTCCCGTCGGCCTCTCCGAGGCCGGGCAGAGTCTTTCTGCCGGTTTGCGCCCGCTGCCGGCGTGGCGGGCTGAAGGTGCCGCCTCGTTGCGAAGCGGCCTGAGACCAGTTCTAACGAATGCGGGTCACGGTGTGAATGATCGATTTGTCATAAGCACGTAACCTTTCCAAGGGTGAGGGGATAAGTAAATAAATGCGACTCAACCTTATTTGGAGTTGGGCCCGCTATGATCGGGGTTTGCGGAACATTGACGTCATTTCGCCAGCGTTGCGGTGAGGTGGCAGAAATATTCAGCAATGCGACGAAGGGTCACATCTACCCCGGTATCGTCAGAAATTATTCGTACTGCCTGATGATCTAAGCTGTTTCTGCCACCGGCGAGAGCAGATCGATCAGGCGGCCCGGCCAGCCCGCTGCAGCATGATGCGCAGGGGAGGCCACTCGGATGCTTGCTGGAAGGGCGTTCGGGCAAACATCGGCGGGGCGATGCGTCGCCTCGTCACTCAAATAGCCAAAGGCTCTGGAATTTACATGTCGGACCGTTTCGAACTCTATCTCACCTGCCCCAAAGGCCTGGAAGGCCTGCTTGCCGAAGAGGCCAAGGGCCTGGGCCTTGACGAAGTGCGTGAGCACACCTCGGCCATCCGCGGCGCCGCCGACATGGAAACCGCCTACCGCCTGTGCCTCTGGTCGCGCCTGGCCAACCGCGTGTTGCTGGTGCTCAAGCGCTTCAACATGAAGAACGCTGATGACCTGTACGATGGCGTCAACGCAGTCGACTGGGCTGACCACCTGGCCGCCGACGGCACGCTGGCCGTTGAATTCAGCGGCCATGGTTCGGGTATCGACAACACCCACTTTGGTGCACTCAAGGTCAAGGATGCGATCGTCGACAAGCTGCGCAACCGTGAAGGCCTGCGCCCATCGGTGGAGAAAATCGACCCGGACGTGCGCGTGCACCTGCGCCTGGACCGTGGCGAGGCCATCCTTTCGCTCGACCTCTCTGGCCACAGCCTGCACCAGCGCGGCTACCGCCTGCAGCAAGGTGCTGCGCCGCTCAAGGAAAACCTGGCAGCGGCCGTGCTGATCCGCGCCGGCTGGCCACGCATCGCCGCCGAGGGCGGCGCCCTGGCCGACCCGATGTGCGGTGTGGGTACTTTCCTGGTCGAAGCGGCCATGATCGCAGCCGACATGGCGCCCAACCTCAAGCGTGAGCGCTGGGGCTTCAGTGCCTGGCTGGGCCATGTGCCGGCTACCTGGCGCAAGGTTCACGAAGAGGCCCAGGCCCGCGCGCAAGCGGGCCTGGCCAAGCCACCCCTGTGGATTCGTGGCTACGAGGCCGACCCGCGGCTGATTCAGCCGGGCCGCAACAACGTCGAGCGTGCAGGCCTGAGCGAATGGATCAAGATCTATCAGGGTGAGGTGGCCAGCTTCGAGCCGCGCCCGGACCAGAACCAGAAAGGCCTGGTCATCAGCAACCCGCCGTATGGCGAGCGCCTGGGTGATGAAGCCAGCTTGCTGTACCTCTACCAGAACCTCGGCGAGCGCCTGCGCCAGGCGTGCATGGGCTGGGAAGCGGCGGTGTTTACCGGTGCCCCCGAACTGGGCAAGCGCATGGGCATCCGCAGCCACAAACAGTACGCGTTCTGGAACGGTGCGCTGCCGTGCAAGCTGCTGCTGTTCAAGGTGCAGCCTGACCAGTTCGTCACCGGCGAGCGCCGCGAGGCCCAGGCCGAAAACGCTGAAACCGCTCGCCAGGCGCCGGTTGCCAATGAGCCGGCACGCCTGTCGGAAGGCGCGCAGATGTTCGCCAACCGCCTGCAGAAAAACCTCAAGCAACTGGGCAAGTGGGCGCGCAAGGAGCAGGTCGACTGCTACCGCGTGTACGATGCCGACATGCCTGAGTACGCCGTGGCGGTCGACCTTTATCAGGATTGGGTGCACGTGCAGGAATACGCCGCGCCGCGTTCCATCGACCCGGAAAAGGCCCAGTCGCGCCTGCTCGATGCCTTGGCAGCGATCCCCCAGGCACTGGGCATCGACCCGCAGCGCGTGGTGCTCAAGCGCCGTGAGCGTCAGAGCGGCACCCGCCAGTATGAGCGCCAGGCTACCGAAGGGCGCTTTCAGGAGGTCAACGAAGGCGGCGTCAAGCTGCTGGTGAACCTGACCGACTACCTCGATACCGGGCTGTTCCTCGACCACCGCCCGATGCGCATGCGCATCCAGCGCGAGGCTGCGGGCAAGCGCTTCCTCAACCTGTTCTGCTATACCGCCACGGCTAGCGTGCATGCCGCCAAGGGCGGTGCACGCAGCACCACCAGCGTCGACCTGTCGAAGACTTACCTGGACTGGGCGCGGCGCAACCTGTCGCTGAACGGTTTCTCCGAGCGCAACCGCCTGGAGCAAGGTGATGTGATGGCCTGGCTGGAAGCCAACCGCGACAGCTATGACCTGATCTTCATCGACCCGCCAACCTTCTCCAACTCCAAGCGGATGGAAGGCGTGTTCGACGTTCAGCGTGACCATGTGCAACTGCTCGACCTGGCCATGGCACGCCTGGCGCCCGGCGGCGTGCTGTATTTCTCCAACAACTTCCGCAAGTTCCAGCTCGACGAGCACCTGGATGCGCGGTACGTGGTGGAAGAAATCACTGCCCAGACCCTGGACCCGGACTTCGCCCGTAACAACCGCATCCACCGCGCCTGGCGCCTGCAATTGCGTTAATTGAGACGAGCTACATTGCGTGGCTAATGGCCAATAGCTATAACTCTGCTCAGGGCCAGAATTTTCGCAGGACGCTGACGTGATGAGAGTTGTCTATGTCGAAGTATGGCGTGCGTGCGAAGGTACTGGGCTTGTGCAGCGAGGCGATGGCTGCCTGGGCCTTGGCGTTGGTAGCGCTGGTCGCCGGCGGCTTGCTGTCGGTTGCCTTGGCGCTGGCCACGCAGGCGTTCTACAAGCAGCAGTTGCGCCAGCGCTTCGAGCTGCTGGCCAGCGAGCGTTATAGCCGCATTGCCGAGCGTTTCGAGGATCAGGAGCAGCGCCTTGATGCGTTGCGGCGCTTCTTCGATTTCTCCCACGAAGTCACCCCCCACGAATTCGACGGCTACGCGCGGCCCTTGCTGCGCCGGACCTTGGCCTACTCCTGGGCACCCCGGGTCGAGGCCGCGCAGCGGGCCGAGTTCGAGCGTAGAGCCAGTGGCGCACTGGGGCAGGCGTTTGGCATCCGAGACCTCGATAGCCAAGGCAACTGGCAGCCGGCACCGGCCCGCGATCACTACTACCCGGTGCTGTACACCCAGGCCACCCTCCAGCATGGCCAACCCTACGGCCTGGACCTGCGCGGGCAGGTGACCCGTCAGCAGACCCTGCTTCGTGCCTTGCAGCCCGGCAGCATGGCGGTGTCTGCGCCGCTGGACATGATCAATGTGGTACCGGGCTACAGCCGCGGGCTGTTGATGGTGGCGCCTGTCTTTGCCGGGACCCAGCCCGGGGTGCCTCCCGCAGGCTATGTGATGGCGTTGCTGAACCTGCGCCAGCTGATAACCGAAGGCTTGCCGGCCGCCGCCGAGGACAACCTGGTGGTGCGTATTTTCGACCCCAGCGGGCGCGACGGGCGTGAGGTGTTGTTCGACTCCCAGAACCCGCCTGCGCCATTGGCTCTGGCCAGCACGCAGTCACTGCACTTGGCCGATCACTTCTTTGAGCTCGATATCCGCCCAAGCCAGGTGTTCATGCAGGGCAATCGTTCTTCGGCAGCGCTGGCGGTGGGCTTGCTCGGTGGCCTGTTGAGCCTGCTGCTCAGCGCCTTGCTCTATAACCTGTTCAGCCAGCGGCAGCGGGCACTCACGCTGGTCGAACAGCGTACGGCAGAACTGCGGGTCAGCGAGCAGTCGCTGCGCGTGACCCATAATCAGCTGCGCAGCGTGCTCGATGCGGCCACCCAGGTCGCTATCATCGCGACCAGCCTGAAGGGCGTGGTCAGTACCTTCAATGCCGGTGCCGAGCGCATGCTGGGCTATTCAGCCAGTGAAGCGATCGGGCATCTGCAACTCGAGGACCTGGTCTTGCCAGAGGAGCTCAGCCAGCGCGCCCACGCCTTGAGCCAGCGCTATGGTCGGCACATTGCCGGGGGGCAGGCGATGTTCGCCGAGACCATCCAGGAGGGTGGCGCGCAGCCCGGGGAGTGGACCCTCCTGCGCAAGGACGGCAGCCAATTGCTGGCCAACATGCTGGTGACCGCAGTGCTGGACGAGCAGGGGCTGTGGGTCGGTTATCTGGCGATCTGCATCGATGTCACCGAGCGGCGTCGGGTACACGAGGCGCTGGCGCTGCGGGACCGGCTGCTGGAAAAGCTCAGTGCAGAGGTGCCCGGCGGCATCTATCAGTATCGCCTCGACCCGGATGGGCACTCGTGTTTCCCCTACGCCAGCCAGGGGCTGTTCGATATTTACGAGGTCGACCTGCAACTGCTGCGCGAGGACGCTTCAGCGGTATTCGAGCGTATTCACCCCGATGACCTGGAGCGGGTCCGGCGCTCGGTGCGGGACTCCGCCCAACACCTGTCACCCTGGCGCGAAGAATACCGGGTCTGTTTGCCCCGGGCCGGCTTGCGCTGGGTGCGCGGCGAGGCAACGCCGGAGGTGGGGGAAGAGGGCTGCACCCTGTGGCATGGCTACCTCACTGATATCTCCGACCTCAAGGGCGTGGAGGAGGACCTGCGGGCGCTGTCGGTGACCGATGCCCTGACCGGTATCCATAACCGGCGTTACTTCCAGGAGCGCCTCAAGGTCGAACTGGACCGCGCACAGCGTGATGAGCTGGATCTTGCGGTGATCATGCTCGATATCGACCACTTCAAACGGATCAACGACCAGTTTGGCCATGCGGTCGGGGACCATGTGTTGCGCAGCTTGTGCCAGCGCATTGGCCAGCGCTTGCGGCGCACCGATGTGTTCTGCCGATTGGGCGGGGAGGAGTTCATGGTGCTGTGCCCGGGCAGCGATGCCGAACAGGCACGGCTGCTGGCCATGGAGCTGTGGCAGGGCGTGCGCAATGTGCCGGTCGAGGGGGTAGGCATGGTGACCGCGAGCTTTGGCGTGGCAGGCTGGCGGCCAGGGGAGGGGGCTGATGCATTGTTGCTGCGGGCGGATGCCGGGGTGTATGCGGCGAAGCAGGCGGGCAGGGACCGGGTCGAAGGCGAGCTGAACTGATGCTTGAAAGGCCAGGCCTGCCTCACCCGTTACAGGAGCGGCATGGCCGCTCCTGTACAAGCCTCAAGGGTTGATAGCGGCTGTGCTATTACCTGCCTTGGGCTGGCGATACAGGTCCAGCAGCACCTGGTCCAGCACCTGCGAGGCGCCCCATGGCTTCGGATCGTTGAGGATCGCCGACACCGCCCAGGTATTGCCATTGCTGTCACGGCTGAAGCCGGCAATGGCACGTACGGTGTTCAGGGTACCGGTCTTGATGTGCCCTTCACCGGTCATCGCCGTACGCTTGAGGCGCTTGCGCATGGTGCCGTCCATGCCCACCAGCGGCATCGAGCTGATGAATTCGGCCGCGTAGGGGCTGTTCCACGCCGCCTGCAGCAGTGCTGCCATCTCGCGGGTGCTTACCCGTTCGGCACGCGACAGGCCCGAACCATTCTCCATCACCAGGTGCGGCGCGGTGATGCCTTTTTTCGCCAGCCACTGGCGCACAACGCGCTGGGCAGCACGGGCATCGTCGCCATCGGCATCGGTGCGGAACTGCGCGCCAAGGCTCAGGAAAAGTTGCTGAGCCATGGTGTTGTTGCTGTATTTGTTGATGTCGCGGATCACTTCCACCAGGTCTGGCGAGAACGCGCGAGCCAGCAGGCGGGCGCCCTTGGGCACGTTCTCGATGCGGTCACGGCCCTGGATGCTGCCACCCAGTTCGCCCCAGATCGCGCGTACGGCGCCGGCGGCGTAGGTTGGGTGGTCGAGCAGCGACAGGTAGGTCTGCGAGTTGCAGCCATCGCCAAGCTGCCCGCTCACTACCACGTTGATACCGTCTGGCTGGGGCACCGGGTTGTAGCGTACGTCGCCGCTGCATTGCTTGGAGGCGACGGCTTTGACCTGGTTGTCGATGCGGATGTTGGCAATCGGCGGCTCGACCGCGATGGTCACCTTGCCGCCATCGTTGCGGGCGACGAAGCGCAGGGCCTTGAGGTTGACCAGCAAGGAATCGGGCTTGACCAGGAACGGCTTGTTGACGTCGCCGCCATCATCGTTGAACTGCGGCAGGTTGGGCTGCACGAAGTGGCTGCGGTCCAGCACCAGGTCGCCGGTGATGGTGCGTACGCCGTTGGCGCGCAGGTCACGCATCAGCAGCCACAGTTTCTCCATGTTCAACTTTGGGTCGCCACCGCCCTTGAGGTACAGGTTACCGTTGAGCACGCCATTGCTCAGGGTGCCATCGGTGTAGAACTCGGTTTTCCATTGGAAGGTCGGGCCGAGCAGCTCGAGGGCCGCATAGGTGGTGACCAGCTTCATGGTCGAGGCCGGGTTGACCGACACATCGGCGTTGAACACGGTAGCGGTGCCAGGGCCGTTGAGCGGCAGCATCACCAACGACAGCGCCGTGTCCTGCAGTTTGTTGGCTTTGAGCGCCTGCTGCACCTTGGGTGGCAGTGTGGTGTTTACGGCAGCGGCCTGGCTGGACAGTGCGAATGGCAGAAGCAGGCCGGCGAGAACGAGGGGTCGGAGCGTTTTGATCATATGAAATTGATACCCTGCGCACGAGGGAAAAGGACATTGGGGCTGTAAGAGATGGTGGCCCCACGACGAAATATAGTGCGCATTATGCCCCAAGCGCAGCGCGCATGCGCCACGTTCGACGGAAAAGCGCCGTTGCACCGCGGAAACTGTTAAAGTGCCGCGCGTAATTACTCAAGAGGATTGTTTCATGGCTACCAACCGTTCCCGTCGTCTGCGCAAGAAGCTGTGCGTTGATGAATTCCAGGAGCTGGGTTTCGAACTGAACCTGGGTTTCAAGGAAGACCTGTCTGACGAAGCCATCGATGCCTTCCTCGACGCTTTCCTGGCAGAAGCCATGGATGCCAACGGCCTGGACTACGTCGGTGGTGATGACTTCGGCCTGGTCTGCAAAGCCGAGCGTGGTTCGGTCACCGAAGAGCAGCGCGCCGCTGTCGAAGCCTGGCTCAAGGGCCGTAGCGAACTGACCAACATCGAAGTCAGCCCGCTGCTGGACGCCTGGTATCCGGAAAAACCGGTCAACCCGGCTTCCTGATGCAGGCTTGAAGCGGCCGCCTGATCGGGCGCCGCTTCATCAAGCTGTGGCCAGCAGCCTGGCCAGGGCTTTCTCGACGCGGCGCATGTGCCGCGCTAGTACCTGCCGCCGCAGCTTCAGCTGTGACGCCGGCAAAGCGCTTTCTTCCAGGGCCTCGCAGGCCGCCATCATGTCACGTGCTTCCAGCATTCGCGCTGCGCTGAGGATCTTGTGTGCCTGCTCGCTGATTGCCGTTGCCTCGGTGTCGGGGGCCAGGGCCATCAGTTCGGCGAAATCCTCTTGCAGGCTCAGGTGCACGGCGGCCAGAAACCGTTCGCGATCTTTGCGGTTGTCGCTAACGATGCTGTCTAGCCCGCTCAGGTTGAACGATTGGCCCGTGTTGACCTGTTGCAGCCCGGGAACGATACCGGCGAGGCGCTGGCTGAGGGCGCGCAGGCTGATCGGCTTGAGCAGGCAGTCGTCCATGCCGACACTGAGGCATTTCTGCCTGACCTCGGGTTGGGCGTTGGCGGTATAACCCAGGATGACGCAGCGCCGTTGCCCGGCTTGGCGCTCTTCAGCGCGCACTGCGGCGGCGAGCTGATAACCATTCATGTGCGGCATGTTGCAATCGAGTACCACCACGTCGAAAGCGCTCTCGCGCCACTTTTCCAAACCCTCGAGGCCGCTGCAGGCACTGGAGTGGCTGAGGCCCAGGTAGCCCAGTTGTTGCGACATCAGTAGCAAGTTGGCCGGGTGGTCGTCGATTACCAGCACCCTCAGCCGTGGGTCGGGGGGCTCGATTTCGGCGGTGTCCAGCCCTTGTGCAGGCGTTGCGCCTACACGCTGCAGCGGCATCATCAAGCGCACCTGGGTGCCGAAGTCGGGCAGGCTCTTGATGCTCAGGGTTCCACCCATCATTTCACACAGGCTGCGGCAGATGGCCAGGCCCAGCCCGGTGCCCGCGCGGGCGCCCTGGCTATGGGGGTTGGCCTGGACGAAAGGGTTGAACAGGCGCTGCAGGTCATCGTCGTGAATGCCGATGCCACTGTCCCGTACTTCCACCTCCAGGCACGGCGCTGTATCGAGGCTATCGTCAGTCAGGCCAAGGCTGATGCGCACCTGGCCGTGATCGGTGAACTTGATGGCATTGCTGACCAAGTTGGACAAGATCTGTTTGAAGCGCAGTGGATCGAGCAGAGCATGGCATCGGGCACTGGGGTGGATGGTCACCTCAAAGGCCAGGCCTTTCTGACGTGCCTGGCCATCGAAAACGCGGCCCACCGATTCCACTAGCGCCGCCAGGTCGACCGGCTCCGGCGCGAGCGAGAGGTGCCCGGATTCGATGCGCACGATGTCCAGGATGTCCCCGATCAGGCCCAGCAGGTCTTTGGCCGAGTGGTGGGCGACTTCCAGGGAGGTGCTGTCTATCTGCCCTTCGTGGGCGCGTTTGACTGCCAGTTCGAGCATGCCGATGACTGCGTTCATCGGCGTGCGGATCTCGTGGCTGATGGTCGCCAGAAAGGTGCTCTTGGCGCGGTTGGCATCATCAGCCAGCTGCTTGGCCTCGCGCAGTTCCTGCACGAGCTTGCGGCGCTCGCTGATGTCGATCCAGCCACCGATGATACCTTGCACTTCACCCAGCGAGTCGCGGTAAGGAAGGATCCAGTGGTAGATGGTGAGCTCGCGATCCTTGACCTGCAGGGGGCGATCGATGATCAGGGGTACGCCGGCTGCCATCACCTGCAGGTAGTCGGCTTGAATCTGACGGGTGTTTTCGGCACCCGCGAACAGGCTGTCTTCCAAGCGCTTGCCGATTACCTCATCAAGGGTTGCCTGCACCGCCTCGAGGTAACTGGCATTGCAACTTTGCAGGCGCCCGCCCCGGTCTCGGACGTACATGGGGTGAGGGGTGCCATTGAGCAGCGCACCCATGAACTCCAGCTGGTCGTTCAAGGCCCGTTCGGCACGCTGGCGCTGTTTTATCTGGCGCCGCAGGCGGGCGTTCCAGACCAGTGCCAGTAATAGCAGCAGCCCGGTCCCGAGCAGCACTTGCAGTACGATGCGTTGAAACTCTTGCCAACTGCTGTCGTCATGCTGGCTATAGCCTCGCCAGCGATTATTGATGACCCCCAGTTCTTCCGGCGAAATGCTTACCAGTGCCTTGTCGAGGATGGAGGCCAACACGGCGTCTTTGTCGGTAGTGGCCATGGCGAAGCTGGCGGGCTCGCTGCCCACCGTGCTGCGCAGGACCAGATTGGCGTCGCCGGCCAAGGCGTGATGGGCATCGATCAGCGTGGTGATCACTGCATCGACGGCGCCACTGCTCAGCAGAGCCATGGAATAGAAGGGGCTCTCCGTTTCTATCCAGCCTGTTTCCGGGTAGCGGCTACCTAGTAGTTCTGCCATGGCACTGTAGCGGGTGATGGCGATGCGACGCCCGCGCAGTTTATCCAGTGAGCTGTACTCGGTATTTTCGGCGCGGGTTACCAACACGTAGGTGCTTTCGAGGTAAGGGCGGCTAAGTTGCAGCCGTTCGCCGTTCATCTTGTCGACGGCAAGGGCGGCGATCATGTTCACGCGCCCGTCTTCAAGGCGGGCGATCATCTCGGCGATGCCGTTGGCCCGCTGTACATCGAAGCGCAGGCCGGTGCGCAAGCGAATCAGGTCCAGCAGGTCTGCGGTTATTCCGCGAAATTGGCCATTGGCGTCGAAATACGACAGTGGCGCTGCGGTCTCGTCGATGGCCACCTGCATGACTGGATGGTGGCGCAACCACTGCTTTTCCTCTGCTGTCAGCGGAAGTTGTCGGTTGCTCAGCAGTATGTCGCCACCCGCGCTCCAGCGTTTGGAAATGCTGGCACGCACGCCACTGGGCTGGTGGTCGAGCGTGGTGTTGACCAACTCCATGAGGTAGGTGTCCTGTGCCCGCATGGCGAAACTGAAGCCGATGCTTGCGTGCTTGCCGAAGCTTGCCATGCGCAGGCGGGGCAGGTGGCCGCGATTGAGCTGGTAGTGCGTCGAGAGAGTGTCGCCGATAAACACGTCCGCCTGGCCGAACGCCACGGCATTGAGGGCCTGGGTGGAGGAGCCAAATGCCAGGAGTTGCGCGTTGGGGTAGACGTTGCTGACATCTTGACTGGGCAGGTAGTGGTAAAGCATCCCAAGGCGCATGCCGTCCAGGCCGTGGTCGAGTGCACGGTTTTCATCCTCACGGGTCACCAGCACGGGCTGGTCGACGGCGTAGGGGTGCGACAGCGCCAGGCCTTGGGTCGCAGCCTCGTAACCGTTGGCGCTGCCGAGCAAGTCGATCTCACCGTTTTTCAGCGCCTCCACGGCAGCTTGCCGGTTGGGGTAGCGCAGCACGCGAACCGGCAGTTGCAGTGCCTTGCCGATCAAGCTCGCGTATTCGGCGGTGAGGCCTTGATAGTCGCGCCCGCCGCTGCTGATGTCGAAAGGCGCATAGTCGGGCGCTGATGTGCCCAGCATCAGGTATTTGCGGCCCATCAGCCATTCCCGCTGTTCTGCGGTCAGCTTCAGCTTTATCGGCGCGGGCATCGAGCGGGCGAGCAGGGAATAGGGCACTGCCTCCTGCTCGGAAGCCTGCACGCTACCCCCGGCCAATACCAGCAGGAAGGCCAGGCAGGCAATCAATTGAGCCATGGGCGCACCTCAGACCAGTGCGTTGCGCTTGGCCATATCGATCAGGTCGACCAACGTGTCGACCTGAAGTTTTTGCATCAATCGTTTTTTGTAGGTTTTTCACATGTTTACAATGAGCGTCCAAGCTTCTTCGAGAGGGCGCCTATGCCTACCGCATTCAGCTATGCACGCTTCTCCAGCGCCCGTCAGAAAAGGGGCAGTAGCCTTGAGCGGCAAAAGGCAATGTTGGCCAACTGGCTATCCCAGCACCCTGAATACTCCCTGAGCGTCGACACCTACCAAGACTTGGGTAAGAGTGCCTGGAAGGGCGATCACATCAAGGAAGGCGGTGATTTTGCCAAGCTGCTGGCGGCAGTAGAGGAAGGGGTGATTAAGAACGGCGATGCTGTATTGGTGGAGGCTATCGACCGCACTGGGCGTCTTCCTGTGTTGGAAATGCTTAGCACCATCGTTAGCCCTATCCTCAGAGCCGGGGTATCTATCATTACCCTAGAGGACGGGATTATGTTCACTGAGGCGAGCCTAAATGAAGGCGGACACATCTACATTCTGGTTGGCAAGATTCAAGCCGCACGGCAGTACAGCGACAACCTGAGTCGTAGGCTCAAGGGTTCGTATGATTCTCGCCGCAGGCTGGCTAAGGAAGAAGGCAAAACGCCGAAGCGTCATACGCCGGTATGGCTGACTTCTGAGGGTGTGGTGATTGCTGAGGTTGCTGAGCAAATCAAGGTGGCTTTCGAGTTGTACACATCAGGGCTTGGTAAGGCTGTGATTGCCAAGCGTATGCGTGAATCTGGTGTTGCTGCACTGGCTAAAACCTCTGGCCCAGGTGTTGAAGGCTGGCTTCGCAATGAGGCCGCAATAGGGCGCTGGAACGGCTCTGAGGTGTATGAGCCGATCATTGACCAATCCCTTTACCACCTCGCACAGATTGAAGGCGAGCGACGTAAGACCGCACCACCGGCCAAGACAGCCACGCACTTCTACGTTGGGCTTGTGAAGTGCGGTAGCTGTGGAGGCAATTTCATCATGCGCACCATCAAAGGCGTACAGGTGAGTATGAGGTGCAGGAAGCGGCAGGAATTGAAAGGCTGCGACAACAAGAAGGTGATCCCTAAGACGGTGATTGATGCTGTTTACGAGCGAACAGCTAAACCTGCAACGCATCGAGTGGTTGCCAAAGAGCGCAGCGGAGTAAATGAGAAAGCGATAATTGCCGCTGAGGCCAAAATCCTAGAACTGTCGAAAGGGATTCAGGCTAGGGTGGATGCCTTTGGCGCCTCGATGAAGATTCCAGAGGTGGCTGCTCAGATTGAGGCACTGCACGAAGAAAGAGAGACAGCGGAGCGAGAACTGGCCTTGCTCAAAGCTACTGTAGAGCGCCCGCCAAATGTGTTTAGAGTACAGGGCAGGGTGGAGATTCTTGAAAGAAGTGATCCTCAGCGGCTTGCGGCCATGCTTCGTAGTGTTGGTTACAGCATCACCATTTACTCCGATGGCAGGTTAAGCACTTCTGAATCTGGCACAATGTATCGTTACGCTGGTGTTAATCGTAAGGAAGATAAATACAAACTCATGTGGGGTGACACAGAGCTGCTTGTGTCCAAGGTGAGCTATGTAGATGATGGTGAAGATTGGATGCACTGGGAGCCTGCTGGGGAAGGCAGTGAGTCTGAGTGGGATGCTGACGATCCAGAAGCTATGCGCTCGCGGTGGGAATAAACTGGACTATAAATAGATGGGGTGGTTATGGAAGAACTAATAATCAATGGTGGAAGGACAAGAATTAGCGTATCTGTGCTTCCTGATTTCTGTCCTATTTGTAATGTCGGTATAAACCCGGAATTCGTAAATGGATTATATTGCAGTACTCAGCAAGAAGTGGATGCCTTGTTCTTATGCCCGATGAGTAAGTGCAAGAAAATGTTTATCGCCTCCTATAGATTCGAGTCGATGAAGGGTTTTTATTTTTTAAAGTCATTGCTGCCGCGCACCCCGAAGCCGGTTACGGTGGCTGCAGAAGTAGTAGAGATATCGCCCCAGTTTGCTGAGATTTTTACTCAGGCCACTCAAGCAGAAGAGTATGGCTTGAATGAGGTCGCGGGGGTGGGGTATAGGAAGTCGTTGGAATATCTTATCAAGGACTATTGTGTTGCACAGCGCCCTGACCAAGAGGATGACATTAAGAAGCGTCCAATCGCACAGGTGATTGAAAGCTTTGTCACCAATGAGAACATCAAGCAGTGTGCTAAGCGTGCGATTTGGTTGGGAAATGACGAAACCCATTATGTTAGAAAATGGGTGGACAAGGATATCAAGGATCTAAAAATGCTTATTCAGCTTACGGTAAACTGGATTCAGCAGGAAGTACTCACCAAGAAGTTATTGGAAGATATGAAATAAGAAGCTGGGCCGGTTGTGCCTCCCTAAAGCCTAGGGAGGTAAACTGGTAATCCGTTAGGAGCGGTCTTTTGAATGATGGTCTTTCTCTTAATTAAATCATTCAATGCATTTTGTACGGTGGCAGGGGATAGTTTCAGGGATTTAATTATTTTATCTGGGGTGGTGTAGTGGCCCAAATTGTTAGTGCTTATGATAAAGCTGTGCACGGATTGGATCGTTGTTGGTGATATATCAGCAGTGTCGTTGTCTTTCGTGGCGTTCTTCAATGCGGTGCGGGCTGCGGAGAGCTCAAAGTCAAGAACTTTTACTTCACCATGCAAGGCTCGGCATTCAAATTCGAGTTTATTCTTTTTCTCTGTAATGGCTTCGAGTTCTTCTATAGCATTGTTCCTATCTGCTCTTGCGACCGCCAATAAGTCTTGAGTATTGGAATTGGTCTTGTAAAGATGAAGCTTTTCAGCTCTTAGGTCGTGGCTTTCTTTTTCCAGTGTTTGGAATTCTTTCAGCACTTTGTTGTGCTGATTGCTTATCACCTCGTACTTATTAGCATGCCGACTCAATACTAGCCAAGTAACGAATGCGATAGCTAAGCCGAAAGCAACGACTATCGGCAAGGGGATTGAGGTGTCAAGAAATGCACTAATAATAGAGGCGCTGCTAGTACCGATCCCACTGAATACGGCTGTCAACCAATCTGGAAATTTACTATTCTGTATAGTGTATTGGCCGACACTGCCTACAAAACCTAGAGCTGCAAGCCCCGCCAATGTACGAATTTTGCCCCATTTGCCTTTGACTTCCACGCGCTTCCCCAAGCTGGAAAAAGCATGAGTTTAACAGGCTAGGTGAGAGATAGGTGAGGAGGGCGTGTGAATGGAGAATCCCAGCCCCGCGCCGCGAGAGTGAGGCACCTTGAGTGATTCTTGGATTTCTGGCTGGAAATATAAGCTGGGAGGCGTTTGGAAAAGGCGGTTTTATGTGAGAGGTGCTCAATGCATCACGACATGCCTAAACAGAAGCTGTTTAGATCTGAAAATAAATGGGGCGTGTGCTGGCAGGCGCTAACAGGGAGATGCTTGGGAGATAGCTGGAAGGTGCTGAGAGCTGGTGCTTGCGGGCTGCTCGCACTGAGAGCGTGCAAGAGGGTGTAGGCTGCAGCCCTTGTAATCCGTGGCTTACATCGGAGATACGCTCTCAAGTCGGAGTAAACTGTACACCCTCTTAGACGGGGGTGTTTGAGAATGCCTGTTCACAAATGGCAGCCTTCTTAGCACGTTGGACTGTAGAAGGGTTGATGTTCAATTCAGTAGCGACTGCACGAATGCTCTTGCCTTGGTTCAACAGAGCCAGGATCGCGGAGTCATCAATGGTTTTGACACGGCCTTTATAGACGCCACGTTCCTTAGCCTTGGCGATCCCTTCACGCTGACGTTCCTTCATCACCTCACGCTCGAATTGAGCGAAGCTTCCCATCATGTTCAGCATGAGTTTCTGCATGGGTGAATCCTCGCCAGTGAACACCATGGATTCCTTATGGAAATTCACGTGTACGCCTTTGGCATTGAGGGTGGCAACGAGTTGCAGCAGGTCGGCCATGGAGCGCGCTAGGCGGTCGATGGAGTGTACATGTACCACATCACCTTCTCGCACGTAATCAATCATGGCGATGAGCTGGGGACGTTCTGTAGTAGCACCAGACAGCTTGTCTTCAAATCGTTTATCGAGGGATACGCCATCAAGCTGGCGCTCAGTGTTCTGAATCTCAGTGCTGACCCGGATGTACCCAACGTGTGCCATTTCTATCTGCCTGTGTGCTTTTGCTTCTAGATGTGGCCATTGTGCATGTGTGCTTAATCAAAAGCAACCCTATTGCACACGTGAATCTAAAATCATTTTGTGTGCAAAGGGTGTGTGGCTTGGACCGGGGTTATTTGCACACATTGGCTTGTAGCTGATTCAGCTTCTGCTGACCTGCTGGAGTCAGGGTGAGGTGTTTGCGTTGGTAACGGTTCAAACCTGATACCTCGCCACGGATGTACCCGTATTCCTCCAGATACTGATACACGCTGTAGCTGTTCTCTGTGCACTCCGTTATTGAACCTTTAGCAATCGAACTCAGAGCGCTCTTCAGGTTGTCGTTGGTGTAGTGGGTCATTGCGGGCTGCTCCTGTTGTTGGTGGAGAAACCATGGCAGATGGAAATGGAAATGGCAATGTAAAGTCGTTGACAGAAAGCTATTTTTATGATTGTGGATGGTTGTGGCTTCTTGCAGTTACACGATTTTCAGCGTTTTCGCGAGAGAGAAACCGTTTTGCTTAGTAATCCGCCACACAGAGGTAGGCCGCAATGTTGGCATCATCTGTAACAAGAGAATGTTTGCACGTGGCTGGAGGGCTTGAATCCTGTGGGCTGAAGGGTGCTTGCCGCGACCTGAGTGGGCTTCTCACGACTTCGCTGATGTAGCAGGGAGTTTGGGAGCTGACGGTGGGTGTCGTGACTAAATGCCCGGTTTTGGTCACGTTTCCAAGAGTTTAAACGGGCTGTTTATGCCCGGTGGTGCCCATCGTGCTGGGGGTGAAATCAATTGTGTCGCACTATACAGAAGAGCGTAGAGCCTCGATCCCTGATGCAATCCCTTCGGCGTTGATGTCCATTGTTGCCAGTGCTTTAAGAACGTTGTCATGCACGTTAACTGACCCACGCTGACTGATCCATAGCGACAATTCTTCAAGGCCAGCTCTCAGGGCTTGCTGGTTGAGTAGTAGGAGTTCGAGGGTGTCAGCGGTGAGGGCGGAGCGGTCTTCCATGAGTGTCTGTCTCTGTAGCACTTGTGCTCTCGCACGGATGGAGAAAAATTGTGAACGGACGTTCACAGGGTACGACTATCGAAGGTAGCAGAACAGACAACAACAAAGTGAACGTGTCGTACCGACACTGATGTTCTTGGGATGTGCAACAGTGTGTCGTACCGACACGGGCTTAGGGAAGTGAGTTTGTGCAATCGGGTATGGGCTGGAACCCTTGCAGCACTAAGGCTGGAGAGGATTATTCCCTTAATCTCGGTGTAAACTGTATACCCTCCTGAGGGGGTGAATTTGGAAATGTTTCCAATCAACAGCGCTGCTCCAGGGCGACCAGAAAAAGAAAAGGGCCGCCCTCGAAAGGACAGCCCTTGGCGTGTGTATGTGGCAGCGATCAAAACGCGACGTCACCGTTAGAGAGGATGGTGCCGGATTCTGGTACATGGCGTGTCTTCGTCAGGTTGAGAGTCATCATGTACGGGATTAGACAGTAGTCTGTTAGGTCGAAGTGGTCAGCTTCAAACTCGGCATGGAAATACTGGGCACCCGGAGTTCTCATGTAAGCGATGTGACGGGCTTTCTCCGAAGCCTCAGCCTCAAGCTTGACTGTTCTTCTCTCAAGCATCGCTTGGCGATCTACCATCACCGCTTTCTGGCGCTCCCCAGCTGCACGGACTGGCGCCCTCAGCTCGTACATCAGGCAGTCAGTTTCATTCTCCATTTCTGGCTCAAGGTAGCCGTGCATCAGCTTAAACAGGGTGCGTTGGGCGTCAAGGCTCAGGCCAATGTGGGCGAAGTCAGCACGGGTGTACTGGCGGGCAATTGCTGCGCAGCCTTCCAGTTCACCACGGAATTCAGCATGGCGGATCAGCTCCTTGATGAGCATAGCGCTCTCAGATAGCCGCTGTCCCTTCATCATCGGTTTGAACTCTTTAAAGCCATTAATGGCTTCGATTGCTGCCACGATCTGCGGAGTCTTGGCGGTGGAGTCAGACAGGAGGGAAATGAACTGGGCGTGATCTGGGTTTGCCGTATCGACTAGGCCGGATAGCTTCTTGATGGCCGCTTGACGTTGGGAAGTGGTGAGTTTGGATTTCTTGCAGAAGGTGACAACCGTATCGTGACCGATGTAGTCAATGACTCGATCAAGATTGTCTTGGTCGTCAGACAGGATAGTGTTTTTGATTTCCATGTCTGCACGGTACATAAACACTCCAGCTTTGTTAGCGTGGGTGTTGGTGTGTCGTTTGTTCAAAACAGCTGGAGCGATCAGCAGGTTTTCTGCACACAGCAGGCCAAGAGTGTATTCATGCTTGCATGGGGCGATGTGAGCAACGTGGAACAACTCTTTGCCAGACAGAACGTTGGCCACCAGTCGTACCTTAACAACGGCGTACAGCGCTTGCAGAGCCTCAACGTTAGCAACAAGTTTGTCTAGGATGTGAAGCGTTCCAGCACGCTGAACCTCTTTTGTCAGGTAGACAAAGAAGTGATTTGTTCTTGGAATATCGTAAACTTTACGCTTTGGTGCGTATGTGCCTACGTCCTTGCACTCTCGACTACAGTAAATCTTGCGGCTGTCTGTGGTAGTGAACTTGATTTTACAGTCTTTGTTCTTACAGGTGCGGCGGTGGGATTTCTTAACGGTCGATGTGGTTTGTGTTGTCATTGCTAGTAGCTCCTTCAAGGATTGGCTGGGAAGTTGTCTTGGCGGCTTTAGATTTGTAGCCAGATTGGTGCTTGCAGATTGCAGAACAGAACGGTTGATACTTACGTGTTAGGAAAGGCTTTCCACAGTGACTGCAAATGCAGGTACGGGAAGCTCCGCCACGGTTGTTATAAGCAGGCATAAGAATGTCTCCACTGTTGTTTGGTGATGAATATTGAGAATGGCGTTAGAAGCCCGTCGAGGCGGCTTACAGCGTTGCTTAAACAGCAGGCAATAGGATGGCCCAGACGTAAGTGTAAATGCCTGTAATCGCGTTATAGGAGCTTCTGGATGGGGGTATTTCTGAGGCAAAAACAGCTGGCTTTGCACCAACTTGGTAAATCATTCGCTCTTATATTATTGTATAATAGAATCTCTATAAGTCAACAAATGTTTGTGCAAACATTTGATTATTTCTGATATTTTTCCATGAGAATTCTGGTTGTAATGTCGTGGCTTGTTAGGATTGGAGGACTGGCTGAATTATCAACTAACACCAATTCCGTTCCAGCAAGAGACAACGCCTCAAGGGCATGCCATAGATGCTCAGTTGCACGTAGGTGTGTGAGTCCAAGGGCTTGTCTCAGGTCGTCTAACATCCGAGGATCGAAAGGAACTGTCATTTTCTCCCCTCAAACGTTAAACATCATCTTGGCGTCTCGTTTGAACTGACATTCAGAGACTCCGTTATCGATGCAGCGAAGCAGGTGAGGAATCAAATCCGGAAACATGTAAGGGATGTGATGCCCAAGCTGCTCAAGGTAGATATATGCTGCTTCGTACGGGTCGTAATGATTACGAATGTCGCGGTATTGCATTTTCATTGAGCGCTTCCCTTGTCGATCTTGTCCAAAATTGCTTTCAGTTCTTGGGCTTGTAGTTCTGCTGGCTTCTCCATACGAATCACTTGATTTACAGATAGGTTCATATTCTCAGCAATGAGATAACTGTCTGGTGCACGCTTGTAGCCTAGAGTTACAAGTTCGTCGTATTGCTGGAAGCAGTCAGAAATATAATTTGTAAAAATGATATGCCACTTGCCACGGCTCTCATACTTGGCTGTAGCTTCGTCTTTCAGTGTTTGGATATCAGTCATCGTGGCTTCTCCATGTCTTTAGGCTTCTTGCACTCGCCTTGCTTGTAGCATTCGATTGTGGCGAGGCGTCTTGTAGATAGGGACAGGTCTGCAATCACGTTGAGAGAACTCACTTTCAACTGCGCAACCTGTCTGTCTGTGTAATCGTGGCTTTGTTTGATGATGATGAGGGCTTGTCGCTGATAGTCGTCCTGCATCTTGTATGAATGCACGGAGAGAAAAAAGGTAAAGCAAAACATCAGCATCAAGATGAAAGATGCTTTGGGATTCATTTGGTTCTCTATAGTTGTAGTGGAAGGATGAGGGGGCTCGGTGCCCCCTCGGTTATTGTCGTTCTGCCTGTTGTGCTCTGGCCTGTCCAAAAACATCTAGAACAGCTTTCTGAGCTAGCCCCGGCATCTTATAAACAAGTTCATCATGCCTTGCGTCAATACGACTCATAATGTCGTCAGTGTCTGTAGCACCGTTGATTGTCGTATCACCAATACTCAGATTTAGATTGATTGGAGCGTTTACCGTCTGGTTAGTTGTCGGCATGCCGCTATTAGACAATATTTGATCTTGCATCGCTTTGAAGCCAGTTGCAGCAGATTGAAAGTCAGGAAGATTGGAAGCCAAGGCTGTGTAATTTGGCATGTTGGTTAGCAGCTTGGATGTGTCGAGCTTCATGGCTGGCAAACTGCCCAAAAGCCCAGGGGCTTGATTGTCTGGGTCGAGCTTAGAATTATTGTTGACCCCAAACACCCAGTTCCAGAGATTGCCAATCCATCCGCCTTGGTGCTGAGTCTTTGTGTCAATCTTGGAGTAATCATGAGTGCCGACCATCTCCAGTGGAGCTAAACGAGACAAACCAGAGGTCATAGCATCTTGCATCTTCTGGTCCGAACTCTTCTCGCTGCCATCTTGGTTACGCCCGATAGCAAAACGGATCAGGCTTGTTTGAGCCTCTGTAAGCCCCTGATCGAAACTTTTAATTGTTTCACGAAGTGGTTGCATAGCTGCATTCAATTCTCTGTGAGCGTTGATGTTGTCACGCATTACCGAATTGAGTTCTTTGGTATTGTTAATACCTGTGGCGTTCAGAAACTCTTGGTTTTCTTGAAGGGTTTTCGAGAATCCAACGCTCTGTTTCTTCTGATCAAAGATGGATTGGTTCTCAGCAATCATCGTTTCCATACCTTTAGTGATCCAGTCCATTTTAACGCCGCCACCTTTCTTCATGCGTTTGTTGAAAGCGGCCACTGCTTTAACGGGGTCTGTGATCTTTTCTTCTTCACCGAATGCACGGGTTACATATGGAACCAACATAGGAACACGTTCAGAGATTACGTTCCAGTCACTCTTGTCGCCAAGGCCATCAGTAGAAACCTGATTAAGCTGCCTGTTAACTTCGCGGCTGCTATCCTTGGTCAGTCCTGCAACGGCGAATGCTTGTTGACGTAGTTTGTATTCTTTAATGATTTGGTCAGTGTTTTTGCCGAAAGCCTGCTGCATTCCAACAAATGTACGGAAGTCCTCAGACGTTTCATTGCTGATTTCTGCACCAGAGTCATTAGAGAGTTGGATGAATGTATCTTTCCAGAACTTACGAATCTCTGGCGATTTACCCAGGCCTGTGAACGCACCTTCAAACCGTTCAGCATCAATGACGTTCTGTTTACGTTGGGTGATGCGTTCGTTAAGAGAATTGACCAGACGCTCCAGGCCAGCGACGGCTAGGCCGATACCACCAATCGCACCACCAACAGCCATAACACCACCAATACCACTGCCGAACATTCCAGAGCTAGGAGCTGGAGCGTTCTGGCGTGCTTGCCACGCAGCATGACGTTTTTGGGCCATCTGGAACCTAGCCGCGCTCTGAGAGGCATTCTGTGCCTTGTTCTGAGCTGTTTGTTGGGCGGCTGCCATCTTGGCTTGCTGCTGCTGTGCTCTGTGATGTGCTACCTGCTGGGCGTGGTTCATCTGTTGCTGAATACGCTGGAGGTTGGTTTGGGTTGCAAGATGTTGTTGGCTGGCTCTTTGAGTGGCAGCACGGGTCTTGGCTAGGATCGCTTCCAACTTCGCTTGGCGTGTCAAGGAGGCCGTTAGGGCATTTTGGCTGGCTAGCTGAGCCTTGCTAATGCCTTGGTTCTTTGCGTGGCTTGCAGAGGCTTTCGCAGCCACAATAGCGGCATCCTTCTGGCTCTGGAGCGCGGCACTGTTCAACTGAGCTTGAGCCTTGGTGCCTGCGTATTTGAGTTTCTGTTGCTGTAGCTCAGCTGTGAATGTCTTACGCTGTTGGTTGCTAAGTGCCGCTTCTGCTCTTGCCTGACGTTTAGTGGCTGCATCAAGCTTCTGCTTGGCCTTATCAGCGGCTGTTGTGTCAATTCTGAGTTTCAGGGTTTTTGCCATCTGCTTAGAGAGGGCTTCAAATTGTCTTGTGAAAGCTGCCAGCGTTCTGCTGGCATTTCTCATCATGTTCTCAAATCGCTTAAGTCCAGCAAGGTCAACATTGAATTTCAACGAACCTGTTAGCTGGGCGACTTCTTCTTTAAGTCCAGACATGGCAATCCTCCATGATGATTAGTGGTGAAGGCCATTGCTGGCCGCTGGAACAAACTGAGCACGGGCTTTCTGATCGAATTCCTTTGTAATCTCAGCCATTAGAAGTGCCTTACGCTCTTCTTCACGACGATCAAATTCAAGTTGGATTTCCTTAGCGCGCTCTTGAAGCTTTTGCGCTTGTCTATTATGGGCTTCTACTTCTGCAACGTATGCCTTCTCAGCGTTAGCAGCGATGATTGGAATGTAAGTCTCGAATACCGATTCTGGACACTTGCAAACCAAACTAAGAGCCTTGCCCGGCACTGCCATCAAGTGAAGTGTGTTATCCAAGAGTGTCCAACCTTCTGCTTTCAGCTCGGCATACTTCTCCAGGCCTTCGTTTGTAGTCGTGACATAGAATGTGGTGTATGCCGTTGGTTGCAAACTACCTTCGTGGGGAGCAGCGGAACTACGCCGGGCAAAGTCGATTGCATTCTGCACGTATGCAGCTTGTTCAGTTTTAAGGATGCGGCGTGTTTGGTCTTTTGCGTATTGCGTCATTATTTGTTCTCCATGATGTTATTGGTGATGATGGTTTTAACAGCGTTTACGGCTGTGGTTGTTGCTTGACCGAAGCAAGCGAGGGGTAAGGCGGTGCTGCACATGCAGATGAGTGTGAGCATGGTGTCTCCATGATAGTGATGAATGGTGAGCCTTACGGCTGTGGTGTTTCCGGTTGTTCTTGTGAAGCAATGTGAGCGGCCACTGCTGCTGCCTTCAAAGCTTTCTCACGTTCGATCTGTTCAAGTCGTTTCTTTTTTCGGTATAACTTGAAGTAGCAAGATTTAGAACATGTTCGGTTCTTGGATTTGTGCACGGCTACAACGGACTTGCCACAGCAGGCACACTTGACGATTACAGAGGCGTCTCTCTCAGACATAAGGTCTCCTTAAATGTTTGTGCAAAGATTCTAGAAAAGATAAAAAGAAAGCCCAGCGAGGGGCTTTAATGCTTAGTGCTATTTGCTAAAGAGGTGCCCGTTATCCGCCAGTGAACGGGAAACACTGTCACCACTGTCATGGACAGCTTGCGAATTGAAAGATGATAGAAAGGATGCCAGTAGTTCGCACAGATGCTGGCGGCTCTGCAAATAGGCCATGAGAGCCTTGCGACGGAGGAACCATCAGTTGGAACACTGATGGTAGAGATATGTAACAGGCTTGTCTGCCAAGCTGCCTGTCAGAGCTTGAGGACTATACCCGCGATAACTACTGTCATCGAGGTAGAGCAGGAATTAGCATTGGCTACTAAAGGCAGGGAGCCGTTAGAAGATAACTACAAGAAGGATTTGGAGGAGGAAAACTAATGCAGGAGAGTTGAAAACCTTACATTCTCTTGTTTTCTTCCTATGTATGTAATTATACCATTTTAATGGACATTTTGCAACTATTTTCTCTGCGGCTAGTTGATTAATTTGCAAATTTCTGAATGTGGTGAAGTGCTCTTGTCGATGCCTTAAAAGATGTGCATGCACCATCTGGCATAGTAGAAAGGCAAGTGATATCTTGTGGCCACCACTAAGCAGAGAGGTGCAATATGGCGTTCTACCACGTTGTTTTCAGTATGTGCGTTACTATTCAAGGACACCCACAACATTGTGAGGCGGAAAGAATGGTGGATACGATGTTTCATGGCTTGGTTAGCTGCTACTCAGCGGCAAAGGAGGTAGAAACAATGACCGTAGCATCCTTCAAAAAGGAGGCTGCTAGTCAGAACTTCACGCTAGATGATGTTCAAGTGAAGACCCGGTGCATGGATAGCAGCGAAGGCGATAAGTTCTTGAAGAAGAATGGACCGAGCGCCTTGGTCGTCACAGGTAAGAAATTCGAGTAACTCCCACCAGCAGCCCAGCCCAGCCTAGCTGCCTCCCTACGCCTGCTTGGCATATCCCCGCATGGCTTCGCCGTGCCGCTTCACAGCCCGCCCCAGCTTGCGGCGCTCTCTGTGTACATGTGAAATTGTTGCTTGTATGTGCTTACGGTCTTGTTGCTCAGGAACATACCTTGAGCAATTTCCTTGTTATTGCGACCCTGGGCGAAAAGTTGCAGGACCATCAATTCACGATCATTCACCTGTCGGAAAAGCCTGAGGTCGGCGTCTGCTGTTTCGTGGCTGTTGTGAATAACCTGACTGGGGAAGTAGTTGTATCCGGAGAGCACCGCCTTGATGGCACTGAGCAATTCCCCCAGGTCTTCCTGTTTGCACACATAGCCCGCCGCGCCTGATTGCATGCAGCGTACTGCAAACAGCGCCGGCGACTGCGCGGTGAGGATCAGCACTTTCAGTGGCAGGGCCATGGCCTGGAGGCGAGAAAGCACCTCAAGGCCGTCTAGCTTGGGGATGCTGATGTCGAGAATGACCAGGTCCGGGGCGGTTTCACGGACCATCTGCATGGCGTCCACGCCATTGTCCGACTCACCGACGACTTTGTAATTCTGGTTCTCGAGCAACATTCGGACAGCCAGGCGAATGACCGGATGGTCATCGACAATGAATACGGTGTGCATGTTCAACTTTCCTGGGCAAGTGCAGTCAAGCGCACCTTAACCCAGTTGGAACTCGCGCGGGTTGCGAGGAGTGGCGATTAAACGTATATGGGAAATGCCCTACAGAAGAAATCTATTAGAGCTACGAAGTGTAAGCGTCTGAAATGAAATCGCGGCCGTTTGTGTGCTTTTGTAAGTGCGTTTAACTTAAGTGTTCAAGTGTGGGCGCCCTGTGTAGGAAACTTCCTTCAATAAACACTGCCGCGCGGTGGAGGGAGGCGCGGCAGGGTGCTATTTCATGTCGGGCTTGAGCGCCCGGTCATTTCCCGTGCCATCTCGCTGGCGTAGCTGTCGGTCATGCCGGCGATGAAGTCGATCATGCGCAGGAAGGCTGTATGCAGGGAGTCGTGCGGGTGAGGGGCGTTGTTGCCGATAAGGTCGAGTACCCGGCGGCTTTTGAAGGAGGGGGTGCGCCCACCATGCTGTTCGAGCGCGGCGCCACAGAACGTATTGAGCAGAATCTCCAGCGTGGTGTAGGCACCGATCTCATGCAGGGTCTTGCGTTTGTCCTGGAAGATCTTCTGGCGGGCCATGTCCTTGGCCTGGAGCACGCAGCGTTTGGCCGGGCCGTGCATGTGCTCGACCAGGTCGCCCGTCAACTGCCCGGCCAGCAACGCTTGCTGCTGCTCGACGAAGGCGCGGGCGGCTGCGTTGGTCAGGTGTTCGATGGCTTTGCCTCGCAAGATCGCCAGCTTGCGCCGTCGGGAGTCTGCGGGGCCGAGCTGGCGATAGGTTTCGGGCAGGTCATCGCCAACCAGGTCCAGCAGTAACGCCTCGACCTCGGCGTAATGCAGCAACTCCATTTCCAGGCCGTCTTCCAGGTCGATCAGGCCGTAGCAGATGTCATCTGCGGCCTCCATCAGATACACCAACGGGTGGCGTGCCCAGCGCTGTTCTTCCAGCAGCGGCAGCTCAAGCCTGTGGGCGATCTGCTCCAGTAACGGCAGTTCGCTCTGGTAGCAACCGAACTTGTGTTTTTTGTAGCCCAGCGCGTCGGCATGCCGTGCTGTCCACGGATATTTGAGGTAGGTGCCGAGGGTGGCGTAGGTCAGCCGGGTGCCGCCATCGAACTGGTGGTACTCAAGCTGTGTGAGCACGCGAAAGCCTTGAGCATTGCCTTCGAAGTTGAGGAAGTCGCCGCGCTCTTCATCACTCATGTCATCCAGCCAGCCGCGCCCTGCAGCCTGCTGAAACCAGTGCCTGATGGCATCTTCGCCGGAGTGGCCGAACGGCGGGTTGCCGATGTCGTGGGCCAGGCAGGCCGACTGCACGATCATGCCCAGGTCACTGGGTTCGCACCAGTCGGGCAGGCTGTCGCGCAACGTTTCGCCAACCCGCATACCCAGCGAGCGGCCCACGCAGCTGACCTCGAGGGAGTGGGTCAGGCGGGTGTGAATATGATCGTTGCTGGAGACGGGGTGAACCTGGGTCTTGCGCCCCAGGCGGCGAAATGCACCTGAGAATATGATCCGGTCGTGGTCTTTGTGGAAAGGGCTGCGCCCGAGTTCCTCGGGGCTATACAGGGCTTTGCCCAGGCGTTCGCGGGTGAGCAGGGTGTGCCAGTCCAAGGCTCGGTCTCCTGTCGGTCGAAGGACGTAGCTTCACGTGTCGTCGAGCGCTGTGCAAGTGGCAAATCCGCACCGCCCCTGTAAGCGCGGTGCGGGCCTTCAGGGGCGACGGCCACCTTGCAGGTAAAGCTTGACCAGCGGCAGCAGGCTGGTACCCAGGCGTACCAGACGCGACAGGTTGCCGCTGCGCACACCCTTGCCGGTCAGGAAACCCATCGCCACCACGGCGCCAATCCCCCAGAGCGGCGCGTGCTTGATGCCCAGCCCGTCGTGCAACGAACCGCCAACGCCACGCAGGCGTAGCAGTGGTTCGAGCATCTGCCCCGATTCGACGCGGATCTGCTGGCGGTGCATCTCCATTCGCAGGCGCAGCAGCGCCTTGCGCAGCTCACGCGGGTTACGTGTATTCGGCAGTTCAGGCAGGCTCATGGCAACAGGCGCTCCCGGTCCTTGGCAAGTTCTTCGAGGGTGGAACCGAACGGCGACGACTCGTCGAACACTGCGGCCTTGAGCCGCAGCCCGCAGTACAGTGCGGCCAGGCCATAGAATATGCACAGGCCAATGATGCCGGCCAGGCGATAGCTGTCCCACAGCAGTACCAGCAGCAGCCCCGACAAGGCCGTCAGCAGCAGCAGCGCAAACACCAATGCAAGGCCTGCGAACAGCAGCAGGCTCAAGGTGCGCCCTTTCTGCTCCTGCAACTCGATGCCGAACAGTTCGATATGGCTGTGCAACAGCCCCAATATCGCAGCACCCAGGCGCCTGCCCGAGGCGCCGGTGCCGATGGCGTCATTCTCCATGGAAGCCTCTCAGCGCCGATTGGCCAGCAGGCCGATCAACAGGCCGACACCTGCCGCGATCCCGATGGCGTGCCAAGGGTTTTCCTGTACGTATTGTTCGGCGCTGCCCAGGGCAGCTTGGCCCCGTTCGCGGACCGATTCCTGGGTCAGTTGCAAGCTTTCGCGGGCCTGGGTCAGCCGATCGTGAATCTGCTCACGCAGCTCATCGGCCTGGTCCCCCGCCAAGTTGGCGGTATCGGCCAGAAGCTTCTCGGTGTCACGGACCAAGGCCTGGAAGTCAGCCATCAATATCTCTTGTGCAGTCTTTGCCGATTTGCTGGCCATGGTGCTCTCCCTGTGTAGGTGTGTAGGTAGTTCGAGTTACCCGACGTGCGGAAGGTTCAGTGCGGTTGCTGGTATGGGGCTTGCTAACAAGCATGCCACAACGCGGGGCGTTGGCCGCAGCGATGCGCCGATGGAGGGCGCCGACGCCGTGGGATACCGATAAACCTTAACCCAATCCACGACAAACCCAAGAAAAAACCACGCAGGCTTCGCCCGGTTGCTCGCAACGGGCGGTAGGTTGGCACCGATTCGGTGCAGGGATGCAGGTTCTTGAACTGTCATGGTGCCTTTTCTGAAGGTCTGCCAATTCAATGCAAAACATGCACAGCGCGATGGACTCTCTGGTCCACGGTTCCAATACCCTGTTCATTCTCATGGGCGCCATTCTGGTGCTGGCGATGCACGCCGGCTTCGCATTTCTCGAAGTGGGCACCGTGCGGCACAAAAACCAGGTCAACGCCTTGTCGAAGATCCTCAGTGATTTCGCCATCTCGGCCCTGGTGTATTTTTTCATCGGCTACTGGATAGCCTACGGTGTGAGCTTTCTGCAGCCGGCCTCTCAGCTGGCTGCCGACCACGGCTATGCACTGGTCAAGTGCTTTTTCCTGCTGACCTTCGCTGCGGCGATCCCGGCGATCATTTCGGGTGGCATTGCCGAACGTGCACGGTTCGTGCCTCAGCTGTGTGCAACAGCGTTGATCGTGGCATTCATCTACCCGTTCTTCGAAGGCATGGTGTGGAACGGCAACTTCGGTGTCCAGGATTGGCTGAATGTCCACTTCGGTGCTCCGTTCCATGATTTTGCTGGCTCTGTGGTGGTGCATGCCATGGGCGGCTGGCTGGCGCTGGCGGCAGTGTTGCTGCTGGGGGCCCGGCGTGGGCGCTATCGGGACGGCCGGTTGGTGGCCTTCGCACCGTCGAGCATTCCATTCCTGGCGCTGGGGTCGTGGATTCTGATCATCGGCTGGTTCGGCTTCAACGTGATGAGCGCCCAAACCTTGCAGGGTGTCAGCGGGCTGGTGGCGATCAATTCGCTGATGGCCATGGTCGGCGGCACCCTGGCAGCCTTGCTGGCCGGGCGCAATGACCCGGGCTTCCTGCACAACGGCCCCTTGGCGGGCCTGGTGGCGATCTGCGCCGGCTCCGACCTGATGCACCCGATTGGCGCGCTGGCTACCGGCCTGGTGGCGGGGGTGTTGTTCGTGTGGAGTTTCACCGCTGCACAGAACCGCTGGAAGATCGATGACGTGCTCGGGGTCTGGCCGCTGCACGGCCTGTGCGGCGTATGGGGCGGCATTGCGTGCGGCATCTTTGGCCAGGCCGCCCTCGGCGGCATGGGCGGCGTCAGCTTGGCCAGCCAGTTGATCGGCAGCCTGGCCGGTGTGCTGGTCGCGCTGCTCGGTGGGTTTGTGGTGTATGGCGTGATCCGCAAGGTGCATGGCCTGCGCTTGAGCCACGAGCAGGAGTTCCAGGGGGCGGACTTGTCGCTGCACCGTATCGGTGCCACCAGCCAGGATTGAGCGAGGCCAGGTGCACAGGGGGCGGTAGCGACCTAGAATAGGTGTCTCATCCATGCCAAACCGGGTCCCGCTCCATGTTGCCTGAATGCCAACTCTTCGGCACCGTCGGGTGCCACCTGTGCGAAGTGGCCGAAGCCGTCCTGATGCCTTTTGTCGACCACGGTTTGTTGGTCGAACTGGTCGATATCGCCGACAGCGAAGCGCTGTTCGAACGCTACGGCCTGATCATCCCGGTACTGCGCCGCTGTGATACCTCCGCGGAATTGCACTGGCCGTTCGATGGCGAGCAGGTGGTGGCGTTTTTGGCCCAGTGAGGGCGGCCTGTGGAAACGATACCTGCCTGCATGTACGGCATGGCGAGTTGATGATGCTGCGCCGGCGACATTGTTGCCGCCAATCATCAACCCCGTCGAGAACCATGCTATGCGCATCACGCCACATTTCACGCTTGAAGAAATGACCGCTTCACAAGTCGCCGCCAGGGAAGGGTTGGACAATACGCCATCGGCAGAGGCCGTCAGCAACCTGCTGCTGTTATGTCAGGCACTCGAACAGGTGCGAGCCCTTTTTGGCCAACCTGTACTCATCAGCAGTGGCTACCGTTGCGCTGCCTTGAACGCACGTGTCGGTGGGGCACAGCGCAGCCAGCATGTGAGCGGGCTGGCTGCGGACTTCACGTTAGGGGACTACAGCCCCCGAGAAGTCGCCCGCCGTATCAGTGAAAGTGATGTGATTTTCGACCAGTTGATCCTCGAGTTCGACAGCTGGGTTCACCTGTCGGTGACAACGGGCACACCGAGGCGCCAGCTGCTGACCATTCGCAAGGGCACCGGCTATTTGCCCGGCTTGCGAGGATGAACAGGATTGACGCAAAGGCAGGCATGTTCGTATGCTGTATATAAATACAGTATCGAGGTAAGCCCATGCTCAACGTCGAGCAATTGAAATACACCGTTAACCGAATGCCGGTCGAACGGGTGTACGACGCCGTGCTGGAACTGCGCCTCGAAGGCTTGGTCACCGATGACCGTACGCCGTTCGGCAAAGTCCATTTCAATACCTGTTTCGCCGAGATCGAAGCACTTTTCCAGCGGGCCGGCTACCACCGTGGGCTGGATGTGGTGGGTTACCAGGGGTTGCTCTATGCACTCTATGACCCCGGCCGCTGGGAGCCTGTACAGGTGCTGCGCTGGTTGAAAGAACGGAGCGAGGCTGCGGTGCAGGCTGGTTGAGCTGTCGGCCATGGGGGATAATACCCGGCCCTGCCTGTTCCGAGCCTTGCCATGACCACGCCTTTCGACCCCGCCCGCCAGCAAGCCAGTACGGTCTGCCTGCCACCCGGCAACTGGCTAACGGTACTCGATTGCCTGTGCGACCATTTCAAGGCCATCGAGCGTGCGCAGTGGCTTGACCGCTTTGCCCGTGGTCGCGTGCTCGACGCGCAGGGCCGGGCGATTGCCGCCGACCTGCCTTATCGCCGTGGCATGCGCCTGCACTATTTTCGTGAAGTGCCCAACGAGCGACCGATACCGGTACAGGAAACCATCCTGCATGCGGATGAGCACCTGGTGGTGGCCGACAAGCCTCATTTCCTGCCGGTGACGCCGACCGGCGAGTATGTCGAGCAAACGTTGCTGCGCCGCTTGATCCGTCGTCTGGACAACCCTCACCTGGTGCCGCTGCACCGCATCGACCGGCATACTGCGGGGTTGGTGCTGTTTTCCGCCAACCCGCAGACCCGCAGCGCCTATCAGCGGCTGTTTCCCGAGCGGCGCATCGACAAACGCTACCAGGCCATTGCCACTGCCTTGACGCAGCGTGAATTCCCGTTGGTACATAAAAGCCGCCTGGTGCACGGCGAGCCGTTTTTCCGCATGCATGAGGTGGAAGGGGCGCATAACAGCGAAACCCTGGCCGAGGTGCTGGAGAAGAACGGTGAGCTGTGGCGCTATGGGCTGTCGCCAGTCACCGGAAAGACCCATCAGCTGCGGGTACACATGGCAGCATTGGGGGCTGGGATTAGTAATGACCCGTTCTACCCTGAGTTGCTCAAGGTAGAAGATGATTATCAGCGGCCATTGAAGCTGCTGGCGCACAGCTTGCGGTTTGCCGACCCGTTGACGGGGGACGAGCGCTACTTTGAAAGCCGGTTGACGCTGGATTGGTAAGGGCCGCTTTGCGGCCCATTCGCGGGTCAAGCCCGCCCCCCCCCCCAGGTTCTGCAAAATCCTCGGAATTCGCAGACTGGTTGCGGGAGCGGGCTTGCCCTTAGCGGTTGAACCGCTCCACCAGAGAATACTGGCCACCGGCGGTAGTGGTCAGCGCTTCGCTGAGCAACGCCGAGTGCTGCGCCTGTTCGGCGGTCTGGTCGGCCAGCTGGGCGATGGTGCTGATGTTGCGGCTGATCTCGTCGGCCACCGCTGTCTGCTCTTCGGTGGCCGCGGCAATCTGGGTCGCCATGTCAGTAATATTGCCAACGGCTTCGCTGATACCGACCAGCGCCTGGTCCGCCTGCATCACACGCTCGACACCTTCCTGAGCCTGGCGGTGGCCGGTTTCCATGGTCAGCACGGCGTTGTTGGCAGTCTGCTGCAGCTTGGCAATCAGGCCATGGATTTGCCCGGTGGACTCGGCGGTGCGCTGGGCCAGCTGGCGCACTTCGTCGGCGACCACCGCGAAGCCGCGGCCCATCTCGCCGGCACGAGCCGCTTCGATGGCGGCGTTGAGTGCCAGCAGGTTGGTCTGGTCGGCGATGCCTTTGATCACATCGACCACGCCACCGATCTCGTCACTGTCCTTGGCCAGTTGCGTCACGGTCTCGCCGGTTTCGCCCACCGCAGCCGACAGGCGTGCAATGGCATCGCGGGTTTCCCCGGCGATCTGTCGGCCCTGGCTGGTCAGGCGATTGGCTTCCTGGGTGGCATCGGCGGTGCGCTGAACGTGGTTGGCCACTTCCTGAGTGGTAGCGGCCATCTGGTTGACGGCAGCGGCGACCTGTTCGGTCTCCACCCGCTGGCGCTCCAGCCCCGTAGAGCTCTTGTGGGCCAGTGCGTCGGACTGGCGAGCCTGTTCGCTGAGGTGCTCGGCGCTGTCCTGCAGGCGGGTCAGGCAGGTCTTCATGCGCGCGTCCTGGCTGAGCATGGCCATCTCCAGCCGCGCCTGCACACCGCGGCTGTCGGTGAACATCTGCGCGATCAGCGGGTCGGAGGTGGTCTGTTCGGCCAGGCGCAACAAACGCTTGAGGCCACGTTGCTGCCAGCTCAGGCCGAGCAGGCCGAGCGGCACCGACAGGCCGGCGGCCAGCGCAAAGCCCCAGGAGTGGCCGAGCCAGTTGCCGATCAGGAAGCCCACCTGGCTGATCAGGATGAACGGCAGCCAGTCCTGCAGCACCGGTAGCCATGTGTCCCGGCGCGGGACAGCGCTCTTGCCCTGGTTCAGGCGCTGGTACAGGGCTTCGGCGCGGCGGATTTGCTCGGCGGTGGGCTTGACCCGCACCGATTCGAAGCCGGTGACCTGGTTGTTGTCGAAGATCGGCGTCACGTAGGCGTTGACCCAGTAATGGTCGCCCGACTTGCAGCGGTTCTTGACGATACCCATCCAAGGCTGGCCTTGCTTGAGGGTTTGCCACATATGGGCGAACACCGCCGACGGCACATCGGGGTGGCGTACCAGGTTGTGCGGCGCGCCGATCAGCTCCTCGCGCGAGAAACCGCTGATCTCGACGAATGCATCGTTGCAGTAGGTGATCACGCCTTTGGCGTTGGTGGTCGAGATCAACCGTTGTTGGGCTGGGAAAGTCCGTTCCCGTTGAGTGATCGGCTGGTTGTTACGCATGGGCTGAGTAATCCGCAAGGCTTTCGACAGGTATCGGCAAGCCCTTGCTTTAATTGAATGGATATTTAAGTTTGTTGATCTGACGCAACTGCACGCCGTTGCAGTTGCGCTAGCGCAACTGGCCCGTTCGCGAAAGATGGCGTCACTATTACAGTTATTCTGCGGAATAGTGACGTATAAGTCGGATGATGACTGATTGGCTGGCCAAGAGCCAGCCACCAGGGCAGGAAGGGGCGCGTAGCGCCCCGGTGTGTGTTAAGTCGAAGGTGCGATCATCTGCCGCAACACATAATGCAGAATCCCGCCCGACTTGAAGTATTCCACTTCATTGACCGTGTCGATGCGGCACAGCACTTCGATGTCTTGCACTTGACCGTCCTCTCGGGTGACCCGCAGCGGCAGTGTCATGCCCGGCTTCAGTTCAACGCCAGCCAGCCCCTTGATGTCAATGCGCTCCTTGCCGGTCAAGCCCAGCTGCTTGCGATCCTGGCCCGCCTTGAACTGCAAGGGCAGCACACCCATGCCCACCAGGTTGGAGCGGTGGATACGTTCGAAGCTCTCCGCCAGCACCGCCTTGACCCCCAGCAGGTTGGTGCCTTTGGCTGCCCAGTCGCGGCTGGAACCGGTGCCGTATTCCTGGCCGGCTATCACCACCAGCGGCGTGCCATTGGCCTGGTAACGCATGGCCGCGTCATAGATCGGCAGTTTTTCGCCCGTGGGTGCGTAGAGCGTATTGCCGCCTTCTTCGCCGCCCAGCATCTCGTTGCGGATGCGGATGTTGGCGAAGGTGCCGCGCATCATCACTTCATGGTTGCCCCGCCGAGAACCGTAAGAGTTGAAGTCCCGTGGTTCTACGCCCTTTTCACGCAGGTAGCGGCCAGCCGGGCTATCGGCCTTGATATTGCCGGCAGGGGAGATGTGGTCGGTAGTGACCGAGTCGCCGAGCAGGGCGAGAATACGTGCGCCCTGAATATTCTCGATGACGGGCAGGGGCCCGCCGATGTCGTCGAAGAACGGTGGGTGCTGGATATAGGTGGAGTCTTCCTGCCACACATAAGTGGCTGCCTGCGGCACCTCGATCGCTTGCCACTGGGCGTCACCGGCGAAGACTTCGGCGTATTCCTTGTGGAACATCGCGGTATCGACCTTGGCCACTGCGTCGGCGATTTCCTGTTGGGTGGGCCAGATATCACGCAGGTACACCGGCTGCCCATCCTTGCCCGTACCCAGTGAATCGCGGGTCAGGTCTACCCGCACGCTGCCGGCCAGGGCGTAGGCCACCACCAGCGGTGGCGAGGCCAGCCAGTTGGTCTTGACCAGCGGGTGCACACGGCCTTCGAAGTTGCGGTTGCCCGACAGCACCGAGGCCACTGTCAGGTCGGCACTGCCGATGGCTTTTTCGATGGCTTCGTCCAGCGGGCCGGAGTTGCCGATGCAGGTGGTGCAGCCATAGCCGACCAGGTCGAAGCCAAGTGCGTCCAGGTAAGGGGTAAGCCCGGCGGCGTTGTAGTAGTCGGTCACAACCTTGGAGCCGGGCGCCAGCGAGCTCTTGACCCAAGGCTTGCGCTGCAGGCCCTTTTCCAGCGCTTTTTTCGCCACCAGCCCGGCGGCCATCATCACGCTGGGGTTGGAAGTGTTGGTGCAGGAGGTGATAGCGGCAATCACCACGGCGCCATGGCGCAGTGTGTGGGTTTGGCCTTCATGGCTGTAGTCGATTTCACCGGCCTGGTCGGCATTGCCAACCGCCACGCCACCGCCGCCCTCGCTTTCCAGGCGGCCGACTTCTTTTGCCAGCACCTTGGGCTGCTGTTCGACAAAGTGGTTGAACGCCTGGCTGACCTCGCCGAGGGCGACCCTGTCCTGAGGGCGCTTTGGCCCGGCGAGGCTGGCCTCGACCTCGCCCATGTCCAGCGCCAGGGTGTCGCTGAACAGCGGCTCCTGCCCTGGCAGGCGCCACAGGCCTTGGGCTTTGCAGTACTGTTCGACCAGTTGCACCGTCTGCTGCGGGCGGCCTGACAGGCGCAAGTAGTCGAGGGTAACCTCATCGACCGGGAAGAAGCCGCAGGTTGCGCCATATTCCGGCGCCATGTTGGCAATGGTGGCACGGTCAGCCAGGGGCAGGTCGGCCAGGCCGTCACCGTAGAACTCGACGAACTTGCCGACTACGCCTTTCTTGCGCAGCATCTGCGTCACGGTCAGCACCAGGTCGGTAGCGGTGATGCCTTCGCGCAGCTTGCCGGTAAGCTTGAAGCCGATTACTTCGGGGATCAGCATCGACACTGGCTGGCCGAGCATGGCGGCTTCCGCTTCGATGCCGCCCACACCCCAGCCGAGTACGCCCAGGCCATTGATCATGGTGGTGTGCGAGTCGGTGCCGACCAATGTGTCGGGGAATGCGTAGGTGCGCCCGTCGGCTTCGCGGGTCCAGACGGTGCGGCCAAGGTATTCGAGGTTGACCTGGTGGCAGATGCCGGTGCCGGGCGGTACCACGCGGAAGTTGTCGAACGCGCTCTGGCCCCAGCGCAGGAAGGCGTAGCGTTCGCCATTGCGCTGCATCTCGATGTCGACGTTCTGGCCAAACGCCTCGGGGGTGGCGTAGCGGTCGACCATCACCGAGTGGTCGATGACCAGGTCCACGGGTGACAGCGGGTTGATCCGCTGTGGGTCGCCGCCGGCCTTGGCCATGGCGGCACGCATGGCCGCCAGGTCGACCACGGCGGGTACACCGGTGAAGTCCTGCATCAATACCCGCGCCGGGCGATACTGGATCTCGCGATCGGAGCGCCGCTCCTGGAGCCAGCCGGCGAGGGCGCGCAGGTCGTCGCTGCTGACGGTCTTGCCGTCTTCCCAGCGCAGCAGGTTTTCCAGCAGTACCTTGAGCGACATGGGCAGGCGCTGCAGGTCGCCGAGCTGCCGGGCAGCCTCGGGGAGGCTGTAATAGTGATAGGTGCTATCGTCCACCTTCAAGGTCTTGAGGGTATTCAGGCTATCGAGCGAGGGCATTGCCAACTCCTTATGCACCGGTGCCCGGCATTTGCTGGCGCATGCCGGTGTCACCGCTCTGTTTCGGCCCGCACGGTACGGACCTGGCTGAGTGGTCAGGTTAGACCTGTTTGCCACCCCTGACCCTTTTCTGGACCGGCGGGGCATGTCGCAGGTTCCGAACTTCCTTTATCATCGCCGCCCTGCCGGCGCCTGTGGTGCGCCAGCCGTAGTGGAGTGAGAGATGAATACCCTGTTCATGCATTGCCGGCCCGGTTTCGAGGGCGAGGTCTGCGCCGAGATCAGCGAACACGCGGCCCAGCTGGGTGTTGCTGGCTATGCCAAAGGCAAGCCGCAGAGCGCCTGCGCCGAGTTTGTCTGTGCCGAGGCCGAAGGTGCCGAACGGTTGATGACACAACTGCGCTTCGCGCAGCTGATCTTCCCGCGTCAGTGGGCGCGTGGCTGCTATATCGAATTGCCGGAAAGCGATCGTATCAGCGTGCTGCTCGAGCACCTGGCTGACCAGCCGGTATTTGGCAGCCTGTGGCTGGAAGTGCTCGACAGCAACGATGGCAAAGAGCTGTCGACCTTCTGCCGCAAGTTCGAAGTGCCGCTGCGCAAAGCGATGGAAAAGGCGGGGCGGCTGGTCGACAACGCCAGCTTGCCGCGCTTGCTGCTGACCTTCATCAGCGGCCGTCGGGTGTTCGTTGGCGTTGCCGAGGCCAATAACAGCGCGCTGTGGCCTATGGGTATTCCGCGCCTGAAGTTCCCGCGCGAGGCGCCAAGCCGGTCGACGCTCAAGCTCGAGGAAGCCTGGCATCAGTTCATCCCGCGCGAGCAGTGGGATGATCGCCTGGGCGATGACATGACGGGTGTCGACCTGGGTGCATCGCCGGGTGGCTGGACTTACCAGCTGGTACGTCGTGGCATGCTGGTGACTGCAATCGACAATGGGCCGATGGCCGAGAGCCTGATGGACACTGGTTTGGTTCAGCACCTGATGGCGGACGGTTTTACCTGGCAGCCGAAGCAGCCGGTGGATTGGATGGTGTGCGATATCGTCGAGAAGCCGGCGCGGTCCACTTCGTTGATCGAGACTTGGCTGGGTGAGGGGTTGTGCCGTGAGGCGGTGGTGAACCTGAAGTTGCCGATGAAGCAGCGTTATGCGGAGGTGCGGCGGTTGCTGGACCGCATGGAGGCGACGTTCAAGGCGCGTAAGGTCAAGGTGTCGATTGCGTGCAAGCAGCTTTATCACGATCGTGAGGAAGTCACTTGTCATCTGCGTAGGCTGGACTTGAAGCCGCGATAGCAAAACGAGACGGTTCTGATGTGTTTGAGCAGATCCATTGGCTGAGGCGACGCTTACTCACCTTTCCGCCCTTACGGCGGGTCACTTTTTGGCAAACGCCCCAAAAAGTAACCAAAAAAGGCTGGCTCCTATCATCCGGCCCCTACGCTGCGCTCCGGGGTTCCCTCGCTCCGGCCTTGCTCCCGGGAGGACCGCGCCCACGGCCCATCCATGGGCCGAAGCGCTTGCCGGGCATCCATGCCCGTCACCTCCCTCCGCAAGACCTCCACTCGGCCTCCTGAAGTCGCAATCGGTGGTGACTGAGCTAGCGCGCGCTTAGAAGCAAAGCAGAGCAAAAGCAGAGCAAAAGCAGAGCAGTGCGCTTCGCACTCACGCGGGAGGGCAGGTGGGTATTGGTCCGCGCTGCGCTATGCGCCACAATAGGCGATCATTTGCGGAGCCCCCCATGACTGATTTCACCCCCGACGCCATCCTCGATGCCACCGGCCTGAACTGCCCGGAACCAGTGATGATGCTGCACACCCACGTGCGCAACCTCGCCGCCGGCGGCCTGCTCAAAGTTATCGCCACCGACCCCTCCACCCGCCGCGACATCCCCAAGTTCTGCAACTTCCTCGGCCACGAACTCCTCCAGCAGCAGGAAGAGTCGGGCACCTACCTGTACTGGATTCGCAAGAAAGCCGACTGATCCGCGCTGGATCGCACCCCGCGTAGCACCTACACTGCGTTCCCCAGACAGGAGAGCGCCATGCTGATAGTTGCCGACGAGAATATCCCGCTGCTCGATGCCTTCTTCGAAGGCTTCGGCGAGATCCGCCGCTACCCCGGCAGGAGCCTGGACGCCGCCAGCGTAAAAGAGGCCGATGTGCTGCTGGTGCGCTCGGTGACCAAAGTCGACCGGCACCTGCTCGAAGGCAGCAAGGTGCGCTTCGTCGGCACCTGCACCATCGGCACCGATCACCTGGACCTCGACTATTTCGCCCAAGCGGGCATCCACTGGAGCAGCGCACCAGGCTGCAACGCCCGCGGCGTGGTCGATTACGTGCTGGGCAGCTTGCTCACCCTGGCCGACCTGGACGGCGTGGCGTTGGCCCAACGCACCTATGGCGTGGTAGGCGCCGGTGAAGTCGGTGGGCGGCTGGTGCGTGTGCTGCATGGCCTCGGCTGGAAGGTGCTGGTCTGCGACCCGCTGCGCCAGGCTGCCGAAGGCGGTGACTTCGTCAGCCTCGAACGCATCCTCGAACAGTGCGATGTGATCAGCCTGCACACCCCATTGCAGCGTGCCGGCGAGCACCCCACCTGGCACCTGCTTGGCGACGCGCAACTGGCGCAACTGCGCCCCGGCGCGTGGCTGATCAACGCCAGCCGCGGGCCGGTGGTGGATAACCGGGCGCTGTGCGAACTGCTGCTGGACCGCGAAGACGTGCACGCGGTGCTTGATGTGTGGGAGGGCGAACCGCAGGTCGACTTGCAGCTGGCTGACTTGTGCACCCTGGCTACCCCGCACATTGCCGGTTACAGCCTGGACGGCCGCCAGCGCGGTACGGCGCAGATCTACCAGGCGCTGTGTCGCTTCCTCGGCGAGGCCGAGCGTGTGCAGTTGCAGGACCTGCTGCCCAAGCCGCCGTTGGCCCAGATCGAGCTGGATGCCAATGCCGACCTGAACTGGGCCTTGGCCACCTTGTGCCGCGCGGTGTACGACCCACGTCGCGACGATGCCGATTTCCGTCGTAGCCTCAGTGACGATGCCGCCGAGCAGCGCGCGGCATTCGACCAGCTGCGCAAGCACTACCCGGCGCGGCGAGAGGTCGAGGGGTTGCATGTACGCTTGCGCGGCGAGGCGCCGCAGTTGGCGCAGATGGTCAGTGCACTTGGGGGTGTGGTGGTCTGACAGGCCAATAAAAACCCGGCGCCAGCGCCGGGTTGCAACAATTCTTCTTTCAGCCCTTGCGCACTTTCCTGACCCGGCTTTCCTCAAGGTCTTTGCAGGCCTGCTGAATCATCTGCTCGGTAATCGGGACTTCATGGCCCTGGGCATCGATGATCGAACCGCAGGGCTTGGATTGCGAATTGTTCTGGGGCTTGTGGGTGTCACTGCCGTGTTGCAGGGGCATATACAGTCTCCTCATCAGGTCCAGTTTCAAGGTAAACCTGCGCCGTGACCGGCCCGTGACAAGGGCTCTTGGGTGCCACGACCTCTACAGTCCAACAGAATCGCAGGCAAACCTCCAGAGGCGTTTTAGAACGTTGAGCTATAGCCACCACCAAGGCTGATGAGTGCTAGGCTGCAGGCTCATCTTTGCTGTGGTCTTCGTCATGCCCGAACCGGTTTCATCTCGACAGCGTCGCGCCTTGTCCCTCTGCTGGCAGTTCCTGCGCCCTTACCGTCGCCAGGCACTTTTGGCGTTGCTGGCGCTGGTGGCGACAGCGGCTATCACCTTGTCCATGGGGCAGGGCATTCGCCTGTTGGTGGATCAGGGGTTCATGACGCGCTCGGCGCACCAGCTGAACCAGACCATCGGGCTGTTCCTGATGTTGGTGCTGGCGTTGGCCATCGGAACGTTCAGCCGTTTCTACCTGGTTTCATGGATCGGCGAACGGTGTGTGGCCGACATTCGCCGCGCTGTGTTCGATCACCTGATCGGGCTGCATCCGGGGTTCTTCGAAGACAACCGCAGCTCGGAAATACAATCCCGGCTGACTGCCGACACCACATTGCTGCAAGCGGTGATCGGCTCGTCGCTGTCGATGTTCTTGCGCAATGCCCTGATGGTCATCGGTGGCGTGGTACTGCTGTTCATCACCAACCCCAAGCTCACCAGCATCGTCGTGGTGGCGTTGCCGCTGGTACTCGCGCCAATCCTGCTGTTTGGCCGGCGCGTGCGCAGCCTGTCGCGGCAAAGCCAGGATCGGGTGGCGGATGTGGGCAGCTACGTGGCAGAGACGCTGGGGCAGATCAAGACAGTGCAGGCGTATAACCACCAGGCGCTGGACCGCCAGCTGTTTGCCGGCACGGTCGAGGCGGCGTTCAGCGTGGCACGCCAGCGCATCGCCCAGCGGGCGTGGCTGATCACCTTGGTGATCGTGCTGGTGCTGGGCGCGGTGGGGGTCATGCTGTGGGTGGGTGGCATGGACGTGATTGCCGGGCGTATTTCCGCCGGTGAATTGGCCGCCTTCGTGTTCTACAGCCTTATCGTCGGCAGTGCTTTCGGTACCCTCAGCGAAGTGATCGGGGAGCTGCAGCGCGCGGCGGGCGCGGCTGAGCGCATCGCCGAGCTGCTGGCGGCGCGCAGCAGTATTCTTGAGCCCGAGCAGGCAGCGGCCCTTGATCGACAGCACGCCGACGGGCGCATCGAACTGCAACAGGTGGAGTTTGCCTACCCTTCGCGGCCATCGATGGCCGCGATCGACAACCTCAGCCTGGTCATCGAGCCAGGCCAGACCGTAGCGCTGGTGGGGCCATCGGGGGCGGGCAAGTCGACCTTGTTCGACTTGCTGCTGCGCTTCTACGACCCCCAACGTGGGCGCATCCTTCTTGATGGCCAGCCAATCACCAGCCTGGGATTGGCCCAGTTGCGCAGCCAGTTCGCCCTGGTTGCGCAGAACCCCTCGCTGTTCAGGGGTACGGTGGAGGCCAATATTCGCTACGGCCGCCCTGAGGCCAGTTTTGCCGAGGTCGAGGCGGCAGCACGGGGCGCACACGCCGACGCCTTTATCCGGCAATTACCGCAGGGTTATCAGACGCCGCTGGGCGAGGGCGGTACCGGCCTGTCGGGCGGGCAGCGCCAACGCCTGGCGATTGCCCGGGCGTTGTTGGTGGATGCCCCCATCCTGTTGCTCGACGAGGCTACCAGTGCTCTCGATGCCCAGAGCGAACACCTGATTCAGCAGGCGCTGCCAACCCTGATGGCCGGCCGCACCACGCTGGTCATCGCCCACCGCCTGGCGACCGTGCAGCATGCCGACCGCATCGCGGTGATCGACAAGGGGCAGCTGGTGGCGGTCGGTACCCATCGCCAGCTGATCGAAACAAGCCCGTTGTATGCCAGGCTGGCATCGCTGCAGTTCACCACATCCTGATGCAACCTGCGTTTGTAACATTTCTGTAGCAATGGCTTGAGACTATCCCCGCATCTGTTGTGTAAGTGCTCGAATTGGCTGCTATCGCCCGATGGCAGCTTTTTTTTGGCCTGCGAACGAGGACAAGGATGTCTGTCGCGGCGCTGCCAACGGCGCGCTGTTTCCTACTTCCTTGTTCCCGAGATCCGCGATGTTGCGTAAATCCCTCCGAGTGCAAATTCTCACCCTGCTTGGCGGCAGCGTTGCAGCGATGCTGCTGATCGCCCTGGTGTGCTTCCAGTTCCTGACGTCCAGCGTGCGCGGTTACGCCGAGCTGGTCGAAGGGCCGCTGCAGGCTTCGCAATCGATCGACGAAGCCAACCTGCAGTTCAAGATCCAGGTGCAGGAATGGAAGAACGTGCTGCTGCGCGGCCGCCAACCGGCCGAGTTGGACAAGTATTGGCAGCAGTTTCAGGCCCGCGAACAACAGGTACAGCAGTTGCTTGCGCAACTGATCGACAGCAGCGATGACAAGCTCAAGGCACCGTTGCAACAGTTGCGCGACAGTCACCGGCAATTGGGCGTGGCCTACGCGCAAGGGCGCCAGGCGTTTCTGGCTGCCGGTGCTGACCCGGTTGCCGGCGACCTGGCGGTCAAAGGTGTCGACCGTGCCGCCAGTGAGCAGATGAGCGCGCTGGTTGAGCAACTGCGCGCCGATGCCCGAGAACGCGCCGCCAGCATCAATGCCAGTGCCGAGCGCACGGTATGGCTGGGTGTGCTGGTGATGCTGGCCTCGGCGCTGCTGGTAGGCTTGCTGAGCCTGTGGCGGGTCAATCGTAACCTGATCGAACCCATCAGCCAGTTGACCGAATACGTTGCGCAACTTAGCCAGGGCCGCTTCGGTGCGCGCGTCGACGGCCGTCGTGAAGATGAACTGGGCCGCCTGGCCCGCGCGGCCAATACTCTGCGTGATTTCCTGGCCGAAACCGTTGGCCGCCTCAAGGAAAACGCCCAGGAGCTTGAAGGCGCCAGTGGCCAGTTGCGCACGATTGCCGGCGACATGGCGCGGGGCACCCAGGACCAGTTCCAGCGTACCGACCAGGTGGCCACGGCCATGCACGAGATGTCCGCCACTGCCCAGGAGGTTGCGCGCCACGCTGCCGAGGCAGCGCGTGCTGCAGATGATGCCGACCACAGTGCCCAGGCTGGCGAGCAGGTCATGCAGCAGACCATCGACATCATTGGTGTGGTCAACCGCGAGATTGCCGGTACCGCCGCAGTGATCCGCCACCTTGAAAATGACAGCTCGCGCATCGGCAAGGTGCTGGAAGTGATCCGTGGGATTGCTGAACAGACCAATCTGCTGGCGCTCAACGCGGCTATCGAAGCGGCCCGTGCGGGCGAGGCCGGGCGTGGCTTTGCAGTGGTCGCCGACGAGGTGCGCAGTTTGGCCCAGCGCACGGCCGCGTCGATTGCCGAAATCCACCAAATTATCGAGGCGGTGCAGTCGGGGGCGGTAGAGGCGGTCAAGGCTATTGAAAGCGGGCAGCAGCGCAGCGAGGAGGGCGCCGAGCAGGTGCAGCAGGCCGGGCAGATGCTGCAGCGCATCACCACGGCGGTTGAAGCGATCCGCGACATGAACCGGCAGATCGCCACGGCGGCCGAAGAGCAGACCAGCGTGGCCGAAGATATTTCGCGCAACCTGATCGAGATCACCCGCATCGCCACAGCCAACCAGCAGGCGGTGCAGCACACCGAGCAGGCAGGGCAGCGCTTGCATGGTTTGTCTGGGCAGCTGGGCGAAGTGACGTCGCGGCTGACTGCATAGGCCAATCGCAGGCAACAAAAAGCCCGCACATGGCGGGCTTTTCGAGTGGGATTTGGTCGGAGAGACAGGATTCGAACCTGCGGCCTTCTCGTCCCGAACGAGACGCGCTACCTGGCTGCGCTACACTCCGATGAACGAAATCCTACTGCATCGCATTTTCGAGCGCAAGCCCTTGTTGTTAAACGGGCTTATGCTCAAAAGCCGGTGCCAGATCAGAGCTCTTTGACGGTGCGGATCTGGTCTTTGTTCAGGCGGGTACGCTTACCATCGAGTTGCTCGAATTCGTAGAAACCGGAGTCCTCGTCGAAGGATGGCGTGTCCACTGCCTGGATCTCACGGCCGTCGTTCAGGGTGATCACGGTCGGCGAAGCACAGCCGGCGAGAGCGCCCAGGCCGAGGGCGAGCAGGAAGGCAGGAAGGGTCCGTTGAATCATCGTGTTTCTCCAGTGCAATGGTGCTAGATGACTTTATGACGCAGGGTGTCTGCGCAAGTTCCTTACAAGTGCAGCATAGCGCCAATGACGAGGTATTGACCTGGGTCTGTCGAGGGTGCCGCAGGGGCGGCTGTGATATAAATGCGGCCACCCCTTCTCCTGCGATGGACACTCATGAAAGCCAAGGCAGATACCCCCTTCGTGGCGCTGAACATTGCCGTGCTGACGGTCAGCGACACCCGCACATTCGACACCGATACTTCCGGCCAGATGTTCGTTGACCGCCTGACTGCAGCGGGCCACCAGCTGGCTGCCCGTGTGCTGCTCAAGGACGATTTGTACAAGATTCGCGCGCAGGTCGCCACCTGGATCGCCGACGACAGCGTGCAAGTCGTGCTGATTACTGGAGGCACCGGCTTCACCGGCCGTGACAGTACCCCGGAAGCGGTTGCCTGCCTGCTGGACAAGCAGGTAGACGGCTTCGGCGAGCTGTTCCGGCAGATCTCCGTCCCGGATATCGGCACCTCCACGGTCCAGTCGCGCGCCCTTGCCGGCCTCGCCAACGGTACGCTGGTGTGCTGCCTGCCTGGGTCCACCAATGCCGTGCGCACCGGCTGGGACGGTATCCTTGCCGAACAGCTCGATGCCCGCCATCGCCCGTGCAATTTCGTTGCGCACCTGAAGCAGGCAGTGGCCTGCGAAAGCCGTGGCTGAGGCGCCGCAGGCCCGGCCATTGATGCCGGTGGAAGAAGCCCTGGCACAGCTGTTGGCGCTGGCTGAAGCGGCGCCGATCAAAGACATTGAAACCGTGCCGTTGGCCGAGGCCGAGGGCCGTGTGCTGGCGACCGACCTGGTGGCGTCGCTCGACCTGCCGCCCTGGCCGAACAGCGCCATGGACGGCTATGCGTTGCGTCTGGCTGATCACCAGGGCGAACCGCTGCCGGTCAGCCAGCGCATCTTCGCAGGGCACGCACCCGAGCCCCTGCAGCCCGGTACCTGCGCGCGGATCTTCACCGGTGCGCCGTTGCCGGCAGGTGCTGACTGCGTCGAGATGCAGGAAAACACAGAAGTGTTGGCGGATGGCCGGGTACGCTTTCTCGAGCAGCTGAGGCTCGACCAGAATGTTCGCCCCCAAGGCCAGGAAACCCGCAAGGGTGAGCAGGTGATGGTTGCCGGCACACGCCTGGGGCCGATCGAGCTGGGCCTGGCTGCGACCCTGGGGCATGCGCAGCTGCAAGTGGTGCGGCGGGTGCGGGTGGCGGTGTTGTCCACCGGCGACGAACTGGTCGAACCGGGGCTGCCGCTGGGCCCCGGGCAGATCTACAACAGCAACCGGCGCCTGCTCGCCAGCTGGTTGCAGCGCCTGGGCTGTGAGGTGCGCGACATGGGCATCCTCCCCGATGACCTGGTGCGTACCCGCGAGTGCCTGGCCAGCCTGGGTGATGTCGACCTGATCCTGTCTACAGGCGGTGTTTCCGTAGGTGAGGCTGACTACCTTGGCGCGGCACTGCGCGAAGCCGGTGAGCTGGCCTTGTGGAAGCTGGCGATCAAGCCAGGCAAGCCGCTGACCTTTGGGCACTATCAAGGGGTGCCGGTGATTGGCCTGCCAGGCAACCCGGCCTCGACCTTGGTCACTTTCGGCTTGTTGACCCGCCCTTACTTGTTGCGACGCCAGGGTGTGGCAGACGTCACGCCGTTGCGTTTCGATGTGCCTGCCGGGTTCGATTGGCCCAAGGCCGGTACCCGCCGCGAGTACCTGCGCGCGCGCATCGACAACGGCCGCGTGCGCATCTACAAGAACCAGAGCTCCGGCGTGCTGCGCAGCGCTGCGTGGGCCGAGGGCCTGGTGGAGGTGCGCGAAGGCAGCACGCCGCAGCAGGGTGACAGCGTGCCATTCATACCGCTGAGCGAACTACTTGGTTGAACGCCCCAGCCAGGCGCCGCCGGGCTGTGTGGCGTCGGCCGGCACCGACTGGGTCAGGCGCATGTGCACGTTCTCCAGTTGCTGGGCCGCCACGCTCCAGTCGTGGCGCTGACGGGCGAACTGGCGGCCGGCTTCGCTCAGCTGGCACATGCGCCAGGGCTGGTTGAGCAGTTGGGTGATCAGCAGCGCCAATTGGCCGCCGTCATCGCTGCCCAGGTAATGCTCGCCATTGTTCACGGCTAGCCCGGACACGCCCTTGCCGGTGGTGATGACCGGCAAGCCGGCGGCCATGGCTTCGAGGATCTTTACCTTGGAGCCACCGGCGTAACGCAAGGGGGCAAAGAACAGCGCCGAGCGCCGCTGCAGTTCGCGCAGGTCTGGGCGATAGCCGAGCCATTCGATGCGTGGGTCGTTCCAATGAAGCTTCCAGCTCGCCGGCATGGCATGCCCGGCGATGGCCAGGCGCACTGCCGGGTTGCTCATCCACACTTGCGGCAGGATTTCTTCCAGCGCCCACTCGATGGCTTCCAGGTTGGCGCCGTACTCGAAGTTGCCTACGAACAGCAGGCGTTGGCTGTGCATGGCCGGTTTCACGTCCTGGAAGTAATCGCAATCCACACCGTTGACCACTACGTTCACCGGGCGGCCGCTGATCTGGCTGATCAGGTCGGCGTCATGCGCGCTCACCGCCACCACCTCGTTGGGCTGGCTCAACACACGTTGCTCCCACCGACGATACCGCCAGCGGTCGAATGCGTTCAGCGGCCGTAACCATAGCGGCAGGCGGTCGTGGCAGGCGGCACCCATCACCGATTCCAGCGTATGCTCGCTGAGCATGTAGGGCAGGCCACGGGCTTGCAGGGCTTTCTCGAAGGGCTGGAAACCATAGCTGTGTTCGATCTGGATGACGTCCCAGGGTTCGTCCAGCAGTTGTTCAAAACGATGCCGCAGGCACGGCGCCAGGCCGTTGATGATTGTACGCATGGGGTAATCGATTATCGGCGAGGCCAGCAGGTTCAGCGGGCTGTGCAATGCGCGGCGGGGCAGCACGATCAGGCGCTCGACCAGTGGCTCCAGCGCTTCACGGGTGGCATCGTTCAGTGGGATCTTTGACTGCACCAGCAAGGTGATCCGGTGGCCGTGTTGCGCAAGGGCGCGCAACAGGTGGTATTGCCGGGTCTTGCTGCCGCTGGTGGTGGGCCAGGGCAGGTAGGGCAGTGTCCAGAGTATGCGCATGAGCCGGAATCCTCGCCAAAAACCGCAGGACAACAAACGCGCCCGCTGGTAGCTAGCCATATGCTGCTGCCGGGACACGCCCTTTCTTTTGAGTAAAGCCCACCTTGTCGCATTCGCCGTGGTCCGTGGGGCGCTGCAGCGGTAGTGCCAGGGCTCAACGACAAAAAAACGCTGACGATAAGTCAAAAAACTGGCGACACTCAAAAGTTTAAAGATGAAAAGCCAATTACTTGTCGATGATGCGCTTGAGCAGCAAAGCTTTCAATGCCATTCGGATCTTTCTGGCGTTTTAGTCAGGCAGATCGCTCGCCCAGACGTTTTATTACCTGAGCCATGCAGCATTCCTTCACTGACTGTGGTCGAGATTTGCAATGATCGATCCCCAGGGAGAAGCGCGATGCGCAAGGCGATAGTGATCCTGCATGGCAAGCAGGCGATGAACGAAGAGGTACGTAAAGCCGTCCTCGCCCAGCGCGAGCGGGGCTGGACCGTGGATGTGCGGGTTACCTGGGAGGCGGGTGATGCTCAGCGGCTGGTCGCCGATGCGCTGGCCGCCGGTTATACGCATGTGGTCGCCGGGGGCGGCGATGGCACCTTGCGTGACGTGGCCGAAGCCATGGGGCATGCTCGCACCGAGGCCAGCCTGGCATTGCTGCCGCTGGGCACCGCCAACGATTTTGCCAAGGCTGCGGGCGTTTCATTGGAGCCGGCCGAGGCGTTGGCCTTGCTGGATCAGCCGGCTCGGCCGATCGACCTGGGGCGGGTTGGCGACCAGCTGTTCCTGAACATGGCCACCGGTGGCTTTGGTAGCCAGGTCACCGCCAACACCTCCGAGGACTTGAAGAAGGTATTGGGTGCCGCGGCTTACCTGTTTACCGGGCTGTCACGCTTCAGCGAGCTGCAGGCCGCATCGGTGGAGCTGACGGGGCCAGGCTTTCACTGGCAAGGCGACTTGCTGGCGCTGGGTATCGGCAACGGTCGTCAGGCCGGTGGCGGGCAGGTGTTGTGTGGGGAGGCGGTGGTGGATGACGGCTTGCTTGACGTCGCCATATTGCCGGCGCCGCAGGAAGTGGTAGGCGCGCTGCGTGATCTGCTGGCGGGGGAGGGGTTGTTCGTCCGCGCGCGCGTGCCCTGGGTTGAAATCAAAAGCTCGCAAGGCCTGGATATCAACCTCGATGGCGAGCCTTTGCAGGGTGACAGCCTGCGTTTCGAATCCCTACCCGCCGCGCTACGCCTGCATTTGCCGCCCGATTCAGCGCTGCTCAGTCGTCCAGGCGAATGATTTTCTCGCGCACGGCAAACAGTACCAGGCCTGCAACGTCATGGATCTGCAGGCGCTTCATGATTTGTGAGCGATGGGTTTCAACGGTTTTGATCGACAGGCCCAGGCCAGTGGCAATCTCACGGGTGGATTTGCCGCGCACGATCAGGCGCAGGATTTCCAGCTGCCGAGCAGTCAGGTTGTGCCGGTCTACATTGGGCTGCTTGCCGTGCTGCGCCCGCATCAGCGCCTGGTTGATCACGGTGTGGGCGATGGCCGGGCTCAGGTAGCGCTCACCACTGCGCAAGGCGGCCAGGGCCTGCTCCAGTTCGGTGGCGGTGGCGTCCTTGAGCAGGTAACCATGGGCACCACTTTCCAGGGCCCGCATGATCAGGTCAGGGTCGGTGTGCATCGACAGGATCAGCACCTTGCAGGTGTTGCCGGTGGCGCGCAGTTGGGTGAGGGCGTCCAGGCCGCTGGTCGAGCGCATGGAAATATCCAGCAGGACCATATCGGGCGCCAGCTGCTGAGCCTGTTCGAGCAACTGGTCGCCATCTTCGGCTTCGCCCACCACGGTGTAGCCGGGAATGTCGGATACCAGGGCGCGAACGCCGGCTCGGATCAGCGAATGGTCATCTACCAGCAACAGTCTGCAAGTCATGGGGAAACAGGGGTCCTGGCGCGTTCATGGGTGCGCGGCGGCCACGGGAACAAGACCTCGATCCGCGTGCCCAGGCCGAGCTGGCTGGTAATTTCCAGGCTGCCTTGCAGAGCAGTGGCGCGTTCCTGCATACCGGCCATGCCGCGTTGGCCGGCTTCGGCCGGATTAGCGGCAGGCATGAAGCCCTGCCCGTCGTCCTGAATCGACAGGGCCAGGCCGACGGGGCTGCGCTGCAGGCGGATGGTCAGGTTACGCGCTTGCGCATGGCGCAGGGCGTTGGTGACGGCTTCTTGCGTGATGCGAAAGGCCGCCATGGCCACGTCTTCGGAAATACCGCCCAGCCGTTGATGGCACTCCAGGCTCCAATGCACGTCAGTGTTCTCCAACGTACGCACCAGGTGCGCACGCAGGCTGGCCTCCAGGCCAAGGCTCGCCAGTTGCCGTGGGTTGAGAATGGCTGACACATCGCGCACCTTGCCCAACGTGTCTTCAAGCGTGCCGCGCAAAGTGCCGCAGTGTGCCTGCAGGTCGCTCGGTAGCCGCCGTTGCAACCAGCCCACCTGCATCGTGGCGGCAGTGAGCAGTTGGCCAATGTCGTCATGCAGCTCACGGCTAAGGTGTTGACGCTCGCTTTCCTGAACCTTGAGCATGCGATCGGCCAACTCCGCCGGGCGAAGGCTGATTGACCTGGCGTCATGGCTCAACTGCCAGCCAACCCCGAGCATCGCCGCCAGTTGCAGCAGCAACAGGCTGGCCGGCATCGCATGCCCGCCGATGAACAAGTAAAGATTGCCAGCCAGGGATGCCACGCACAGCAATGCAGTCGCCCAGCGCAGCAAGCTGGCGCGTGAACGGCAACGCAGAGGGATCTTCAAGCGTGGGAGCATAAATGGGAAGCCACTGAAGTCTTGCTGATGGGTGCCTTGAACATGTCTTGCCAAAGGCTTTGGCGTGGTGTTTTCAACAATCACCGAGCGTGCGTAGAGGCGATCCATATACCGGTGGCCGATGATTGTTAGTGCGCATGTTAACACTTCAAGATGCGTCGGTCGCGGCTGGGTAATGCTTTGAAACCTAGGGATTTCCGGGCCGATCACGGCGGTTCGATGCCTGCGCTAAATAGCTAATTGCTATCATCGGTTTCGCTCTTGAGACATACCCCGTTCAACTTGCGCGCTGGCAGGTAAGTGTTCGCACCTCACACTCAACAAGTTCATCCATTTCGGATTACATGACGCGGTTAGTTGCAGGTTGCTATCCCGCTAGTGCGCCCGGCTTGCTCTGTGGGCTGTACCCTGGGCTGCGCTTGCAGGGGGGTGAACGCATTCGTCGCCGCTGTGCTGACAAGACGCACACGTTTGCGGCAATGGCTGGCCCAGCGCGCTTGCCAACTCGGTCAGCAAGGCAACTTGCTCCGTCGCATCGAGGGCCAGGCGCCCGGTTTGCAGGTCCAGCAGCTCGACTTGCCAGGCCAACAGGGTGAGGCAGGCCCCCAGGGCGGGCAAGGCTTCATTGGGCAGGTGCTGGTGCTGGCAGGCTGGGGCCAGCAGTTGCTGCAGGGCAGTGGTGTAGTGAGCGACTTCGACCAGCCCCAGGCCGCTGGCACGCCGGGCAAGGGTATCGAGGGTATTGCTCAGGCAGTGGCAGGCGTCGGCGTCATTGGCGATCAGTTGCAGGTGCTGCAGGCATTCCTGAGACTGGGTCAGCAAGACTTGCGCATCCAGCAGAAACTCCTGCAGCGCGCTGCTGTTGGCGGCTGTGCTGTCCATCATGAGGCTCCGGCGTGCACGGCGGGAGCGGGGGATGGCAAAGCCATGTCGGTCGCTAGCAAAAGCCTGACTCCATTCATGCAGTGAGAATGGCGTCACATTAATGGCTAAAGGATATCGCGCAAATCAGGTTACACCCGATTGCTGCTAGGGGTTTCCCTGATGGCGGCCTAGGGTGCGACAGGTTGCCCAAGCACTGGATCCAAGATGAGATGTCCGCAGTAAAGCATGATGGTAATGTGATATCAATTGCCTGCGCGGCATTTTCATACATGGGTCAAGCTGCGCTGCAAACCGCCGATACAGGGTGGATGATTTCACATTTTTCGACTCAAGCCTGGGGGCTTTCCAATGGCCGGCATTCTCGACACGGTAGACCAACGTACGCAACTGGTAGGTGAGAACCGCCTGGAAATCCTGATGTTTCGCCTGGCTGGCCGTCAGCTGTTCGCGATCAACGTGTTCAAGGTGCAGGAAGTGCTGCAGCTGCCCAAGCTGACCTTGATGCCGCAGCGCCACCCGTTCGTCTGTGGCGTAGTCAACTTGCGCGGGCAAACCCTGCCGGTGATCGACCTGTCCCAGGCGATCGGCATGCGCCCGCTGACGCCTGGGCCAGACAGCACGATCATCGTCACCGAATACAACCGTTCGGTGCAGGCATTCCTGGTGGGTGGGGTTGATCGCATCGTCAACATGAACTGGGAAGCCATCCTGCCACCGCCTTCCAGTGCTGGCCGCCAGCATTACCTGACCGCCATCACCAAGGTGGACGAGCAACTGGTGGAAGTGATCGACGTTGAAAAGGTGTTGGCCGAGATCGTGCCGTACAACGCCAAGGTATCCAACGACAAGCTCGCCGACCCGGTACTGGCGCGTGCCCGTGGCCGGGAGGTGCTACTGGTGGACGACTCCAGCGTGGCCCTGGCGCAGTTGCGTGACACCCTATCGCAATTGGGGGTGAAACTGCATGTGGCCAGCGACGGCCTCAAGGCGCTGCGCATGCTCAAAGGTTGGGCCGATGCTGGCGAAGATGTGTGCGAGAAGCTGCTGATGGTATTTACCGATGCAGAAATGCCTGAAATGGATGGTTACCGGCTGACCACCGAAATCCGCAGCGATGCGCGCTTGCGCAAGCTCTACGTGGTACTGCACACATCGTTGTCAGGCAGCTTCAATGAGTCGATGGTCAAGAAAGTCGGCTGTGACAATTTCCTCTCCAAGTTCCAACCTGATCGCCTGGTCGATGTGGTCAAGCAGCGTCTGCTGTTGAATACAACCGCTGCGTGATCCCAGCGCCTGCCGGGTATAAGCTGGGCTTTTGCATGGCACGAGGCAGGCAGGGATGTTTCTGAGTGAGTTGTATCGGTACCCGGTGAAGTCGGGGCAGGCGCAATGCCTGCAGGCTTCGGCGGTGGATCATCTGGGGCTGCGGGGGGATCGACGCTGGATGGTGGTCGAGGAAGACAACGGCCGCTTCCTGACCCAGCGCGCCTGGCCGCAGCTCAGCCAGCTGAAAGCGCGCGATGATGAGGCCGGGGCGCTCCTGCTGGAGGCTCCGGGGCAAGCCGCGTTGAGGGTGGCGCTGCCTGGCGCTGATGAGGGCTTGCGCGGTGTGACCCTCTGGCGTGACACATTGCGTGTGCCGGATGCCGGCGACGAGGCGGCAGCCTGGTTGTCACAGATGCTCGGCAAGCCGGTGCGCCTGGTCTACTGCCCGGAGCAGCGTGCGCGTTACCTGCCCAGTGGTTATGGTTCGAACAGTGACCGGGCGGCGTTCCCCGATGGGTTCCCGTTGCTGCTGATTGGCCAGGGCTCGCTGGATGAGCTGAACAGGCGCATAGGCCGCCCCATGGAGATGCTGCGTTTCCGCCCCAACCTGGTGGTGCAGGGTGCAGCGCCATTTGCCGAGGACGGCTGGAAGCGGATTCGTATCGGCACATTGCAGTTTCGTGTGCTCAAGCCCAGCGTACGGTGCATCTTCACCACGCTCGACCCGGCGACCGGGCAGCGCAGCCCGGACCGTGAACCGCTGACCACGTTGAGGACCTTCCGCGAAAAGGAGGGGGATATCCTGTTCGGGCAAAACCTGGCGGTGGAGGGCGCTGGCCGGGTTGAAGTGGGCATGGAAGTCGAAGTGCTGGAGTAGCGGTTGCCAGTCACGGCTCTTCGCGGGTTTGCCCCGCGAAGAGCATTGGCGGTTTCACATGTCGTCGAAATACCGCTCGTGCCAATCCACCAACGGCTGAGGCGAGTTGAGCTTCTGCCCGTAGATCACCGAATACGACAGCACGTTCTGTACGTACTGGCGGGTCTCGTCGAACGGGATCGATTCCACCCACACATCGAAGCTCAGGTGCTTGGCGCCCTTGAGCCACTGGCGTACGCGCCCGGGGCCGGCGTTGTACGCCGCCGAGGCCAGCACGCGGTTGCCGTTGAACTGGCTGTGCACCTGGCTCAGGTAGGCGGCACCGAGCTGGATGTTCTTGTCTGGGTTGAACACCTGCTGTGGCGATGCCAAAGGAATGCTGAACTTGCGCGCGGTTTCCTTGGCCGTGGCCGGCATCAACTGCATCAGGCCGCTGGCGCCGACACTTGAGCGTGCATCTTCCATGAACGCGCTTTCCTGACGCGTGATGGCGAACACCCAGCTCGAATGCAGCCCACGTACCTTGGCCTCGCGTACCAGGGTGTCGCGGTGGGCCATCGGGAAGCGGATGTCCAGGTCATCCCAGTACTGAGCCTGGCTGATGGTGCGAATGGCCGGGAAGTACCAGCGCAGGTCGTAGGCCAGGCGCGCCTGGGCAACCATTTCATCGCGGTTGAAGTGGCGGCTGACGTGGTACCACTCGCGGCGCCCTTCGACGATCTGGCCGCGGGCGTGGAATTCCAGCGCACGCTTGACGCCCGGGGTGTTGCGCACCTTGTTGACCAGTTGCGGGCTCAGCGCCAGCGGCCGGTTGTTCAGCTGGTAAGGCGTTTGCGCACGGTCGGCGGCGAGGAAGCCATAGAAATCACGCTCCCGCGCCACGGTCTTGTACAGCAGCGGGATTTGCGGGTTGTTCGGCTGTGCCAGCTCCAGGCTGCGCGCCTGCCAGTACTTCCAGCGGTTGCTGCTGGCCAGGTCTTGCGGCAAGCGTTTGGTCAGCTCGTAGGCATCTTCCCAGCGGCCCAAGCGTAGCAGCAGGCGCATGCGCCATTCACTGACGGTGTTGTCGCGCAGCTCCGGGTCGTAGCGGGTCATCAGGTCGAGGGCGCGCGGGTCGTAGCGACGCGCCAGGGTCAGGCCGATCTCGCGGGCGATTGCGACTTTCTCGTCGCGGGAGAAGTGCATGCGCTGAGCGTAGTCGTCGAGCAGCGCCATGGCGCGCTCCGGGTCCTGGCGGGCCAGGCGGCGCAGGCCGAGGCTGACCACGTCGGACATGGCTTCGTTGACCGGGGTGAAACGCGATGGCTGGTTGAGCAGCTCAGGCTTTTGCGCCACATCCACCAGCAGGCGGCCTTGCGGGGCAAGGGTGGTCAGGGAATTGACCAGGTTGTTGGCCAGGGCATAGTTGCGTGCCTGGGCTGCCAGCTTGGCGCGGTTCCAGCGTTTGGCCTCGGTGAGCTGGCCTTCGGCGGCCCACATGGCAAACAGGGTGTCGCAGGCAGCCGGTTGCGACTTGCCCACGTTCCACAGCTTCTCGGCGCTGGCATAGCCTTCGGCACGCTGGCCGTGGCTCAACTGGTACTGGCCATTGAGGCAGTCCAGCTCGGTGAAGTTGAGTTTGGGGTCATAGTACTTGACGAAGGTGTTCCACTCGCCGCGCTCGGCCAGCCAGCGCAACCAGCGCAGTTTCATCCAGTTGGCCTGGGGCAGGTCGCCGTGCTTGGCCAGGAAGGCTTCGATTTCCTCGTTGCTGGCGCTTTTCAGGCGCGCGGTGAGTTCGTCGTAGGCCAGGTAAGGCGTGAGCGGGTAGTCGCGCAAGGCCTGGGAGTAGCGCAGGTAGGGGCCTTTGTCGCCTTTGGCCAGCGCACGCTTGGCCTCGTCGTAGTATTGGCGTTGCTGAGAAAGGTCGATGGCCTGCGCCGCGCTGGCGGTGGCGGCGGTAAGCAGCAGGCAGGAGGCAATCTGTAACAGGCGGCTGCGCATGATACGTCCGGGCAGTTGAACCATGGGAAAGTGACGGCGAAGCCAGCACTGTTGGAAGCAATTGCCTTAGCTTAGCCGTTTGCCGGCAGCGGGTGAAAGCACTGTGCTTGTATCAAGGCGTTAAGTTCGACCGGATGTCGTAATGCCCGGGCGTTGCGGTCAACTTAATGCCGGAACGGGCCAACTCAGGTAGAATGCGCGCCCGCTTTCTGGAGACAAACATGACCCTGCTCAAATTCAGCGATGTGTCCCTCGCATTCGGCGCGATGCCGCTGCTGGACAAAGTGTCCTGGCAGATCGCTCGTGGCGAGCGGGTGTGCATCATCGGCCGTAACGGCACCGGCAAATCGAGCATGCTGCGCCTGGTCAAGGGCGAGCAGAAGGGCGACGACGGTGATATCTGGCGCGCCCCTGGCCTGAAGATCGGCGAATTGCCGCAGGAGCTGCCGGTCGCCGACGAGCGCACGGTGTTCGACGTGGTTGCCGCCGGCCTGGATGGCGTTGGCGAGTTGCTGGCGCAATTCCACCACCTCAGCCAGAACATCCAGGGCGATGACGACCTGGACAAGCTCATGCACGTTCAGCACGAGCTCGAAGCCCGTGACGGCTGGCGCCTGCAGCAGGTGGTCGAAAGCACCCTGAGCCGTCTGCAACTGCCGGCCGACAAGACCCTGGCCGAGCTGTCCGGTGGCTGGCGCCGCCGTGTGCTGCTGGCCCAGGCACTGGTGTCGGAGCCCGATCTGCTGCTGCTCGACGAGCCCACCAACCACCTGGACATCGGTGCCATCGCCTGGCTCGAAGAGGCCCTGCGCGGCTTCAACGGCGCCGTGCTGTTCATCACCCACGACCGTTCTTTCCTGCAGAACCTGGCCACCCGTATCCTCGAACTGGACCGCGGTGGGCTGATCGACTGGAACGGGGACTACGCCAGCTTCCTGGTGCACAAAGAGGCCGCGCTGGCTGCCGAAGAAACCGCCAACGCGCTGTTCGACAAGCGCCTGGCGCAGGAAGAAGTGTGGATCCGCCAAGGCATCAAGGCCCGTCGCACCCGTAACGAAGGGCGTGTGCGTGCGCTCAAGGCGCTGCGCGTGGAGCGCGGTGAGCGCCGTGAGCGCCAGGGCAAGGCCAACATCCAGATCGAAGCGGCAGACAAGTCCGGCAAGCAGGTCATGGTGCTGGAGAACGTCAGCTTCCGTCACCCTGAAGGGCCGATGCTGGTCAAGGACTTCTCCATGGTCCTGCAGCGCCAGGACCGTATTGGCCTGCTGGGTGCCAACGGCACCGGCAAGACCACGTTGCTCAAGCTGATGCTCGGGGACCTCGAGCCTACCTCGGGCAAGGTCGAGCGTGGCACCAAGCTGGAAGTGGCCTACTTCGACCAGATGCGCCACCAGCTCGATCTGGAAAAGACCGTGATCGACAACCTGGCCGAAGGCCGCGATTTCATCGAGATCGACGGCCAGAACCGCCACGTGCTCAGCTACCTCGGCGATTTCCTGTTCAGCCCGCAGCGTGCCCGCACGCCGGTCAAGGCGCTGTCGGGTGGCGAGCGTGCGCGCCTGTTGCTGGCCAAGCTGTTCAGCAAACCGGCCAACCTGCTGGTACTGGACGAACCGACCAACGACCTCGACGTCGAGACCCTCGAGCTGCTGGAAGAAGTGCTGTCCAACTACAAGGGCACCGTGCTCATGGTCAGCCACGACCGGGCCTTCCTCGACAACGTCGTCACCAGCACCCTGGTGTTCGAAGGCGAGGGCAAGGTACGCGAGTATGTCGGTGGCTATGAGGACTGGATCCGTCAGGGCGGTTCGCCGCGCCTGTTGGGCGTGACCGAGAGCAAGGGCGGCAAGTCCGAGCTCAACACCGCAGTGGTTCAGAAGCAGGAGGTGCAAGCCGAACCTGCACCAGTTGCAGCCGTGGCCGATGCCTCGAAGAAGAAGCTCAGCTACAAGCTGCAACGTGAGCTGGAGATGTTGCCAGGGCAGATCGACGCGGTCGAACAGCGCATGGCGGTGGCTCAGGAAGAGGTCAACGCACCGGGCTTCTATCAGCGGCCTATCGAGGAAACCTCGGCGGTGCTGGCCAAGCTCGAGCAGATGCAGGGTGAGCTGGATGCCCTGGTAGAGCGCTGGGCGGAGCTGGAAGGCTGATCAGTCCTGCCCCCATCGCCGGCAAGCCGGCTCCCACAGGCTTGCCACTGTTCTCTAGAGCAGTGCCAACCCCTGTGGGAGCCGGCTTGCCGGCGATGAGGCCGGGCCTGGCTACATCATTCTTTCTTCTGCAGCCGCACCGCCAGCACATCGCACGGCGCGCCATGCAGCACGTCATTGGCCGTTGAGCCCAGCAGCAATGCCAGCCCGTGCCGGCCATGGCTGCCGACCACGATCAGGTCGCACTTCTGGTCCTTGGCCAGTTGGTGGATTTCCTGACGCGGCTGGCCGTAGGTCAGGTGCGAGTCGCCACGGTTGATCTCAGGGTACTTGTTGAACAGGCGGTCCATGCGCTCCTTGGCCTGGTCGAACTGTTGCTGTTGCAGCTGCGACAGGTCCATTGGCACGTCACCGCCGAAGGCCATGGCCATGGGTTCGACGATATGCACCAGCGAGACCTTGGCGCCTGTAGGCTCGGCGAGCTTCATGGCACGTTTGATCACCGGGTCGCACTCTTCGGTAAGGTCGACGGCGACCAGAAGATGTTCGTAGGGCATGAGCTGTACTCCTGACAATCGCGATAGTAGAAGTATGGTCGCTTTCGGGCGGGTCTTCCGTGAAACCGAGTAACCCGCTCATTTGCAACGCTTTATGGGATCTACAGATATGACGGTATTGCTGGTGGTGTCAATCCTGGCGGTGATTCTCAGCCCGTTCGCCTGGCTGCGCCAGTCGCGCAAACAGGGTGAGCAGATGAGCCTGCGCCTGGAGGCACGGCGCATGGGGTTGGCCATGCAGCTGGCGCCGCAACAGTGGCCGCACTGGCTGGAGCATGAGCCGCCGAGCCCTTGCCCGCAGTATCACCGCGGGCGCCGGCGGGGGCGTGAGGACAGCTGGTGCTACTGGCAGGTCAGCCCGGGCGTGTGGTGGAACCAGTGGCGGGAAGCGTGCGAGGAGCCGCGCCTGAACGAGGTGTTCGCGCGGCTGCCGGCAACCGTTTACAAGGTTGAAGCCGACACGCGCATGATTGCCCTGTACTGGAGTGAGCGTGGCGATAAATCTGTGTTGCAGGATATTGCCCACGCCTTCGAAACCCTCGCTTAACCCCCTACTACGACAAAGCGGCAACCTGGCAGCACCCCATGAAGGGCGGTGTCAGATTGCCGCTTTGTCGTTTCTGCTGCGCAGAAAAGGCCAGGCAGGCCGGGAATTTCTTCAAGCCAGTCGCAGTGTAGCCAGCCTGCGGCGACGTGCATGAAAAAAATGCAGCGCCCTGCGATATCTGTGGTCAATCGCTGACATGAATGATCGGCGATCACGCTCATCATGCTTTGCACCCGGACGATACAAAATGACCGGAAAGTCGCGTTTTAACCCCGCTTGCGAGCATTTGACAACGCCGACCTTTTCGGAGAATGTGTGCATACCCAAATCAAACGGGCGTATGAATTGAGCGTTTGTATGTCACATCGCTCATTCATTCTCCCGACTAGCGCGCTGACGGGTGTGCCTGGGCAAGAGCAGCGAATGGCTGCTTTCCACCAGCGATCGGCGTGTACAGTTCAGCTTCCATATCGTGGAGATCAGTTGATGATTTACGAAGGTAAAGCCATCACGGTTAAGGCTCTTGAAAGCGGCATCGTCGAACTGAAGTTCGACCTCAAGGGTGAGTCCGTCAACAAGTTCAATCGCCTGACCCTGGACGAGCTGCGCCAGGCCGTCGACGCCATCAAGGCCGACGCCTCGGTGAAGGGTGTGATCGTCAGCAGTGGCAAGGACGTATTCATCGTCGGCGCCGACATCACCGAATTCGTCGACAATTTCAAGCTGCCCGAGGCCGAGCTGGTTGCCGGCAACCTGGAAGCCAACCGCATCTTCAACGCGTTCGAAGACCTCGAAGTACCGACCGTTGCCGCGATCAACGGCATCGCCCTGGGCGGTGGCCTGGAAATGTGCCTGGCCGCTGACTACCGCGTTATGTCCAGCACCGCGAAAATCGGCCTGCCAGAAGTCAAGCTGGGTATCTACCCAGGCTTCGGCGGTACCGTTCGCCTGCCGCGCCTGATTGGCTCGGACAACGCCATCGAGTGGATTGCCGCTGGCAAGGAAAACCGTGCCGAAGACGCCCTCAAGGTCGGCGCCGTCGACGCCGTTGTCGCCCCTGAGCTGTTGCAGGCCGGCGCCCTGGACCTGATCAAGCGCGCCATCAGCGGCGAGCTCGACTACAAGGCCAAGCGCCAGCCCAAGCTGGAAAAGCTCAAGCTCAACGCCATCGAGCAGATGATGGCCTTCGAGACCGCCAAGGGCTTTGTTGCAGGCCAGGCCGGCCCGAACTACCCGGCCCCGGTCGAAGCCATCAAGAGCATCCAGAAGGCCGCCAATTTCGGCCGTGACAAGGCACTGGAAGTCGAGGCCGCAGGCTTTGCCAAGCTGGCCAAGACTTCGGTTGCCGAAAGCCTGATCGGCCTGTTCCTGAATGATCAGGAGCTCAAGCGCAAGGCCAAGGCCCACGACGAAATCGCTCGCGACGTGAAGCAGGCTGCCGTGCTCGGCGCCGGCATCATGGGCGGCGGTATCGCCTACCAGTCGGCGGTCAAGGGCACGCCGATCCTGATGAAGGACATTCGTGAAGATGCCATTCAGCTTGGCCTTAACGAGGCCTCCAAGCTGCTGGGCAATCGTGTCGAAAAAGGCCGCCTGACGCCGGCAAAGATGGCCGAAGCGCTCAACGCCATTCGCCCGACCCTGTCCTACGGTGATTTCGGCAACGTCGACATCGTCGTCGAAGCTGTGGTCGAGAACCCGAAGGTCAAGCAAGCCGTGCTGGCGGAAGTGGAAGGCCAGGTGAAAGGGGATGCGATCCTTGCCTCCAACACGTCGACCATCTCCATCAACCTGCTGGCAAAAGCGCTCAAACGCCCGGAAAACTTCGTTGGCATGCACTTCTTCAACCCGGTGCACATGATGCCGCTGGTGGAAGTCATCCGTGGCGAGAAGTCCAGTGAAGTGGCGGTCGCCACCACCGTGGCTTACGCCAAGAAAATGGGCAAGAACCCGATCGTCGTCAACGACTGCCCGGGCTTTTTGGTCAACCGCGTGCTGTTCCCGTACTTCGGTGGTTTCGCCAAGCTGGTCAGTGCCGGTGTCGACTTCGTGCGCATCGACAAGGTCATGGAAAAATTCGGCTGGCCTATGGGCCCGGCCTACCTGATGGACGTGGTCGGCATCGACACCGGCCACCATGGCCGTGACGTGATGGCTGAAGGCTTCCCGGACCGCATGAAGGACGAGCGCCGCTCGGCTGTCGACGCGCTGTACGAGGCCAATCGCCTGGGCCAGAAGAACGGCAAGGGCTTCTACGCGTACGAGACCGACAAGCGTGGCAAGCCCAAGAAAGTCTTCGACGCCACCGTGCTCGATGTGCTCAAGCCGATCGTTTTCGAGCAGCGTGAAGTCACCGACGAAGACATCATCAACTGGATGATGGTGCCGCTGTGCCTGGAGACCGTGCGCTGCCTGGAAGATGGCATCGTTGAAACCGCTGCCGAAGCGGATATGGGCCTGGTCTACGGCATTGGTTTCCCTCCGTTCCGCGGTGGTGCGCTGCGTTACATCGATTCGATCGGTGTGGCTGAATTTGTCGCCCTGGCCGACCAGTACGCTGACCTGGGGCCGCTGTACCACCCGACCGCGAAGCTGCGCGAAATGGCCAAGAATGGCCAGCGCTTCTTCAACTGAGCGGCCAACGAGTTAGAGCGAGAATATTGATATGAGCCTGAATCCAAGAGACGTGGTGATTGTCGACTTCGGTCGCACGCCGATGGGCCGCTCCAAGGGTGGCATGCACCGCAACACCCGTGCCGAAGACATGTCGGCGCACCTGATCAGCAAGCTGCTCGAGCGCAACGGCAAGGTCGACCCGAAAGAAGTCGAGGACGTGATCTGGGGCTGCGTCAACCAGACCCTGGAGCAGGGCTGGAACATCGCCCGTATGGCCTCGCTGATGACCCAGATCCCGCACACCTCCGCCGCGCAAACCGTCAGCCGCCTGTGCGGTTCTTCGATGAGCGCGCTGCACACTGCCGCCCAGGCGATCATGACCGGCAACGGCGATGTTTTCGTGGTCGGTGGTGTCGAGCACATGGGCCACGTCAGCATGATGCATGGCGTCGACCCCAACCCGCACATGTCGTTGCACGCCGCCAAGGCTTCCGGGATGATGGGCCTGACTGCCGAGATGCTCGGCAAAATGCATGGCATCACCCGCGAACAGCAAGACCTGTTCGGCGTGCGTTCGCACCAGCTGGCCCACAAGGCCACGGTCGAAGGCAAGTTCAAGGATGAGATCATCCCGATGCAGGGTTACGACGAGAACGGTTTCCTGAAAGTCTTCGACTTCGACGAAACCATTCGCCCGGAAACCACCCTTGAAGGCCTGGCATCGCTCAAGCCGGCATTCAACCCCAAGGGTGGTACCGTGACTGCCGGTACTTCGTCGCAGATTACCGACGGCGCCTCGTGCATGATCGTCATGTCCGGCCAGCGTGCGATGGACCTCGGCATCCAGCCGCTGGCTGTAATCCGTTCCATGGCAGTGGCTGGTGTTGACCCGGCAATCATGGGCTACGGGCCGGTGCCGGCAACCCAGAAAGCGCTCAAACGCGCCGGTTTGACCATGGCCGACATCGACTTCATCGAGCTCAACGAAGCCTTTGCCGCACAGGCCCTGCCAGTGCTCAAAGATTTGAAAGTGCTCGACAAGATGGATGAGAAGGTTAACCTGCACGGCGGCGCCATTGCTCTGGGCCACCCGTTCGGTTGCTCCGGTGCACGGATTTCCGGCACCCTGCTCAACGTCATGAAGCAGAATGGCGGTACCTTGGGTGTCGCCACCATGTGTGTCGGCCTCGGCCAGGGCATCACTACGGTCTTCGAACGCGTCTGATCGCGTTGCAAGGCAGCAGCCGGGGCCCTGTGCCCCGGTTTTTGTTTTTTACAGAATTTGTTTCAAGAGGGAAGGCGACATGCAGATACAGCCAGGCGTATACCGGCATTACAAAGGGCCTGAGTACCGTGTCTTCAGTGTTGCGCGGCACTCTGAGAGCGAAGAGTGGATGGTCTTCTACCAATGCCTGTATGGTGATTACAGCTTCTGGGTGCGACCCCTTTCGATGTTCCAGGAGTCCGTCGAGGTTGACGGCGAGCAGGTGCCACGCTTTGCTTTGGTCAAGGCCGAAGAGGGGCTTGCAGAGTTGTCTGGCAAGTCGCCGGCATGAACGACCGCGCTTGACCTCACAGTTTCGCCACTATATATAGCGGTGCCGCGTCTGGCACCTGACGCGTTTTTCATTTTCAGATTCAGGAATACTCCGATCCATGGGCAAATCGCTGGTCATTGTGGAATCCCCGGCCAAGGCCAAGACCATCAACAAGTACCTGGGCAACCAGTACGTGGTGAAGTCGAGTATCGGCCACATCCGTGACCTCCCCACCAGCGGTTCGGCCAGCGCCAGCAAAGAGCCGGCTGCCAAGCGGGGCAAGGCTGCGGGTGAGGCTCCGGCCCTGTCGCCAAAAGAAAAGGCCCGTCGCCAGCTGGTGGCGCGCATGGGCGTCGACCCCGATCACGGCTGGAAGGCCAAATACGAGATCCTGCCTGGCAAGGAAAAGGTGATCGAAGAGCTGCGCCGCCTGGCCAAAGATGCTGACACCATCTATCTCGCAACCGACTTGGATCGTGAGGGGGAAGCCATTGCCTGGCACCTGCGCGAAGCCATCGGTGGCGATGACACCCGCTACAAGCGCGTGGTGTTCAACGAAATCACCAAAAAGGCCATCCAGGAAGCGTTTTCGCAACCCGGAGAGCTGGACATCGACCGCGTCAACGCCCAGCAGGCGCGGCGCTTCCTTGACCGCGTGGTGGGCTACATGGTCTCGCCGCTGCTGTGGGCCAAGATTGCCCGTGGCTTGTCGGCCGGGCGTGTGCAATCGGTGGCGGTGAAGCTGGTGGTCGAGCGTGAGCGCGAAATCCGCGCCTTCATCCCTGAAGAATACTGGGAAGTGCACGCCGACCTGGGCACCGCCAAGAACGCCAAGGTGCGGTTCGAAGTGGCACGCGAAAAGGGTGAAGCCTTCAAGCCGCTCAACGAAGCCCAGGCCATGGCCGCGCTGGAAAAGCTCAAGGCTTCCAGCTACACCGTGCTCAAGCGTGAAGACCGCCCGACCAGCAGCAAGCCGTCGGCACCGTTCATCACCTCCACCCTGCAGCAGGCGGCGAGCAACCGGCTGGGCTTCGGGGTGAAGAAGACCATGATGATGGCCCAGCGTCTGTACGAAGCTGGCTACATCACCTACATGCGTACCGACTCGACCAACCTGTCGACCGATGCCGTGGAAATGGCCCGCAGCTACATCGAAAGCGAGTTCGGCAAGCAGTACCTGCCGGAAGCGCCGCTGGTGTACGGCAGCAAAGAGGGTGCTCAGGAGGCGCACGAAGCGATTCGTCCGTCCGACGTCAACACCCACCCGACGAAGCTCAACGGCATGGAGCGTGACGCCGAGCGCTTGTACGAGCTGATCTGGCGCCAGTTCCTCGCCTGCCAGATGCCGCCGGCCCAGTACCTGTCTACCAGCGTCACCGTGGCAGCGGGGGATTTCGAGCTGCGTGCAAAAGGCCGCATTCTCAAGTTCGACGGTTACACCCGTGTGCTGCCTCAGGTCAGCAAGCCGGGCGAAGACGACGTGCTGCCGGAAATGGTCCAGGGTGAAGCGCTCAAGCTGATCCAGATCGACCCGAGCCAACACTTCACCAAGCCACCGGCACGCTTCACCGAAGCCAGCCTGGTCAAGGAAATGGAAAAGCGCGGCATTGGCCGCCCGTCGACCTACGCGGCGATCATTTCCACCATCCAGGACCGCGGCTATGTGACGCTGCACAACCGCCGTTTCTACTCCGAGAAGATGGGCGACATCGTCACCGAGCGCCTGTCGGAAAGCTTCGCCAACCTGATGGACTACGGGTTCACCGCCGGCATGGAGGAGAATCTAGACGACGTGGCCCAAGGCGAGCGTGACTGGAAAAACGTGCTGGACGAGTTCTACGGCGACTTCAGCAAGAAGCTGCAGACTGCCGAATCCGCTGAGAACGGGATGCGCGCCAACCAGCCGACCATGACCAACATTCCGTGCAAGGAATGCGGTCGGCCGATGATGATCCGGACTGCTTCCACCGGCGTGTTCCTGGGTTGCTCGGGTTACACCCTGCCGCCGAAAGAGCGCTGCAAGGCTACCGTCAACCTGGTGCCGGGCGATGAAATCGCAGCGGATGACGAGGGTGAGTCGGAGTCGCGCGTACTGTTGGGCAAGCACCGCTGCCCAATCTGCGCCACGGCGATGGACGCCTACCTGCTCGATGAGAAGCACAAGCTGCACATCTGCGGTAACAACCCGGATTGCGTCGGCTACGAGATCGAAGAGGGCAGTTACCGCATCAAGGGCTACGAAGGGCCGAGCCTGGAGTGTGACAAGTGCGGCAGCGAAATGCAGCTCAAGACTGGCCGCTTTGGCAAGTTCTTCGGCTGTACCAACCCTGCTTGCAAGAACACCCGCAAGCTGCTCAAGAGTGGCGAAGCGGCGCCACCGAAGATGGACAAGGTGGACATGCCGGAGCTCAAGTGCGAGAAGGTCGACGACACCTACGTGCTGCGTGACGGTGCTTCGGGGCTGTTCCTGGCTGCCAGCCAGTTCCCCAAGAACCGCGAGACTCGCGCGCCGCTGGTGATGGAAATCGTGCCGCATAAGCACGAGATCGATCCGAAGTACCACTTCCTTTGCGAAGCGCCGCAAAAAGACCCAGAGGGTCGTCCAGCGGTGATCCGTTACAGCCGCAAGACCAAGGAGCAGTACGTGCAGTCCGAGGTCGATGGCAAGCCGACCGGCTGGAAGGCCTTCTACGACGGCAACGCGTGGAAGGTGGAAGACAAGCGCTGATCATTCAGCACTGCAAATGGGGCCGCTAGGCGGCCCATCGCCGGCAAACCAGCTCCCACCAGGACCACGCAGTACCCTGTGGGAGCCGGCTTGCCGGCGATGGGTCGCACAGCGGCCCCATTTCATTGGTGACAAGCAGTCGCTGATCCCTGAAACTGCAGGTATTCGCCTTGCAGCTTCAGGGAGGTCACTCGAGATGGCCCAGGAACTCTACACCCGCACCAACCAGAAACTTTTCTTCGCCGGGCTTGCGCTCGAGTCTATGGCCAAGGCGGCAGACAGCCAGGCGATGAACGCCCAAGGCCTGGTCCAGGCTGAGCGCGAATCGGCGCTGTTCCACCTGTATGGGGCCCTGCTGGGGCTATGTCACGAGATTGGTGGCTTTTACCGCTTGCCGGTTGCGACCAGTGTCGAGCAGGCGCTTGCCGACGATGCGCTCAATGGCATCGCGATACCCGAGGTCGCCGAATTGCTGGAATTGGCCAGGCAGCGCGAAACGTGGCTGGCCCAGTTCCTCAGCGCTTATGCCGATTTGTTCCGACCACCCGTCGCGAAAAAAACACCAAAAACCGATGTCACGCAGCCGCTGATCCAGGCCGTCAACCTCGACCAACCTGAGCAGCCTGCACTATCGCGGGAAGAGCTGGACAGCTGGCGCACCAACCTCAAAGGCCTGGTGAGACGATTCCGTGACGCGTTGAGTGAGTGCTGATAGCTGCGCTGGCTGGTACAATACCGGCCTTTCGCGGAGAACAGCCCTTTATGTCTACGTCTTTTCTGGAAATTGTCGAGTTGCCTGATGGCCGGATCGAACTGCGTCGTGCCGAGGACGAAGGCTCCCTGGTAACCCTGGATTTCTCGGAAGACGCCAAGGTGTTCCTGCAGGGCCAACATGTCGAAGTCGCCAAGGCGATGCTGAGTGTCGGCGTGCAGATGGCAGGTCGCCTGATGGATGGCGAACTTGAGCGTGACGAAGGGCCGCGCGTACTTCACTGACACTGGTTTTTAACCGTGTCCAGGCAAAGCCTGAACATCAGCCGAGGCGGATGTTCAGGCTTTGTGCATTTCCGGCACTGGCGGCACGGAGCAGTTGCTGCCGCGCCGTGGCATTGACGCTGCCCAGCCAGCTGACCACGGTGTGGCTGCGGCCCAGGCGCAAGGCTTCGCAAGCGAGTTGCAACGGGCTCTGGTTGCCGCGTGGGTGCAGCAGCAGGATGCGTTCACGGTTGAGGCCTGCATCCCGCAACCAGGCCTGGGTCAGGCTGGCGGGTGGGGCTATCAGCGTCAGCCAGCGGGCCTCTTGCTCTTCGCTCAGTTCGCGCAGCACGGGTGCCAGCAGGCTCTGGCAATGCTCGGGGGCGCCACGCAGGGACAGTTCACTGAACAGGTCCGGCTGGCTATTCTTGCGTGCCTGCTCACTGGCCTTCAGGCCAGGCAGTACCGGTTGAGCAAGGAACGCCTCGAAAAGCGGAAGCTGAACCTGCTGTTGTGGTTGGACGAGCTGCTGCATGACGCCTCCTGGTTCAGCGGCGAATGACGCCGACACTCAAACCCTCGATCACCAGTTCCTGATCTTTCAGGTCGACTTCGATGGGGGCGAACTCCGGGTTTTCGGCGATCAGCCAGACCTTGCTGCCTTCGCGCTTGAAGCGCTTGACGGTCACTTCATCGCCGATTCGGGCGACGACGATCTGGCCGTTACGAGCCTCGCGGCAGGTGTGCACTGCCAGCAGATCACCGTCGAAAATGCCGACATCCTTCATGCTCATGCCGTGCACGCGCAACAAATAGTCGGCAGGCGGGTGGAAGAAGGTCGGGTTGATGTTGCACGATTGCTCTATGTGCTGCTCGGCGAGGATCGGTGCACCGGCCGCGACCCGACCGATGATCGGCAGGCCGCTTTCTTCGGCTTTCGCTTCAAGGCCCGGAATGCGGATGCCCCGGGAAGCGCCCGGGGTCATTTCGATGGCGCCTTTGCGGGCGAGGGCCTTTAAGTGCTCCTCGGCGGCGTTGGGCGACTTGAAGCCCAGCTCCTGAGCGATCTCCGCACGCGTCGGTGGGAAGCCGTTGTCTTCGAGGCAGCGTTTGATAAAGGCCAGAATTTCGGCTTGGCGTGGCGTCAGTTTCAACATGGCAGGCGCTCTGTCTTTTTATACAGTGACTGGGATTATATACAGTACTGGATGAGCTGCAAGCTCCAAGCTGCAAGAAAAAGCGCTGCGCTACCCATCGTGATGCTTGCAGCTTGGAACCTGTGGCTTTCTAATGGCGACCGCACGGTCACCGAGCCTTGACATCATCAGGGCTGAAACGTATGTTTCAAACACCTGTTTGTTTGTCTGTCTGGCGGAGTGGTCATGGCCCAATCGGAAACCGTTGAACGCATTCTCGATGCTGCCGAGCAGCTGTTTGCGGAAAGGGGGTTTGCGGAAACCTCGTTGCGGTTGATTACCAGCAAGGCCGGGGTCAACCTGGCGGCGGTCAATTACCACTTTGGTTCCAAGAAAGCCCTGATCCAGGCGGTCTTCTCGCGCTTCCTGGGGCCATTCTGCGCCAGCCTCGAGCGCGAATTGGAGCGGCGTCAGGCCAAGCCTGAGCAAAAGCCCAGCCTCGAAGAACTGCTGGAAATGCTCGTGGAGCAGGCGCTGGTGGTGCAGCCGCGCAGCAATAATGACCTGTCGATCTTCATGCGCCTGTTGGGCCTGGCCTTCAGCCAGAGCCAGGGGCATCTGCGGCGCTACCTGGAGGACATGTACGGCAAGGTGTTCCGCCGCTACATGCTGTTGGTCAACGAAGCCGCGCCGCGCATTCCGCCGCTTGAGCTGTTCTGGCGCGTGCACTTCATGCTGGGTGCCGCGGCGTTCAGCATGTCCGGTATCAAGGCGCTGCGTGCCATCGCCGAAACCGATTTCGGCATCAACACCTCGATCGAGCAGGTCATGCGTCTGATGGTGCCATTCCTCGCCGCCGGCATGCGCGCCGACAGCGGGGTCACCGATGACGCCATGGCGGCGGCCCAATTGCGCCCGCGCAGCAAGACCAGCAGCACCACCGCCAAAGCCTGAAGGCTGGGCGGGGCAGGGCGCTTCGGCTAAGCTAGCGCCCATGCCCGACCTCGATTTCCTGCATATTTCCCTCGCTGACCAGCGCCTCTATGGCTTTGCCCAAGGGCGGCTGTGCCTGCGGCTTGCTGTTTCCACGGCGCGCAATGGCGCCGGGGAGCGCAACGGGTCCGGACGTACACCACGAGGGCTGCACCAGGTGCGTGCAAAGATTGGTGCAGGCTTGCCGCTCAATGCCGTGCTATGTGGGCGGCGCTGGACCGGAGAGGTCTGGTCGCCCGAACTGCACGCCCAACACCCCGGACGCGACTGGGTCCTCACCCGCATTCTCTGGCTCAGCGGCTGCGAGCCAGGGGTCAACCGGCTGGGTGTGGTGGACACGTTCCGCCGTTATATCTACCTGCACGGCACGCCCGACACGGAACCCTTGGGCGTTCCGCTGTCCCATGGCTGCATACGCCTGCGCAACACCGATCTGCTTGGCCTGTTCGAGCGTGTTCCGGCGCATTGCCCGGTGCGCATCGAGCAGGCCGCATGCCCCCAGTGGGCTTCTTTAAGTCTGCAATGAAGGATTGCCTATGACCGTCAGCCTGCAAGGCTCCCTGATGGTGGATATCGCCGGTAAATGGCTGACCGCCGAAGACCGCCAACTCCTGCGCCAGCCAGAAGTGGCCGGCCTGATCATCTTTGCCCGCAACATCGACAGCCCGCGCCAGGTGCGTGAGCTGTGCACGTCGATCCGTGCCATTCGCCCCGACCTGATTCTGGCCGTGGACCAGGAAGGCGGGCGGGTACAGCGCCTGCGTCAGGGCTTCGTGCGTTTGCCGGCGATGCGTGCAATCGCTGATAACCCCAACGCCGAATACCTGGCCGAACAGTGCGGCTGGTTGATGGCCACCGAGGTGCTGGCGGTTGGCCTGGACCTGAGCTTCGCCCCGGTGCTCGACCTTGACCACCAGCGCAGCGCGGTGGTCGGCAGCCGCGCTTTCGAAGGCGATCCGCAGCGTGCCACCCAACTGGCCGGCGCTTTCATTCGCGGCATGAACGCAGCGGGCATGGCCGCCTGTGGCAAGCATTTCCCCGGGCACGGCTGGGCCGAGGCGGATTCGCATGTAGCCATCCCGACCGACGAGCGCAGCCTCGACGAGCTGCGCCAGGCGGACTTGGTACCGTTCACACGCCTCAGCGGCCAGTTGGCGGCGGTGATGCCGGCGCACGTCATCTATCCGCAGGTCGACAACCAGCCGGCCGGCTTTTCACGCCGCTGGCTGCAGGACATCCTGCGCGGCGAGCTGGGCTTTGACGGGGTGATCTTCAGTGACGACTTGTCCATGGCCGGTGCCCATGTGGTCGGCGATGCGGCCAACCGCATTGAGGCGGCTCTGAGTGCGGGCTGCGACATGGGCCTGGTGTGCAACGACCGGGCGGCGGCGGAGTTGGCGTTGACTGCAGCGCAGCGCTTGAAGGTCACGCCTTCGCCGCGTATTGCGCGCATGCGTGGGCAGGGTTTTGCGCGGACCGATTACCGCCAGCAGCCGCGTTGGCTGGAGGCGCTGGGGGCATTGCGCGAGGCGCAGTTGGTGGATTGACCGGGCCGGCCTCTTCGCGGGGCAAGCCCGCTCCCACAGACTCACTACAATCTGGACTGCCCCAAGGGTTGGGTTGATAGCCAACTTACAAATCTGGACTGCCCCTAGGGCTGGGCTGATATCCAACCTCTTTGGGCAGTCCAGTCTGTGGGAGCGGGCTTGCCCCGCGAAGAGGCCGGCCTGGCTGTCAGCGGCCGCGCTTGCCTGGCAGCGGCGCGAACAACGCCTCGATCTCCTCGTCCCCCAGCCGCCACTGCCCAGCCTGCCCACCATCGAGCAGGCTCGCCGCCAAGGCAGCCTTCTCCTGCTGCAGCTGTTGGATCTTCTCCTCCACCGTGCCGCGCGTGATCAGCTTGAACACGAAAACCGGCTTGTCCTGACCGATACGGTACGCACGGTCGGTCGCCTGATTCTCACTGGCCGGGTTCCACCAGGGGTCGAAGTGAATCACCGTGTCGGCAGCGGTCAGGTTAAGCCCCACGCCGCCGGCCTTGAGGCTGATCAGGAACACCTCGCTGTCGCCCTGCTGGAACTGCTGCACGGGTGTGCGCCTGTCGCGGGTGTCGCCGGTGAGCAGGCTGTAGCGGATCTTGCGCTTGTCCAGCTCTTGTTCGATCAGTGCCAGCATCGAGGTGAACTGCGAGAACAGCAGCACCCGTCGGCCTTCGCTGAGCAGCTCTTCGAGCATGTCCAGCAGCGCACCCAACTTGCCTTTGTCGGCCTGGTTGCCTTTGGTCTCGGCCCCTTTCACCAGGCGCAAATCGCAGCACACCTGGCGTAGCTTTAGCAGCGCATCGAGGATCACGATCTGGCTGCGTGCTGCGCCATTGCGGGCGATCTCGTCGCGCACCTTTTTGTCCATGGCGACCCGCACGGCTTCGTAGGTATCGCGCTGGGCATCGCTGAGTTCCACCCAGTGCACCATCTCGGTCTTGGGCGGCAACTCCGTGGCCACCTGCTCCTTGGTGCGGCGCAGCAAAAATGGACGAATACGGGTAACCAGGTGAGCCAGGCGCTCGGTGTCGCCATGGCGCTCGATCGGGGTGCGGTAATCCTGGTTGAAGCGTTTGAGCTCGCCCAACCAGCCGGGCATGAGGAAATGGAAGATCGACCACAGCTCGCCCAGGTTGTTTTCCATCGGCGTGCCGGTCAGGCACAGGCGCTGGTTGGCCTGCAGATCGCAGACGGCAAGGGCGGCCTTGCTGGTGCTGCTCTTGATGTTCTGCGCCTCGTCCAGCACCAGCACGCTCCACGTTTGCGCGCGCAGATGGTCAAGGTCGCGCGGCACCAGGGCGTAGGTGGTCAGCACCAGGTCGTATTCGTGCAATTTGGCGAAATGCTTGCTGCGGCCGGGCCCCTGCAGGGCAAGCACACGCAGGCCTGGCGCAAAGCGCTTGGCCTCGTCGAGCCAGTTGGGCACCAGGCTGGTCGGCATTACAGCCAGGGCGGGGTGGGCCAGGCGCCCGTGCTGTTTTTCCAGCAGCAGGTGGGCCAGGGCCTGCAAGGTCTTGCCCAGGCCCATGTCGTCGCCCAGGATGCCACCGGTGCCCATTTCGCGCAGCGCCTGCAGCCAGTTGAGGCCCTGCTGCTGGTAGGGGCGCAGGGTGGCGTTGAGTGCGGCGGGTGGGGCCACCTGCAGGTCGCGTGCATCGCGCAGGCGCCGGCCGAGGTCACGCACATGGGCGCCACCCTCCCAGTGCAGTGGCAGGTGTTCGATCTCGTTCAGGCGTGCCGCGTCGGCGCGGTCCATGCGCAATGCGGGGCCCGCACTGCCCTCGTGCAGGTACAGCTCGCCGAGGGTGCCCATCACCGCCTTGATTCGCCCGTAGGGCAGGGCGACGCGCAGCGCGGGGCTGTCCAGCCGGCCGCGGTTGAGGTCTATCAGCAGGTGCTCATCGTCGCTGCGCCGGGCCAGCTCGCTGGGGCGCAGCAGCTCGGGGTTGCTGCGCAGCAACTGCAGCACGATTGGCAGCAGGCTGTGGCGCTGGCCTTCGACGACGATGCCCAGCTCCAGGTCGAACCATTCATGGCCCGGCGCTTCTTCGATACTGGCGTACCAGTCGTCCACGTCCTGCAGGTTGAAGGCGAAGTCGCGGTAGATGTCGACTTCCCAGCCGGCGTCGCGCAGGCGTGGCAGGCCATCGCGGGCGAAGCGCAGCCAGGCTTCGTCGTCGGGCAGCTGGAGCATTTCGCCGGCGCTGTCTGGCAGGGCTTTGCTTTGCCGGGTGGCGGGCTTGAAGCCCAGGTCGCGCAGGGTTTTGCGCAGTGCCTGCTCGGCCGCTGGCTGGCGGCGGATGCGTTGGCTGGTGGCGTCCACAAGCCGGGTCAGCGGCTTGTCGTCACTGCCGCTGGCGCGCAGGCCATCGTAGTCGAACGCCAGCGCGGCGCGGTGCTGCATCTGGCGCTGCATGCGGCCGGTCTTGGGCATGTAGGCGCTGAATTCGAGGCTACCGAGCGTCAGCCGGCCTTTGGGCGGGATGTCATCGACCTGCTGGGTGTTCACCGCGGTAGGCGTGGGGACTTGGCGGTTCAAGGCGTTCAATCGGTGGCTCAAGGGGACAACCAGGTGTTCGGGGACAGTGGGCGCGCGTGCAAGCTGGCTGGCGATGAAGGGGTCGAGGTCGTGGCGTAGCTTGCCGGCCTGATGCCTCTGTTTGTCCACGTAGTACATAGGGTCGATGGGCAAGGCCTGCAGCTGGACCTGATCATCGAGGTACCAGGCCCCCCGGTAACTGCCGTTGTCCAGCCTGACCCAGCGAAATTCCGCATGCCGCTCAGGCCCGGCCGCCATTGGTGCGGGGTCTTCTTCGCAGAGCAGGCGCCCTGTCGCCAGGGCATAACCAAACAGTTCTGCGCCTTGCTTACCCTCCAGCTCCACCACTGGCGCAATGGTTTTGCTGCGGGCGTCGATCAGCCGAAGCAACCGCGCATCTTCCTCGGTAACGTAGCGCGGGGTGTAGTAGATCAATTCGGGCATCGACGTGATTCGGCCGATTTTCAAGGTGCCATCGGCTTGCCGGGTGCCCTTGATCGCCTCCAGTTGCCAATGCTCGCGGTCCATCTGGATGCGATAGTAGATTGCCGGGCCCTTGCGCACAGGCTCGCCGGTTGCAGTGCGCGGCGCGGGCGACTCGAGCGCCTGGACCCACAGGTTTAGATCCGGTGGCAGCACCAAGGCGGCCTGCTCTTGGGGCATAGGCGGCGCCAGGCAGCCCCCGCCGCTCTGCACATGCAGGAGTGCGGCAACGCAGTGCTTGCAGTTGAGCCCCACTGGGCAGGTACAGCGCCCGAAAACGCGCAGGTCGGGGCCGTTGATCACCAAGTTGATGGTCTGGTGGTATCTCTGGTCCGCCGACCCCTCGCAGGTCGCTTCGATGGTTCCGTCATTCGACGAGACGATGCGGGTGCGCTCCTGCGCAGCGTAATTCCGCCCCCGGGCCAACGCGCCGGGTTCAATAAAATCGACCCAGTGCGGGTAAGCCATCAACAAGTGCTGCGCATCGGCCGCGCTCACATCACTGCTCCATCATTTCCGGGTCCATCTGCGGCATCTTGCGTGTGCCCGGTGGCGTGACCTTCAGCAGTACCGCCAGGTGGCCCCCGTCGAGGAAGGTCAGCTGGCCGCCTTTCATGTTGCTGTTGCTCTGCCGGAACTGCTCGCTTTGCAGCACGTTGCCGTTGCCGTCGAGCTGGTTGACCCAGACATTGGCGTCCACGGCGATGAAGCGGCCGTTGGTGATGCTCAGGTTGCCTTCGATCGGGAAGTGGCCGAATTGCTCCTCGCCAGCGCTCAGGGCAATGCGGCTCGCGCCGTCGACCACTGGCTGCTGCCAGGCCTTGTGCAGCAGCACGGTGTAGTCTGCCGTCGCCTGCAGCCGTGTGGCTTCATCTTCCAGCGCCAACGGGCGCTCGGCGCCTTTGTCCAGGCGCGGCGCGCCAGCGCTCCAGTCTTCGGGCGCGAACGGGCTGGTGAAGGCGGGCACGCTGTTCTGCCGCACAAGGATCATTTCTACCTGATACAGGCCTTCGGCGAAGGCCGCCGGCGCGAACAGCGCAAGCAACAAGGTCAGGCAACGGATGGCACGCATGGATCTTCCTTAGGCTGTCTGTGGGGTCAGGCGCTCGAACAGCGCCTCCAGAGTGTTGAAGCGTTCGTCGGGGCGTTCCATGGGGACCAGGAAGCGGAACTGCGTGGCGCCTTCGAACTTGTAGCGTTTGGGCTGGCCCTGGATCAGCTTGATCAGGGTCAGCGGGTCGACCGGGGTTTCGGCCTCGAACTCGAGCTTGCCGCCATTGGGGCCGGCGTCGACTTTCTTGATGCCGAGCTTTTCTGCCTGCAGCTTGAGCTGGGTCAGGCGCATCAGGTTTTTGGTCGGCTCGGGCAGCAGGCCGAAGCGGTCGATCATCTCCACTTGCAGGTCCTTGAGGCCTTCTTCGTCGGCCGCCGAGGCGATGCGTTTGTAGAGGATCAGCCGCGCATGCACGTCAGGCAGGTAATCCTCGGGGATCAGCGCCGGCAGGCGCAGGTTGATCTCCGGGCCGCCGCCAAGCGGTTGCTCAAGGTTCGGCTGGGTGCCCTTGCGGATGGCCTTGACCGCGCGTTCGAGCATTTCCATGTACAGGGTAAAGCCCACGGCCTGGATCTGCCCGCTCTGGCCTTCGCCCAACAGCTCGCCGGCACCGCGGATTTCCAGGTCGTTGGTGGCCAGCACGAAGCCTGCGCCCAGGTCCTGGGTGTTGGCGATGGCCTCCAGGCGTTTCTCGGCGTCGCTGCTGACCTTTTGCCGTGCCGGGGTGAGCAGGTAGGCGTAGGCCTGGTGGTGGCTACGGCCGACCCGGCCGCGCAGCTGGTGCAACTGGGCCAGGCCGAACTTGTCGGCGCGCTCGATGACGATGGTGTTGGCGCTGGGCACGTCGATGCCGGTCTCGATGATGGTCGAGGCGATCAGCACGTTGAAGCGCTTGTGGTAGAAGTCGCTCATCACCTGTTCCAGTTCACGCTCGCGCATCTGCCCGTGGCCGATGCCGATGCGCGCTTCCGGCACCAGTTCGGCGAGGTCGGCGGCGCATTTCTCGATGGTTTTCACATCGTTGTGCAGGTAATACACCTGGCCGCCGCGCAGCAGTTCACGCAGCAGGGCTTCTTTGACCGTGCTGTTGTTCTGCTCCATGACAAAGGTGCGCACCGACAGGCGCCGGGCTGGCGGGGTAGCGATGATCGACAGGTCTCGCATGCCGGCCACGGCCATGTTCAGGGTGCGCGGGATCGGCGTGGCGGTCAGGGTGAGGATGTCCACCTCGCTGCGCAGGGCCTTGAGCTGTTCCTTCTGACGTACGCCAAAACGGTGCTCCTCGTCGATCACCACCAGGCCCAGGTCCTTGAAGCGCACATCGTCCTGCAACAGCTTGTGGGTGCCGATGAGGATGTCGATCTTGCCTTCGGCAAGGTCTGCGGCAGCGCTGGCCACTTCCTTGGCCGATTTGAAACGGCTCATCACTTCAACCGTCACCGGCCAGTCGGCGAAGCGGTCGCGGAAGCTGTTGTAGTGCTGCTGGGCCAGTAGGGTAGTGGGCACCAGCACCGCTACCTGGCGGCCACTGTGCACGGCGATGAACGCTGCGCGCATGGCCACCTCGGTTTTGCCGAAGCCCACGTCGCCGCACACCAGGCGGTCCATCGGCTTGGCGGCGAGCATGTCGGCACGCACCGCTTCGATGGCGTTCTGCTGGTCGGGGGTTTCCTCGAACGGGAAGCCGGCACTGAAGGTGGCATAGTCGGCGGCCGGGTCGGCGAAGGCATAGCCTTTACGCGCGGCGCGGCGGGCATAGATGTCGAGCAGTTCGGCGGCAACGTCGCGCACTTGCTCGGCGGCCTTGCGCTTGGCCTTCTGCCAGGCTTCCGAACCCAGCCGGTGCAGCGGGGCCAGGGCGTCGTCGCTGCCGGTGTAGCGGGCAATCAGGTGCAGGTTGGCCACGGGCACGTAGAGCTTGGCGTTCTCGGCGTACTCCAGGGTCAGGAACTCGGCGGCCTGGCCGTCGATTTCCAGTGTGGCCAGGCCCAGGTAGCGGCCCACGCCGTGGTCGATGTGCACCACCGGCGCGCCTTCGCGCAGCTCGGTAAGGTTCTTGATGACGGCGTCGTTGGCCGCCTCGCCGCGCTTGTCGCGGCGCCGGCGCTGCATCACGCGCTGGCCGAACAGCGGGCTTTCGGCGACCAGGGCCAGGCCTGGGTCTTCGAGCACCAGGCCATCGTCGAGCGGGGCGATGGTGATCGCCAGGCGCGCGTTGCCGGTGATGAAGTCGGCCCAGCCTTCGACCGTCTGCGGCCTCAGCTTGAGGCGCTCAAGCAGCTCCAGAAGCACTTCACGCCGGCCCGCCGATTCGGCGGTGAACAGCACCCGGCCGTTGAACTGGTCGAGGAATTCGGACAGCGCCGCCAGCGGCTGGTTGGCTTTGGCCTCGATGGCCAGGTTGGGCAGGGCGCGAGCTGGGAAGCGTTCCCGGCCGCTGCCGGCCTCGACGTCGTCGGCGCTGACCACTACCCGCGGCCACTGTTTCAGCCGGGCTAAGCAGTCTTCCACCGGCAGGAACAGCTCGGCCGGTGGCAGCAGTGGGCGGCTGAGGTCGCCGCGGCGGTCTTCATAGCGCCCGCGCACATCGTTCCAGAAGTGCTCGGCGGCCTGTTCGACGCCTGGCAGGGAGAACACCTGGGTGTCGCTCGGCAGGTAGTCGAACAGGGTCGAGGTTTCTTCGAAGAACAGCGGCAGGTAGTACTCGATACCGGCGGGGATGATGCCGCTGGCCAGGTCCTGGAAGATCGCGCTGCGGCGGAAGTCGACGTCGAAGCGTTCGCGGAAGCGGGCCTTGAAGCGCGTCACTTCTTCCTTCTGCATGGGGAATTCGCGCGCCGGCAGCAGGCGGATCGAGTCGACCTTGTCGATCGAGCGCTGGGTCTCCGGGTCGAAGGTGCGCAGTGTTTCGATTTCGTCGTCGAACAGGTCGATGCGGTAGGGCAGTTTGCTGCCCATCGGGAACAGGTCGATCAGCGCGCCACGCACAGCGAATTCGCCGTGCTCGTAGACCGTGTCGACGCAGCGATAGCCGCTGGCTTCCAGGCGCGAGCGCATCTGTTCGACGTCGATGGTCTGGCCCACGTCCAGCACCAGGCTGCTGCCGAGCAGGAAGCGCGTCGGCGCCAGGCGGTGCAGGGCAGTGGTGATCGGCACGACGAGGATGCCATGGCTCAGCTCCGGCAGCCGATAAAGGCTGGCGATGCGCTGGGAGATGATGTCCTGGTGCGGCGAGAACAGGTCGTAGGGCAGGGTTTCCCAATCGGGGAACGGCAGCACCGGCAGGTCTGGGGCAAAGAAGCGCAGCTCCTGTTCCAGACGGTCGGCAGCCTGGCTGTCGGCGGTCAGCAGCAGCGTGAAGCGGCCAGCACTGCTGGCGGCCTCGGCGATGGCAAGGCTGAGGGCGGCACCTGGCAGGTTGCCCCAGGTTTGTTTGCCGGCCGTGGCCGACATTTGCGGTAGGCGCAGAACTGACACGGGAGATTGCACTCCAAGCGTTGCGGCAAAGAGACCGATTGTACCGGTGCCGGTGCGTGATGTCAGGCTCGAGAAGGGGCGTGAACTCAGGCTTCGGCTACCACGACAGGCGCTCATTGCCGGTTACGCGTTGGGGCGTCATAATGTAGCCCCTTTTTTCTCCCCCTACATGTGGAAGGTTCCCGTGACTCAGAAGCCCGACCAGTGTCTTGGTGAGTGGATCGATCGTGAAGCACTTGCTGAAGCGATGATCCCGCTTATCGGTCAGCTCTACCGCAATAACAACGTGGTGAGCTCGATCTATGGCCGCAGCCTGATCAACCGTTCGGTTATCTCGATTCTCAAGGCGCACCGCTTTGCGCGTCACCGCCAAACCGACGAAACCGAGCTGTCCGTCCACGAGACATTCCCCCTGCTCAAGGCCATGAGCGAGCTGAAACTGGGCGCCGCTTCGGTCGACCTGGGCAAGCTGGCCAACAAGTTCAAGCAGGAAGGCAACGGCAAGACTGCCGAGCAGTTCGTCCGTGAAGAACTGGCTGACGTAGTTGGCCAGCAGAACGCTTCGGCGCGCAAAGGCACCGACGTCGTCCTGTACGGCTTCGGCCGCATCGGCCGCCTGCTGGCGCGCATCCTGATCGAGAAGACCGGTGGTGGCGACGGCCTGCGTCTGCGCGCCATCGTTGTGCGCAAGGGTGCTGAAAACGACCTGGTCAAGCGCGCCAGCCTGCTGCGTCGTGACTCGGTGCACGGCCCGTTCGATGGCACCATCACCATCGATGAAGCCAACAACACCCTGACCGCCAACGGCAACCTGATCCAGATCATCTACGCCAAGAACCCGAGCGAAGTCGACTACACCCAGTACGGCATCGAGAACGCGCTGATCGTCGACAACACCGGTGTATGGCGTGACGCCGACGGCCTGGGCCAGCACCTGGCCTGCCCGGGCGCTGCCCGCGTGATCCTCACCGCACCGGGCAAGGGCGCGCTGAAGAACATCGTGCACGGCATCAACCACGGTGACATCGCCGCCGATGACAAGATCATCTCGGCCGCTTCCTGCACCACCAACGCCATCGTGCCGGTGCTGAAGGCTGTCAACGACAAGTACGGCATCGTCAACGGCCACGTCGAAACCGTTCACTCGTTCACCAACGACCAGAACCTGATCGACAACTTCCACAAGGGCAGCCGCCGTGGCCGCGCCGCGCCGCTGAACATGGTCATCACCGAGACCGGTGCAGCCACTGCAGCCGCCAAGGCACTGCCAGTGCTCAAGGGCAAGCTGACTGGCAACGCCATTCGCGTACCGACGCCGAACGTTTCGATGGCCATCCTCAACCTGAACCTTGAGAAAGCCACGAACCGCGATGAAATCAACGAGTACCTGCGCCAGACGGCCATGCACTCGGAACTGCACAAGCAGATCGACTACGTCAGCTCCCAGGAAGTGGTTTCGACCGACTTCGTGGGCTCGCGCCACGCCGGTGTGGTTGATGCCGAAGCGACCATCGCCAACGATAACCGCGTTGTTCTGTACGTCTGGTACGACAACGAGTTCGGTTACAGCTGCCAGGTGGTTCGCGTGATGGAAGACATGGCCGGTGTGAACCCGCCAGCGTTTCCACGCTGATTCGCTTGTAAGGCAATGAAAAAACGGGAACCTTCGGGTTCCCGTTTTTTTTGCCTGTATTTATGGTGTCTGTACCGGCCTCTTCGCGGGGCAAGCCCGCTCCCACAAAGTGAGTGACATCCGCTGGGTCGAGGTGACCCTGTGGGAGCGGGCTTGCCCCGCGAAGGGGCCGGCACTGGCAACCGAGAACTGAAATTTTGCGCACAGCCCTCCTGTTCATCCTGATGCTCCTCACCGCCTGCAACCAAGGCCCGACCCTGGAGCGCCTGGGCGGCCCGACCATGGGCAGCAGCTACAGCATCCAGTACGTCCGCGAGCCCGGCGGCCCCGCACCTGTCCAGGTGCAGGCCGCCGTCGAAACCATCCTTCACGACATCGACCAGCACTACTCGACCTACCGCGGCGACTCCACCGTCAGCCAGTTCAACCAGCTGCCCGCCAACCAGTGCCTGGCCCTGCCGCCCGACATGCTCGAACTGGTCAGCCTCGGCCAGCACCTGGCCAGGCAGAGCGATGGCGCCTTCGACCTCACCGTCGAGCCGCTGCTTGACCTCTGGGGTTTCGGCCCCCAGGCTCGGCATGAGCAGGTGCCTGACCCGCAGGCCCTGGCCCAGGCCCGCCAGCGCGTCGGCTACCGGCACCTGCGCATCGAAGGGCAGGCGCTGTGCAAGGACGCTGCGGTGCAGCTGGACTTCAACAGCATGGCCGCCGGGCATGCCGTCGACCTGATTGCCGCGCGCCTGAGCGCCATGGGCATTGCCAACTTCATCGCCGAAGCCACCGGCGAGCTCAAGGCCGTTGGCCGCAAACCCGATGGCAGCCCGTGGCGCATCGCCCTGGAATTGCCCCGCGAAGACCGCCAGATTGCCCGCCAGGTAATCCCGGTAAATGGGCTGGGTGTGTCGACCTCGGGTGACTATCGGCACTATTTCGAGCAGAATGGCCGGCGCTATTCGCACACCTTCGATGCCCGCCTCGGGCGCCCGGTCGATCACGACCTGGCCGCCGTCACCGTGCTCGATGCCTCGGCGCTGCAGGCCGACGGCTATTCGACCCTGCTGCTGATCCTTGGGCCTGAGCGCGGCTGGGACTTCGCCATCGCCCACGACCTGGCAGCGGTATTGGTGACTCGGGCAGAGGGTGGTTTCGTCTCCCGAGCGACGCCCGCATTCGAACGGGCGCTGAAAGGCGAGTGAAAGCGCAAGCAGGGAAGATCAAGGCCAGGGAATGGGTGAATGCACATGTAGTGCAGGCAAAATTGGCCTACGACGCGACCAAGGGTTAATGTGCGCGCCGTTCACGCTTGATTAGACTGCACCCGAATTTTCTCATGGCGCCCCGGCGGCATGATCGAGTCCCGCGGCGACCGTGGCCAGCGGGCCAGTTCTGAAGGAGTACGCATGGCTGTCTACAACTACGACGTAGTGGTGTTGGGTTCCGGCCCGGCCGGAGAAGGCGCGGCAATGAACGCCGCCAAAGCAGGGCGCAAGGTGGCGATGGTCGACAGCCGTCGCCAGGTCGGTGGCAACTGCACCCACTTGGGCACCATCCCGTCCAAGGCACTGCGTCACTCGGTGCGGCAGATCATGCAGTTCAACACCAACCCGATGTTCCGTGCCATCGGTGAGCCGCGCTGGTTCTCCTTCCCGGACGTGCTCAAAAGCGCCGAGAAGGTGATCTCCAAGCAGGTCGCTTCGCGTACCGGCTACTACGCCCGTAACCGCGTCGACCTGTTCTTCGGCACTGGCAGCTTTGCCGACGAGCAGACCATCGAAGTGGTGTGCCCCAATGGTGTGGTAGAAAAGCTCAACGCCAAGCACATCATCATCGCTACCGGCTCGCGCCCTTATCGCCCGGCCGACATCGACTTCCACCACCCGCGCGTCTACGACAGCGACACCATCCTCAGCCTGAGCCATACCCCGCGCAAGCTGATCGTTTACGGCGCCGGGGTGATCGGTTGCGAATACGCCTCGATCTTCAGCGGCCTGGGTGTGCTGGTCGAGCTGGTCGACAACCGTGGCCAGTTGCTGAGCTTCCTCGACTCGGAAATTTCCCAGGCGCTGAGCTACCACTTCAGCAACAACAACATCACCGTGCGCCACAACGAGGAGTACGAGCGGGTCGAAGGCCTGGACAACGGTGTGATCCTGCACCTGAAGTCGGGCAAGAAGATCAAGGCCGACGCCTTGCTGTGGTGCAACGGCCGTACCGGCAACACCGACAAGCTGGGCCTGGAAAACATCGGTATCAAGGTCAACAGCCGTGGCCAGATCGAAGTCGACGAGGCGTACCGCACCGCCGTGCCGAATATCTACGGCGCCGGTGACGTGATCGGCTGGCCAAGCCTGGCCAGCGCTGCCCACGACCAGGGCCGTTCGGCGGCCGGCAGCATTGTCGACAACGGCAGCTGGCGCTTCGTCAACGACGTGCCGACCGGTATCTACACGATTCCGGAGATCAGCTCGATCGGCAAGAACGAGCAGGAGCTGACCCAGGCCAAGGTGCCGTACGAAGTGGGCAAGGCGTTCTTCAAGAGCATGGCGCGTGCGCAGATCGCCGGCGAGCCGCAAGGCATGCTGAAAATCCTGTTCCACCGCGAAACCCTGGAAATCCTTGGCGTGCACTGCTTCGGCTACCAGGCTTCGGAAATCGTCCACATCGGCCAGGCGATCATGAACCAGCCGGGCGAGCTGAATAACCTGAAGTATTTCGTCAACACCACGTTCAACTACCCGACCATGGCCGAAGCCTATCGGGTAGCTGCCTACGACGGCCTGAACCGGCTTTTTTAAGCGGCTCCGGCCGGTGGCCTGAGCCGGTCGGGGAGACCGATTTCAGCCCTACCCGAGGGTGGTCTTGGCCAAACCGGGAAAGTCTGTAATCAGGCTGTCCACGCCAAAATCAGCAAGCCGGCGCATCAGTGCCGGTTCGTTGACCGTCCATACCGACACATGCAAACCCTGGCCCTGCGCTTTGAGCAGGCGCTCGGGGGTGCACAGTGTCCAGTTCAATGCCAGCAGCTCGCAGCCATAGTTCTGCGCGACCTTCAGCGGGTCGAGCCAGGCGTACTCGGCGACCAGCCCGCGCTTCACGTCCGGCACCAGCTCCAGCGCGGCGCCCAGTACTTCCCGTGAACTCGAGGTGATGGTCACTTTGTCCAACAGGCCGTACTGCTGGGCCAGTTCGCGGATGGCCAACACGGTGGTGGCGGCGCGGGTGCGCGAGGCGCTCTTGACCTCCAGCTGCCAGTGCTCGAAGGCGCATTTTTCGAACAGTTCTTCCAGCCGTGGGATAGGGCAGGGCTGCATATGGCCCGGGCCGCCCTTGCGTGCGTCGTAGGTGACCAGGTCGGCAGCCGGGTGTTCGACGACCTTGCCACGCCTTCCGGTGGTGCGTTTGAGGCTAGGGTCGTGAATGACCATCAGCTCGTTGTCGGCCGACAGGTGCAGGTCCAGTTCGCAGCGGTTGACGCCGTGGGACAGGCACTGGCGGAAGCTGTGCAGGGTGTTCTCGGGCGCTTCGCCCTTGGCGCCGCGGTGGCCGTAGATAAGGGTCACGTTCGTTCCTTCAGGTCAAGAATGAAAAGGCTCAGGGGGCGGGGTCGCTCTGTTCCAACTGCTGGCGCCGTTGCTGCTGTTGGCGCTGCAGGATGTAGCGGGCCAGCAACTGGCGCTGGGCGTCGGTCATGTCGGTGAATTCGGTGCCCAGTTCGAAACTGCCGTCGGGCTGCGGGTCGCAGTGGGTGACCTTGCCGCGCAGCAGCAAACCGTGGGCGCGGGGCATCAGCACCATCTTCACCCTGACCCGGGTGCCGGGGGCGATCTGCTGACGCTGCGCGAACTCGATGCCGCCTTCGGAGATAATCACCCGTTGCGGCTGGCCGATCTCGCCGAGCAAGGTTTGCGCGACCACTGCGCTGAGCAGGTCCAGGCGCTTGCTCTGTGCCCGCAGAAAGGCAGCCAGTGTGCGGTCCTTGTCGCTCAGCTGGCGCAGCAGGTGCTGCGACTCGAAGTCGGACAGGTGCAGCTCGCTGAGCAGGTTGAACAACGGCGAATCATCCTGCAACAGTTCTGGCTCAAGGGCTTCGGCCGCGCTCAAGGGGCTGATTTCCAGTGCGATCCGATCTTCGATGCGGTAGTATTCGCGGCGATCTTCTTCGTCTAATGTCGTCATGGCGAACCCATGGTAGCGGCGGTGGTCCGAGTGTAAAGCCGCCACAGGCGCCTCGCCACAAGGACGTTCCCTTTCATCCGAACAAGCCCCGACATGTTCAGACCTCTTTTCGCATTCATCGGTACGCGTTACACCCGTGCCAAGCGCCGTAACCACTTCGTCTCGTTCATATCCCTGACCTCGATGATCGGCCTCGCCCTGGGCGTGGTGGTGATGATCGTGGTGCTCTCGGTGATGAACGGTTTCGACCACGAGATGCGTACCCGCGTGCTCGGCATGGTCCCTCACGCCACGCTCGAGAGCGGCCAGCCGATCAACGACTGGCCCGCCCTTGCTCAACAAGTAAAGCAGAATCCGCAGGTGCTGGCGGTAGCGCCCTACACCCAGATGCAGGGCCTGCTGACCCATGACGGCAAGGTGCAGAAGGTGCTGCTCAACGGCATCGACCCGGCCCGCGAACGTGAGGTGTCGATCATCGACAACTTCATCCAGCAAGGCCGCCTTGACCAGCTGGCGCCGGGCGAGTGGGGCATCATGATCGGCGACAAGGCCGCCGCCAAGCTGGGGGTGGCCATCGGCGACAAGCTGACCTTCGTCGCCCCGGAAGTCAGCGTCACGCCGGCCGGCATGTTCCCGCGCATGAAGCGCTTCACCGTGGTGGGCACATTCCACGTCGGTGCTGGCGAAATCGACGGCTACCTGGGCCTGACCAACATCGCCGACCTGTCCCGCCTGCACCGCTGGAAGCCGGACCAGGTGCAGGGCCTGCGCCTGAAGTTCGACGACCTGTTCCAGGCGCCACGTGTGGCCTGGAGCATCGCCCAGCAGCTGGGCGAACAGGAGTACTACAGCCGCGACTGGACCCGTACCCACGGCAACCTGTACCAGGCGATCCGCATGGAGAAGGCCATGATCGGCCTGCTGCTGTTGCTGATCGTCGCGGTGGCGGCGTTCAACATCATTTCCACCCTGGTGATGGTGGTCAACGACAAGCGCGGTGACATCGCCATCCTGCGAACCCTGGGCGCCACACCTGGGCAGATCATGGCCATCTTCATGGTCCAGGGGACGGTGATCGGGGTGATTGGCACACTGATCGGCGCTGTGGTCGGCATCGTCGCCGCGCTCAATGTCAGCGCAGCGATCGCCGGCATCGAGAAGCTGATCGGGCACAAATTCCTCAACGCCGACGTGTATTTCATCGATTACCTGCCGTCGCAGATCCAGTCCCAGGACGTGTACATGGTCTGCGGTGCGGCGCTGGTCCTGAGTTTCTTCGCCACCCTGTACCCGGCCTGGCGTGCGGCGCGCACCCAGCCTGCAGAGGCGCTACGTTATGAGTGAGTCGCGCATGAGTGATAAAGCCGTTCTGAGCTGCCGCAACCTGGGCAAGTCCTACGACGAGGGCCCGGAGTCGGTGAAGGTGCTGTCCGGGCTCAACCTTGAGCTGCACGCCGGTGAGCGGGTGGCCATCGTTGGCAGTTCGGGCTCGGGCAAGAGTACCTTGCTCAACCTGCTGGGCGGCCTCGACCGGCCGACCCAGGGCAGCGTCTGGCTGGCCGGCGAAGAGCTGTCGGCGCTGGGCGAGCGCGCGCGCGGCCTGCTGCGCAACCGTGAGCTGGGCTTCGTTTACCAGTTCCACCACCTGCTGCCCGAGTTCACCGCGATGGAGAACGTGTGCATGCCGCTGCTGATCGGCCGCACCGCCATCCCCGAAGCCCGCGAGCGCGCGCAAGCACTGCTGGAGCGTGTGGGCCTGGGCCACCGCCTGCATCACAAGCCTGCCGAGCTGTCCGGCGGTGAGCGCCAGCGCGTGGCGATTGCCCGTGCGCTGGTCAACCGCCCGGGCCTGGTGATGCTCGACGAGCCGACCGGCAACCTGGACCACCACACCGCCCAGGGCATCCAGGAGCTGATGCAGGAGCTTTCCAGCTCTTCGCGCACGGCGTTCCTGGTGGTGACCCATGACCTCAACCTGGCGCGCCAGATGGACCGCGTGCTGAAACTCGACGACGGTCACCTGGTGGCGATCTGAGCCGCTTGCACGGGGTGGCCTGAGCCGCCCCGCAACTTTTTCATTGGGTGTTTTACATGTTCAGACCCTTGCCCTTGTTCATCGGTGCGCGCTACACCCGTGCCAAGCGCCGCAACCATTTCATCTCGTTCATCTCGATGACCTCGATGATCGGCCTGTCGCTGGGCGTGCTGGCGATGATCGTGGTGCTGTCGGTGATGAACGGCTTCCAGCGCGAAATGAGCTCGCGCATCCTCGGCCTGGTGCCGCATGCCAGCATCCTCGGCGTGCAGCCGCTGGACGACTGGCGCAAGGCCGCTGACGCTGCCCTGCAGAACCCCGCGGTTGTGGCCGCCGCGCCGATCACCGAGATGGAGGGCATGCTCTCCTACAAGGGCGCCATGCAGCCGATCCAGGTCAGCGGCATCGACCCGGCCGAGGAGGGCAACGTCTCGATCGTTGGCCAGCACATCGTCCAGGGCCGCCTGCAGGCCTTGCAGCCGGGTGAATACGGTGTGGTCATCGGCGAGCTGACCGCGCGGCGTTTCCGCCTCAATACCGGTGACAAGCTGACCCTGATCGTGCCGGAAATCAGCAAGGAGCCGGGCGGCATCACCCCGCGCATGCAGCGCCTGACGGTGGTCGGTATCTTCAAGGTAGGCGCCGAGCTGGATGGCTCGCAGGCGTACATGCATGTGGCCGACGCCGGCGAGATGCAGCGCTGGGCACCGGGCCAGGTGCAGGGCGTGCGCCTGAAACTGCATGATCTGTATGCCGCGCCACAGGTTTCCAAGGCCATCGCGGCCGGCCTGGGCGATGCCTACCGCGCCGATGACTGGTCGCACACCCAGGGCAGCCTGTTCAGCGCCATGAAGATGGAAAAGACCATGATCGGCCTGTTGCTGATGATGATCATCGCCGTGGCGGCATTCAACATCATCGCCACCCTGGTGATGGTGGTGAACGACAAGGGGCCGGACATCGCCATCCTGCGCACCCTGGGGGCCACGCCGGCACAGATCATGGCCACCTTCATGGTTCAGGGCAGCCTGATCGGCATTGTCGGTACCTTGATTGGTGGTGTGCTGGGGGTGATCGCCGCGTTCAATGTCAGCCAGATTGTCGGCTGGCTGGAGCGGGTGAGCGGGCAGCACATCTTCACGTCGGATGTGTACTTCATCAGCAGTCTGCCGTCCGAGCTGCAGTGGGGGGATGTGGCGATCATCTGTACGGCGGGTTTGGTGATGAGCTTCCTGGCGACCATTTATCCTGCGTATCGGGCTTCGCAGGTGCAGCCGGCGATCGGGCTGGCGGTCTGAAGCGTCATTGACGGCCTATCGCCGGCAAGCCGGCTCCCACAGGTACAGTGCAGCACTTGATGACGCTGTTGTACCTGTAGGCGCCGGCATGCCGGCAATGGGCTGCAAAGCAGCCCCGCGGTCAGTGCAGCACTTGATGACGCTGCTGTACCTGTAGGAGCTGGCTTGCCGGCGATGGGCTGCAGGGCAGCCCCGCGATCTAATGATTTTCGCTGAACTCGATCAAGAACCGCGTCCAGCCACCCCCACACTCCGCCCGGATACTCCCACCATGGGCCTGGATGATCGAGCGGGTAATCGCCAACCCGAGCCCCGCATGTTCGCTGCAGCCTTCCCGCCGCGACGGGTCCACCCGGTAAAACCGATCAAACAGCCGAGGCAATGCAGCAGGCTCAATCGGCATGCCGGTATTGGCCACGCAGATGCTTGACCCAGGCGCCAGCGTCACGCGTATTTCCCCGCCCTCCGGGGTAAACCGCAAGGCATTGTCCAGCAGGTTGGACAACGCCCTGCGCAGCATGTGCCGGTCGCCCTGCAGGGTCGCTTCACCTTCGCGCACCAGCGTTACCGCGCCCTCTTCGGCCAGCGGTGCGTAGTACTCGAGCAATGCATCAACCTCGTCGTGCAACGCCAGCGCCGCCTGCCCTGGCACCAGCAGGCCATGGTCGGCCTTGGCCAGGAACAACATGTCGTTGATCATCTGCGCCATCCCTTGCAGTTCTTCCAAGTTGCCATGCAGGGCCTCGCGGTAGTCTTCCAGGCTGCGCGGGCGGGTGAGGGTGACCTGGGTGTGGGTCAGCAGGTTGGACAGCGGCGTGCGCAGTTCATGGGCGATGTCGGCGGAAAACGCCGAAAGGCGCTGAAAGGCGTCTTCCAAGCGCTGCAGCATCGCATTCACCGTGCTGGCCAGCGCTGCCAGCTCTTCGGGCATCTGTGCGACGGGCAGGCGTGTGGTCAGCGAGCGCGCCGAAACGCTGGCAGCCACCTGGCCCATCTGCCGCAACGGCTGCAGCCCGCGGCGTGCGGCCCAGGCACCGAGCAGCGCCGTGGCCAGTGCCGACAGGCCCACCGTCAACCAAATCAGGCGCTGCATGCCCTGCAGGAAATGCTGATGGTGGGTGATATCGAGAAACAGGGTCAGCCGGGCCTCAGGGTTCAGCCGCACGGCCAGGCTGCGGTAGTCGACGCCGCCCGCATGCAAGGTCGACAGGCCCGAGGCGGTGGGGGCATCGGGCAATGCGTTGCGGCTGGCGTACCATGCGCGGCCATCGTTGCCAGTGATGCGCAAGGCCAGGTCGGCCTGGTGGCTGAGCTCGTTGCGCAAGGCTGGCAGCAGGGCTTGCAGGTCGCTGGGGCGTTCCAGCCCCGAGAGTTGACCACGCAGCAGCGACAGACGCGATTCGAGCAATTGCTGGTCGAGTTCAATGAAGTGCTGTTCGCTGGCGCGGTTGAACAGTAGCCCGGCACCTAGTGAAACGGCTGCGGTACAGGCGGCGAACAGCAATGCCAGGCGGCTGCCGAGGGAAAGCCTGCGCATCAGTCGTTGCGCTCTTCGAGTACGTAACCCATGCCGCGCACGGTGTGGATCAACTTGTTGGGGTGCGGGTCATCGATCTTCAAGCGCAAGCGGCGGATGGCGACCTCGATGACGTTGGTGTCGCTGTCGAAATTCATGTCCCACACCTGGGAGGCGATCAGCGACTTGGGCAGGACTTCGCCCTGGCGGCGCAGCAGCAATTCGAGCAGGGCGAACTCTTTGGCGGTGAGGTCGATGCGCTGGCCTGCGCGCTCGGCGCGGCGGCGGATCAGGTCCAGGCGCATGTCGGCCAGGGCGAGGGTGGTGTCTTGGCTGGGGCTGGCACCGCGGCGCAGCAGGCTGCGGACCCGGGCCAGCAATTCGGAAAAGGCAAACGGTTTGACCAGGTAGTCGTCGGCGCCCAGCTCCAGGCCGTGCACGCGGTCCTCGACGGCGTCGCGCGCGGTGAGGAACAGCACCGGCGTGTCCAGGCCGGCCTGGCGCACGGCCTGGAGGATCTGCCAGCCATCACGGCCTGGCAGCATCACGTCGAGGATCAGCAGGTCGTGATCGCCGCTCAGGGCCAGGTGCTGGCCGGTTTCGCCGTCGGCAGCCAGTTCGGTGGCAAAGCCCGCTTCACTGAGGCCCTGGCTCAGGTACTGGCCGGTGCGGGCCTGGTCTTCGACGATCAGCAGTTTCATGCAGTGCCCACAGGTACAGGTGTGATGTCTGAAATGATACGTGACTATCCCAGCCGCCGGCCAAGCTGACAAAGTTGTAATCTTCCCGTCAGCCAGCTGCCAGTCAGCGCTTTCTAAAGTGGCCTATCCCTGCTGTAAGTTCTGGAGTCATCATGAAACACCTGTTCATCGCCGCCGCCCTTGCCCTGGTCAGCCTGCCCAGCCTCGCAGACGGTGGCAAAAGCTTCGCCTTTGGCGAGCCCGCCCCGGCGGCGAAGGCCACCCGCACGGTCGAGGTGGTGTTGAAGGACATCGCCTTCGAGCCCCAGAGCCTCAAGGTCAAGGCGGGTGAGACTGTGCGCTTTGTCCTGATCAACAAAGGCCAGCTGCCCCACGAATTCAACCTGGGCGACAAGGCCATGCACGCCGAGCACCAGAAAGAAATGGTCGCCATGCAGGGCAAGCTGTTCACTGCCGGCATGAACCACGATGGCATGGACCACGGCCAGATGAATCACGGTGATCACGGCCATCACGCTGGCAACACCGTGCTGGTGCAGCCGGGCCAGCGTGCCGAGCTGACCTGGACTTTCCGCCAGTCGGCGCCCATCGAGTTCGCCTGCAACGTACCGGGGCATTACCAAGCTGGCATGGTCGGGCCGCTGACCATCGAGTGACTTGCGCTGCAAGGCGGGGTGTAAAAACGGTAGACTAAGGGCATTTCCAAACCTTCAGGTCAGTTTGCATGCATCCCGCCGCCGAACATTCCCCGCTGGGCAAGTCCAGCGAGTACATCGCCACCTACACGCCCTCGCTGCTGTTCCCGATCCCGCGCACGGCCAAGTGGGCCGAGCTGGGGGTTACCGCCCAGACTCTGCCGTGGCAAGGCGTGGATTACTGGAACTGCTTCGAACTGTCCTGGCTGCTGCCGTCGGGCAAGCCGGTGGTGGCGATCGGTGAGTTCGCCATCCCTGCCGATTCGCCGAACATCATCGAGTCGAAGTCATTCAAGCTCTACCTGAACTCGCTGAACCAGACCGCATTCGCTTCCATCGCTGAGCTGCAGGCCTGCCTTGAAAAGGATTTGTCGGCCGCTGCCGGCAAGCCGGTGGGTGTGAAGGTGCGTACGTTGGCAGAGGTGGAGGCGCAGGGTGTTGTGGCGTTGCCAGGGCAGTGCATCGATGCGCTGGACGTGGCCATCAGCAACTACGAACAGCCACAGCCAGAGCTGCTGCGCTGCGACCCGGAACGGGTAGTGGAAGAAACCCTGCACAGCCACCTGCTCAAGTCCAACTGCCCGGTGACGGGCCAGCCAGACTGGGGCAGCGTGGTGGTCGAGTACAAGGGCCGGGCGCTGGACCCTGCCAGCCTGCTGACTTACCTGATCAGCTTCCGCCAGCATGCCGACTTCCACGAGCAGTGCGTGGAGCGGATCTACCTGGACTTGAAAAACCTGCTGCAGCCTGAGCATCTGACCGTATACGCGCGGTATGTGCGCCGGGGTGGGCTGGACATCAACCCGTACCGCAGCACAGCGGCAATCACCCCGGAGAATGTGCGGTTGGTTCGGCAGTAGTTCTGACATGACTGGAGCCGTTTTTCGGCCCATTCGCGGGGCAAGCCCGCTCCTACAGGTACACCGCGCAGCGAATAGCCTGTGGGAGCGGCCTTGTGTCGCGAAAGGGCCGCGAAGCGGCCCCAGCGTTTGTCAGATGCCCATGCTGTGCAGCGAGTTGACAATGCTGCGCAGGGTCGCGGTCAGGTCCGGGTGGTCGGCCTCGAAGCGCTCTATGGCCAGGTTGACACCGTCCACCACGTTATTGTCCGGCGTGGCTTCTTCAAGCTTCAGTTGCGCCTCGATCTGCCTGGCTTCCTCGTGTAGCGCGGCCAGTTCTTCATCGGTAAGCGGAACGTTTCGATCCAGTTGCTCGCGCAAGCTGTTCAGGCGCTCTTGCAATTCGCGGGCAGGCATTGGTTGTTCTCCATCAATGGCTTGGCAAGGCATGGACCTCAGCGAAGCGGCAAAGGTTCGTGCCTGTCTTCAGCGTAATCCACTCGCCGGTGCTTTGCATGATCCGTATCAAGGGTGCTGTGTCAGGGTTTTTCACCTTTGCGCCGGCGCAAGGCGATGTCGGTCAGGCAGGTGTCCAGCGCTTCGAGGTGGTCGATCACCGAGTGCACGCCCAAGCGGAACAGCTCCAGCGTGGCCTTGCCGCGGGCCAGCTCTTGTTCCTGTTGGCTCATGCCTTGCCACGCCTGCGAGCCTAGGTCGCAGGATGGGCTGCAGGCAGCCAGGCCAATGGTCCACAAACCCGCGTTCAGGCCCGACTGCAGCAGGCGCGGTTCACCGCTGACCAGTACGCAGCCGTCCAGGCATCGGCTGTCGATTGCCATCAGTGCCTGCCAGCAGGCGTTGGGCGCCGGCCAGCGCACGCCATTGGCCACGTGCCCCGGCAACCAGTCGGGTAGCACGCTGGCCAGGCGTTTGCCCTGGGTGCTGCTCAGGTCGTCGAGCCAGATGCACGGCACCTGCTGGCGGCGCAGGCCGGCGAGGGTGTCGAGGGCCCCGGGGGCAGGCAGGGGGCTGCCGCTGGCGGCCTGGACCAGGCAACCGCGCAGGCCGAACAGCACAGCGGTAAAGGCGGGCGCATCGTGCATGGCAACTTCCCTGAAATATTTCGCAGGCTATGCGGTCATTGTTACGGGCCTATGACGCTCAACCCATGTTCACAAAATATTGAGCAAAAACGTGTAAAGCTGTTTATCAGCCCGCAAGCCTCTATACTGCCGCCTTACCAGCGGCGCACCTGTTGCGCTTGCGGCCGAGAAATTCGATGGAGAAACATCTATGCGTAGGATCGGTGCCGGTGTGATCGAGCGAGTCACCCAGGCCTGTGTCTGTGCCAGCTTGCTGCTGGCACCCGTGGCAGCCACTCAGGCAGCCACCGAGGAGGATCCCTGGGAGACGGTCAACCGGCCGATCTTCCGTTTCAATGATGTCCTCGACACCTATGCCCTCAAGCCATTGGCGCAGGGCTACCAGGCAGTAACTCCCCAGTTCCTCGAGGATGGCATTCACAACGTCTTCCGCAACCTGGGCGATGTCACCAACCTGGCCAACAACGTGCTGCAGCTCAAACCGCATGCTGCGGGCGTGGACACGGCGCGGCTGATCGTCAACACCACCTTCGGCCTCGGCGGTTTCTTCGACGTGGGCACCAAGATGGGCCTGCAGCGCAGCGACGAAGACTTCGGCCAGACCCTCGGCTATTGGGGCGTACCCAGCGGCCCGTATGTGGTCATCCCTCTGCTTGGCCCAAGCACCGTGCGTGACGGCCTGGCCAAGTACCCGGACAGCTACACCAAGCCGTACCGCTACATCGACCACGTGCCGACCCGCAACTCGATCTTCGCCCTGGATATCGTTGATACACGCGCCAGCCTGCTGTCGGCAGAAAAGCTGATTCAGGGTGACAAATACATCTTCATTCGCAACGCCTACCTGCAGAACCGTGAGTTCAAGGTGAAGGATGGCGAGGTCGAAGACGATTTCTGAGTCAGGCCTGTGCTGAAAAGGCGACCTTCGGGTCGCCTTTTTCGTAACAGATCAATGCATGGCGAGGATGCGCATGCGGATGAAGCCGCGTTTCTCATCGATTTAAGGGCTTCGCCGGCGTGCGACATCCTGCTCATTGGGTTACACAAGTCACCTTTCTTATAACTCCCGGTGATTTCGCCTGCAAAGAGCATCGAACTCGACCCACGCATGCTTGAAACGCCTGGCGGATGGGAGTACCGTCTGCGCCTTACAAGGTACCTCTGACGGTTGCCTGGGCCGCCTTCTTGGCCTACAACTCAAGTAGAGTGTTACCACAGAGTATTCCAGCAGCCGGATGTCAGCCTTGCAGACGCCCCTGCACCAACCCAAATCGGCGCCGTTCGCCCACATGCAGAAAATCAGTGCAACGCTGCTGATCATCGATGATGACGACGTGGTCCGTGCGAGCCTCGCCGCCTATCTGGAAGACAGTGGCTTCAGCGTCCTCCAGGCCAGTAATGGCCAGCAGGGGCTCCAGGTCTTTGAAGAACACCAGCCCGACCTCGTGATCTGCGATCTGCGCATGCCGCAGATGGGCGGCCTCGAACTGATCCGCCAGGTCAGCGAGCGTGCCCCGCAGTTGCCGGTGATCGTGGTATCGGGTGCCGGCGTGATGAGCGACGCGGTCGAGGCCTTGCGCCTTGGCGCGGCGGACTACCTGATCAAGCCGCTGGAAGACCTTGCCGTGCTCGAGCACTCGGTGCGCCGAGCGCTCGACCGTTCGCGCCTGGTGGTGGAAAACCAGCGTTACCGCGACAAGCTCGAAGCGGCCAACCGCGAACTGGAGGCCAGCCTGCACCTGTTGCAGGAGGACCAGACCGCCGGTCGGCAGGTGCAGATGAACATGCTGCCGGAGAGCCCCTGGGCTGTCGGGGAGTTCGCCTTCGAGCATCAGATCATCCCGTCGCTGTACCTGTCTGGCGACTTCACCGACTATTTCCGTGTGGATGATCGGCGCATTGCGTTTTATCTGGCCGATGTTTCCGGGCATGGCGCGTCATCGGCATTCGTCACCGTGTTGCTGAAATTCATGACCACCCGGCTGATGTTCGAATTCAAGCGCAACAGCAAATTGCGCGAATTCAAACCCTCGGAAGTGCTCAGCCACATCAACCGTGGCTTGATCAACTCCAAGCTGGGCAAGCACGTGACCATGGTTGGCGGGGTGATCGACGAAGATACCGGCCTGCTGACCTACGCCGTTGGCGGCCACCTGCCGCTGCCGGTGCTGTATACCCCGGGCCAGGCCCGCTACCTGGAAGGCCGTGGCCTGCCGGTGGGTTTGTTCGACGAAGCCACCTATCAGGACCTTGTGATGGAGCTGCCACCGCAATTCAGCCTGAGCCTGATGTCCGATGGCATCCTGGACCTTTTGCCAGGTGACACGCTCAAAGATAAAGAGGCCGCCTTGCCGGAAATCGTCAAGGCAGCGGGTGGCAGCCTGGATGGGCTGCGCCAACGATTTGGATTGGCTACGCTTGGGGAGATGCCGGATGATATCGCCCTAATGGTGTTGAGCAGGAACCTTCAATGAGTACCGGTAGAATCCAGTTCGCCGAGCAGAGTGGTACCTTCGTTCTGAAGTTCGTCGGTGAAGTGCGCCTGACGCTGTGTTCGGCGCTGGATGCGACGATCGAGAAAATCTTCACCGCGTTGAATTTCTCGGCCATCGTCATCGACCTGACGGAAACCGAGAGCATCGACAGCACCACGCTGGGCCTGCTGGCGAAGCTGTCGATCCTGTCGCGCCAGAAAGTCGGCTTGCTGCCGACCGTGGTCACCACCAACCCGGATATTTCGCGGCTGCTGCAATCCATGGGGTTCGATCAGGTGTTCAACATCGTCGACCGCCCAGTGCCATGCCCGGAGTGCCTGACCGATCTGCCTTCGCAAGATCAGAACGAAGACGTGGTGCGTTCCAAGGTGCTGGAGGCGCACAAGATTCTCATGGGCTTGAATGACTCCAACCGTGAAGCCTTCCACGACCTGGTGAGTGCGCTAGAGCGGTCCTGATTGTTCGTCCGCAAGGGCCTCTTCGCGGGGCAAGCCCGCTCCCACAGGAGCCTTGGGTTTGGACTTCCCCCAAGAAGTTGGACACCAATCCAACCCGTGGGGGGCAGTCCAGTTTGTGGGAGCGGGCTTGCCCCGCGAAGAGGCCGGCAAGCCCTATAAAGTACCCCCGCCCAATCACTCCCGCCGCGCAAACTCCGTCGCCTCGGCGCCATCAGCATTCAGCTGAAACACCCGTGCCGGCCGCCCCTGTTCATCAAAGAACACCTGCCCCAACCCCGCACTGTTCCACAACCGCTCCCCGGCCTTGCTATGGCTAGGTGTACGCGGTACCACCTCCATTTCCCGTCGCCGAGTAAACCAGTTGAGCGGTGAGCGCGGCGAATACAGCCAGCGGTTGAGCCGGTCGAGCACATCCAGCAGCCGTCGCGGAAATTCATTTTTGATCCCGCTGCTGGTGACCTGCCACAAGTGCGGGCTACGCTGGCGATGGCGAATCAAAACCTCGTAGACGAACGAGTAGTGCACATCGCCCGACAGCACCACGTAATGCCCAGGCGTGCGCGAATGGCGGAAGATGTTCAGGATCACCTGGGCGGCGCCGCGGTGGGCCATCCAGTTTTCGGCATCCACCAGTAGCGGGTAGCCCAGCCAGCTGAACAGCTTCTGTACCGTTTCGATCAGCTTGACCCCGAAGATCGGCGCCGGTGACACGATGATCGCCGAAGGGTGGTCGAGCAACGCTTGCTGCAGTTCGCTCAGCGCCTCCCAGTCGAGCAGGCCGGAGGGTTTGGCCAGGTCGCTCTCGCTGCGCCAGCGGCGCGTGCGCGTGTCCAGCACCAGCAGCGGCGGGTTGCTGGGCAGGCTGAACTGCCAGCCCTGGAAACGCAGCAGGTCACCGATCAGTTGGTCTTGCGCCTGGCGGTCCAGGTGCGGGCGGGCGAGCGCCTGGTATTGCTCGGCCAGGGCCGTGCAGCTATCCGGGTCGTTGCCCCAGGCCTGGCACAGCAGGTAACCGAGCAGGGCATTACCGATGATCCGCCGCGAGAAGGGGTGGCCATAGGCGGTTTCTTCCCACTGCGCCGAGAGGTTCCAATCGTCGGTGATGTCGTGATCGTCGAAAATCATCAGGCAGGGCAGGTGCGCCATTACCCGCGCTACCTGGCCCAAGTTGGCGGCAAACGCCTCGATCAACGGCAGTTCTGCGCGGTAGCGCGCCTGGTGCGGCGCGGCGAGGCCTGCGGGCATCTGCAGGCTGACCAGTTGCCAGGGCACGGGCGACCACACCAGCAGGTACATGGCCATGACCTCGGCGAACGTCACCAGGTGGTTGTCGGCATTGCTGGACGAGAATATCGGTTTGCGCTTGCCGCCAAAGAAGCGCTCGCGCAATGTTTCGTTGCGTTCCTGGGCGGGCAGCAGGTCGGCGCGGTGGTAATAGCTGGCAGGGTGTTGGTAGAGCGACTGGCTGTCGGCGACCACGGCGCCTTGCAGCTGCTCATCGAACAGGCCGAGGCACTCGATCAGCGAATGAATGGCCCGCAACATCGGGCCGGCAACGTCATCGGCATAAACCTGGTCGCCGGTCATCAGCAGCACAGCAGGGCGCGCTTCAGGCTCGCAGGCTGCCAGCAAGCGGTCGGCGCACAGCAGGCCATCGGCGGCTGGGTGATGGGGTTTGCGGCACGAGCCGTGCAGTAGCTGCTCCAGGCGACCGCGCAGCACCAGGCTCGGCCGCTGGCTGCCAGGGTAGAGCAGGTGTGGCGCCCAGTCGGCGATGCCTTGGCCGTTGACCAGCAGGTCGTATTCGATGGCGACGTTACAGGGCAGGGGTTGGGCGAAATGGATGTCCAGCAGGTGAATAAAAGCATGCTGGCCGATCGGGATGACCTGGCACCCCATCTTGGCCGCGCTATCCATGATGAACTCGGGTTGCAACGGTTGGCTGCCGACTAGCCAGATGGCCAGGCGCTGTGGCTCCAGGCGGCGCAGTACCGGGCCGGCGAGAACGAGGGGCAAGGAGGTGAGGGTCATCAACAGCTCTGGTGTCTGAAAGGCCCGTTTCGGCGGGAGTGAAACAAAACGGGCGGAAAATGCTGAACATTTCCCGCCCGCCTGGCAAACCAGATTTGTGTCAGGCTTTGTCAGCCATCAGCTTTTCCAGCTTCTCCTGGTCGCGCGCAAACTGGCGAATGCCCTCGGCCAGCTTCTCGGTGCCCATGGCATCTTCGTTCATGGCCCAGCGGAACTGGCTTTCGCTCAGCACCTGCTTGGCCTCGCCGGCATTGCCCGGCTTGAGTGCGCGCGGCAACTCGCCCTGGTCATCGCTCAGTTGCTGCAGCAGCTCCGGGCTGATGGTCAGGCGATCGCAGCCGGCCAGTTGCTCGATCTGGCCGATATTGCGGAAGCTGGCGCCCATGACCACGGTGTCGTAACCGTTGGCCTTGTAATAGTTGTAGATGCGCGTGACGGACTGCACGCCCGGGTCCTCGGCACCGACATACTCCTGGCCGGTGCTTTTCTTGTACCAGTCGTAGATACGGCCCACGAACGGCGAAATCAGGAACACCCCGGCATCGGCGCAGGCTTGTGCCTGGGCGAACGAGAACAGCAGGGTCAGGTTGGTCTGGATGCCTTCCTTCTCAAGCTTCTCGGCAGCACGGATGCCTTCCCAGGTGGAGGCCAGCTTGATCAGCACGCGATCTTTGGGCACCCCAGCCGCTTCATACAGCCCGATCAGCTGGCGGGCCTTGTTCAGCAGTGCCGGCTCATCGAACGACAGGCGAGCATCCACTTCCGTGGAGATACGCCCCGGGATCGCCTTGAGAATACCCGCGCCCACGGCCACGGCGAACTTGTCGCAGGCCAGGTCGACATTGCCCTTGGCGTCGCCTTTGACCTGCTTGAGCAGCTCGGCATAGCCCGGGATGGCGGCAGCCTTGAGCAACAGCGACGGGTTGGTGGTGGCATCCACCGGCTTGAGGCGGGTGATGGCGTCCAGGTCCCCGGTGTCGGCGACAACGGTGGTGAACTGCTTGAGTTGTTCCAGCTTGGAAGTCATGGCGTGCTCTGTCCTGTGCGATGTCTCGACATTACCCGAGCCCCGACGGCCGCTCAAGGGGCCATTGGGGCGGTGGCGAATTGTCGAAGGTGATGATTCGAGTCACCAGCCAGCACGAGGTTCCCCACCGCCCTTGAAAGCTTCAACACATCCCGGTAGGAGCAGGTTCAGCGCGGTCCCTGTGGCAGCCGGCTTGCCGACGATAGGGCCCGCCGGGCCACCTTACCGCCCCTGCAACAACTCCGCCGCTTGGTCAAACACCACCAGCGGCTCCGGCGCCTTGTGAATATCTGCCGACAGCAACTGCCGGAACCGCCGCGCCCCCTTGAAGCCCTGGCCCAACCCCAGAATGTGCCGGGTGACGTGATGCATCGCACCGCCACTTTCCATATGCGCCACGATATAAGGCCGCAACTGCGCCATCGCCTCGCTACGGCTGACCACCGGCGCATCACTGCCAAACAGCAGCTGATCCACCTCAGCCAGCACATACGAGTTGTGGTACGCCTCGCGCCCCATCATCACCCCATCGAACGTCTGAAGGTGCGCCTGGCACTCGGCCAAGGTCTTGATGCCGCCGTTGAGTACAATCTCCAGGTCCGGGAAGTCCGCTTTCAATTGCGCGGCCACGTCGTAACGCAGCGGCGGAATCTCACGGTTTTCCTTCGGCGACAGCCCTTCAAGAATCGCGATCCGCGCATGCACGGTAAAGCTGCGGCAGCCCGCCTCGCGCACCGTACCCACGAAATCACACAACTCGGCATAGCTGTCACGGCCATTGATGCCGATGCGGTGCTTCACGGTGATCGGCGTCGACACGGCGTCACGCATGGATTTGACGCAATCGGCAACCAACGCCGGGTGGGCCATCAGGCAGGCGCCGATCATGTTGTTCTGCACGCGGTCGCTCGGGCAGCCGACATTCAGGTTGACCTCGTCGTAGCCCGCATCCTCCGCCAGGCGCGCACACGCGGCCAGGTCGGCCGGCACGCTGCCCCCCAGTTGCAGCGCCAGCGGGTGCTCGGAGACGTCATGGCGCAGGAAACGGTGGGCGTCGTTGTGCAGCAGGGCGCCGGTGGTGACCATTTCGGTGTAGAGCAGCGTGTGTTTGGAAAGCAGGCGCAGGAAGAAGCGACAGTGGCGGTCGGTCCAGTCCATCATCGGTGCAACGCTGAAGCGGCGTGACGGCTCAGGGCGCGTGGTTTGTGGCTTTGAGCCTGATTTTGCAGTCATTTCGTTCAACGTGTTTTGTACCAATTTTGGGGGTTTTCAGGGTGATTTCAGCAAGCGAAGGCTGCGATCTAGTAACCGGGGTGCAGCGTGTAGCAAATGCCCGTGGCAACGAGCAGCGCACGCAGGGCAGATTGTTAAGCCTGCTTCACAGGCCCTGTTCGCTTGAGGAGAGAAGGCAGCTAGTTTACCAAGAGAGATCGCGGTTCGTCCGGAAACACGTCCTTCGAATGCTGATGCCGCGACATGAGGCCCTATACCCTCAGCCTCGGTAAGCCATGGACACAATATGTAGAGCGCCTCACGGATACCGGCCCACGTGACTATTCAGCATCATTAGTCATCCTCCTGCGGGAGATCGGGCAACCCCCAGCCCAAGTTCGGCCAACGAACCCCCGATGCCTTTCCACACTACAGTCCATCATTGGCAACCAGCGCCAGCGCCAGCACCAGTGTCGGCAGCCTAAATTTCAAACGCTACGCCGCACCTGTAGGAGCTGGCTTGCCTGCGATGGGCTGCGAAGCAGCCCCAATAATCCGGCGCGTCTTCCGCGGCTTCCACTTCTAACGCATGGATATCCGCTATACCAACACTAATCAGCGGCAGGGCAGGGCGAAGGTGACTCGCGATCTGGTGATCACGAATTTGGAACCCTCATCGCTCGACGGTTTGTTCTGATCTGATCGCCGCTTCCGCTCAGGATTAACATTAAGGTTAGGAATGCCAGTACACTGGCCGTCATGCAGTCATTGTGATGTGGTTAAAGCCGAGCCAAACTGAAGTGAATCGGCGGTGCCGAAGCGATAATTAGAAGTGCCTGAAAATGGCAGAGAAGGGAGGCAATATGAATTCCAAAGGCTTCATTACGAACATCAAGGGTGAAATAGTTACAACCAGTAAAAGCGTAAATATTGCGTTCTCTTCGAAGAATGTGGTCTTAATAGGTCGTAATGGCTCGGGTAAGACGTCTTTTTTAACGTCTCTTTATAAGGTGTTGACTTTAAATATTATTAGCGAGCAGCTATTGCATCTGCCTGGATATAGGCAGGCTTTAGCAGTTACTGAAGTGCGACTTGCTGAAGATCCCGGTTTGATTAATACGATAGATCAATATCGAAATTTTATCAATTCTAACACCTATCCGCTGGATGTATCGTATGTCGATGGCCTTAAATTAATACAGGATTATAAAAGCGGTCATGCGATTATTCGCTTTTATGAGGCAACGCGAAGGATTTCAATTTCAAAAGTTCAAGCGGCCACCCCACTTAAGACCGATAGAATGCTGCAGGCAACCCAATCTAATTTAGGTGTGGATCTAGAGCAGCACTTAGTCAATTTAAAGGTCAACATGGCGCTGGCGCTGCTGCGTGACGACAAAGCAAAAAATGCGAAAATAGACGAATGGTTTGCGCGATTTGAAGATGATCTGCGGTATCTCTTTGAAGATGGCTCGCTTAGGTTGGAGTTTAATGATGAGGGGTTGTCGTTTTCTTTGGTGCAAGATGGCCGTCCGCCATACTCTTTTCAATCGCTTTCCTCTGGCTATTTAGCGATTTTTGATATTTATGCGGACTTGCTAGTTAGGGCGGAATATTTCAATATTCTTCCTGTCGATATTTCAGGCGTTGTCCTGATTGATGAAATTGATGCGCATCTCCACATATCCATTCAGCGAAAGATTTTGCCTTTTCTTACTCGGTCGTTCCCGAAAGTACAGTTCATTGTATCGACCCACTCGCCATTTGTTATTAGCTCTACTGACGACTCATTAATTTATGATCTATCCACTGGAAAGATGTGCGAAGACCTTTCCTTGTTTTCCCTAGAGCACATAGTTGAAGCGATACTCGGCGTGCCGCCCATTTCGCAGAAGATGCAAGAAAAAATAGCTGAGCTTGTCGGTCTTAGTGCCTCCACAGAAGATAATCTTGAATCGCTGGAGAGCTTGCTGGTAGAACTAGCGCCTCATGTTGATACGTTTGACGATGAATCAAGAATGTTTTACGAGATATCAAAAAATAAATATCTGGTTCGGAAGAAGGGAGGTTCTGATGTTTAACGTGGTTAGATCAAAGGCTATCCCTGAGTCATTGCTTGCCCAGAGAAGCTACTCTGACCCGGATGTGCTTGAGGCTTTAGATAAGACGTTTCACGGTAAATGTTATATCTGTGAGACAAAAGAGCCGCTTTCCCTCAACGTTGAACATTTTCAAGCTCATCAAGGTTGCAGTTTAAAGAGATTTGATTGGGCTAATCTCTACTATTCGTGCGGTCGCTGCAATAATTTTAAGCGCCATCTTTATGATGATATATTGGATTGTGCTGATTTAAGTTGTAACGTCCTGATGCTTGTTAGGCACACCCCTCCCTTGACGCCGTATGCAAAAATATCAATTCAAGCGGTGGGGGATGAGCCAAAGGCTGTGCGTACTGCTGAGCTTCTTACACGGATTTTTAACGAGGATGATACGGGGAATAAAGCAATTGTTAGCACGCATTTGCGAAAGCGTGTTTATAAGAGGTTTGCCAAGGTTGTCGAGCATATTAATGTTTATATCGATGATGATCAGTTGCCTGCGGCGCGCGAGCTAGCAGTCGAACATTTGAAAGCGTTAATGGATGTGAAGCAGGAGTATTCCGCTTTTTTGAGGTGGGCAGTTATCGATTCGCCACCACTTTATGATTTATTAAGGGATTCAATTAATCTATACGAGGTGACAGATAACCCTTGAGATCCCAATTCATTTTCAGCAGGTCAGTTTGAGGTCACTTGAGTAGAGTGCCGTCAGCAAGCTCGGCCATTCGCTGAGTGGCGGTGTTGTCGAACAGAATCTCTACTCACTCGATCGGAACGAGCAATCACATGACCTATGTCCAAGCAGAGACATACCCCGTGGGCGTTAGCCTGCGCTATCAGGCAGTTCGCGGGGCTGCAGGCGGTCTCGATCGATGCGAGGGGCAGGCGAGCTGTAAGCGCTCCATGAACCCCACATTCAAAGCGCCTACTTAATCCCTGATGCTGTGCTCCCGATTTTTTCTGGAGCTCGTCCACATGATGCGACCTGACGCCAAAGTCGAAAAAGTGTACCTCTACCCCAAGCCTGTCGACTTTCGAAAATCCATCGATGGCCTGGCCGCACTGGTCGAACTCGATATCAAGGTGGCGGTGTTCGACCCGGTGCTTTTCGTCTTCCTCAACAAGCCGCGCAACCGCGTGAAGATCCTGTATTGGGAGCGCAACGGCTTCTGCCTCTGGCTCAAGCGCCTGTACTCCGAGCGGTTCAAAACCTCACCCGATCCGACAGACGTCGCCATTGTCCTGACCGTTCAGTAACTGAACTGGCTGCTCGATGGCTTCGATCTCTGGCGCAACCGTCCCCATCAGGTTTTGACGCCTCGATACGTCGCCTGATTCGGTAAAATCCACGGCATGATTCCCATGCCCGAAAACCTCCCTGACGATCCTGTTCTGCTCAAGCAACTGCTTGAGCAGATGATCAACGAGCGCGCGTCCGACAAGGCAAGATCGTTCATCTCGAAGAGGAATTTGCGCTGCTGCGCCAGCGCTTGTTCGGGCGCAAGACCGAGCAAACAGGCGATGCGGCGACACCACAATTGCCACTCTTCGACGAAGCGGAAAGCCTTGCCGAGTCCTTGGATGAGGCTGGCGACGAGGAAGTTTTTGCGCCGACCAAACGCCGTGGCAAGCGCAAGCCGCTGCCGGCTGATTTGCCGCGTATCGAAGTTGTCCACGAACTGCCTGAGCATGAACTGACCTGCGCTTGTGGCTGCCGCAAACATGCCATCGGCGATGAAGTCAGCGAACAGGTGAAGCGCTTACGAGGAAGGTTACCTGCCGATCGACAACAATGCCGCTGAACGCGCGATTCGCCCCTTCGTGATCGGAAGAAAGAACTGGCTGTTTAGCGACACGCCCAAGGGCGCGGCGGCCAGTGCTCAACTTTACAGCCTGGTCGAGACTGCCAAAGCCAACGGCCAAAAGCCCTATGCGTGGCTGCGCCACGCACTGGAACGCCTGCCAACGGCGACATCGGTTGAAGATTACAAGGCCTTGCTGCCGTGGCACTGCTCACCCGCATCGCCTAGCTGACCGCGCCAGCCATATTAAGACCGGTGGGGTTTATGGAGCGCTTACATTGTGCAGAGCATGCCGCGCCTGTGCACTGAGATCCTTCCTTACAATACCGACTCAATCGGTACGGCTTGGTCTAGGGCATGCAAGATGGGTGGTATAGACGATCTGCACTTTCACGATCTGCGCCACGACCGGTTGTTCGAAATGGATTGGGATATCCCGCGCGTACCGAGTGTTTCCGGCCATCGTGACTGGAACTCGCTGCGGCGTTATACCCATCTGAGGGGCGTGGCGATCGATATATGGAATGGAGTTGGTTAGAGCGGATTATCGAGGCCTCAGTAACCTTAGGCGCCCGGGTTGAGTAGTTGATTGGGGGCGCAAATTTGACCATAACATGTACCTGCATTGATTAGCCAGTTGGGCCTGATCTCGTCAGTGCATTGTATGGTTTGATCGGCACGAGTCGGCATTATCTGCTACAAGCATTCAGACGCCTCGGTCCAATGGGTTTTTCAGGAGTGGCCATTCTCGACCCGCAATTGGCTCGCCTAAACGGAATGTGGTTTCGTTTAGAGGCGCACTCCCCAGAATGTCATGGCTCACTTCGCGTCAGATGCGTAAGGTTGGCCGTGTATCTCATGGCTCATATGTGTGAGCTAGTCGCTAGCTATTTGATTTATTATTCGGCTCATCCCTTCAGGCTTGTAGCCTTTCTCTACCATCTTAGCTACGATCAGATTTCTGAAGATCTCGTAGTTTATGGAGATCCCTTCAATAGATATATATTGTTTTAGAATGTCTCGTCCCGGAATGTTTTGCAGCCAAGCCCCGTTGGTAAAGCTTTCATCCATTTCGGTGCGAATATCATTCTCTAAGGTTTTGAGTTCTGACTCAAGAAGAGATGTGTTTGCTTGAGTTTTGATCCTCTCCATTGAGCGGGTAATGGCTTTATGTAAATCTTCAGAGACATTAGAAGTCTCTGGGGAAAAGCCTAGATCAATGGATTGTACGATCTTAGAGTTGGCGTGTGAGCGCATTTTTCGTATGATCATTTGCGGCACTACTTTGCGTGCGGCTTGATTTAGCTTATCCCTCACAGAGTCTTTGTTGCACTGCGTCTCTCCCATGTTGAGGGTGTTAATGACCTCGGAGATAATCTCTGGGTGAAGTAGGTAGTTTTCGATGTGGTATACATCCCATTCAAATCGGTTTACCCCTCCGCCCGAATCTGGGCTTGTTTCTGAGTCGCGATCTACTATTGCGTAATATTTAGTAGGCTGGTGGCCGCGTTCATAGGCGCGAGCAAGGATTTCATGTAATGCCTTAACCCGGTTTTTATTTGTACCTGAAATTAAGTTTATTCCTCGAAGCTCTTCGGGGAAAAGAGAGGCGGCGATGGACTTGTCAAAATCAGAGTCACCCCCACCTTCAAAAATCAATCCTTTGCCGCCCGGCCTATATGCTGCTAAGTCCCCCACTAAGTCCGCAGTGGCCATCTCGAGATCTTTGCCGACGGTTAAGGCCTTCAGCTGGGATGATCCCGGTTGTTCTGAGCCACATGGACTCATATGGAAAACATTGAAGCCCGGTTTCCCTACTGCCTCTCTAATCAAGGCGTCAGAATGCGTCACCAGCCACAACTGATTTTTAAGTGCCTCGCCAAGGTGCTTTCTATAAAACTCTGGAAGTCCTCGGATTAGCCTGGGGTTTAGGTGTAGCTCAGGTTCATCTAAGAGGATAATCGAGTCACGTGGTGCTGAGCTTCTGATGCGAAGATAGCCGTATAGAATTTCTTTCTCGCCGGAGCTAAGTTCATCCAAGTCATGTACAGTTCCGTTGGGGGTGATGACTGGAAATGAAAGGCTACCTTCTGGCGTGGGTTGAGGGCCCAGAAACTTTTTTTCCGGAAAGAATGATTCGAAAAGCTCTTTAAGTGTCGACGTCAGCGAAGAAGATTGGTCACCTCCGGAGGGCAACGCTTTCTCTGCAAGAATTTCCTTGATGAAATTGCCAGCCATTTCGCTTTTTACGTTATTGTATTTGTTGTTGTAATTGTACAGGGTGTGTTGGCTGTATTGCTGATTGGTTTGCTCGAGGTTAAGGTTGATGCCTTGAACTGTTTCTCGGCCATAGTGTCTCTGTGCGCCATGAAAGTCTATGACGCCAATGTCTCGAGGCTTGTAATTGGTAAATGCAACCGTAAGAAGGCGGGAGTCTTCCACGTGAATGTGGCCTTGAGGATCAATTGTTACAATTCCAAGTGTGCTGTTTTTCGAAAGAGCCTCCATTAGTAGTGGGAGTTCCTGAGATACCCTGTTAGTAACCTCAGGTTGTCGCTCTCTGAATTGAGCGGAAAATAGCGCCTTGTGGTGACCGCCATATTGAAAGGCTTCAGGTAGTAATGTTTGCCATATTGTTTGTTCTAAAAGGCTTTCGGCGTTGCTGGAAATGTATTCTTTTTCATTGTCTCTGAGGATAAATTCACATTTTATCTTTAAAGGCTTGGATGTATCATTGAACAAACCATTAAGATTTCTTGAGCCTCCATGAAGTTGAATTGCAAATTCCCCAAAGAAATGTTGCCATTCATTTTGTTGGTATCCACCATAGCAGCTTTTGAGAAGTCTTATTGCGTCAAATATACAGGATTTACCTGACCCATTTTGGCCTGCAATAATTATGGTGTCCCCAAGATTGTCGATCTCAACCTTGCTTATTCCTCGAAAGTTTTCAATTGACAATGATTTTATTTTCATTTTTACATCCCTGCAATCTCAATGGAAAGGTCGGAACTACTGGTGATTTGGGGGTCAAGGGTCGCTACTGGCTCCTAACCATATAAGCTTTTTGAATCGCTTGGCAAGCTATCGGGACATGAAACGTAGGCGGTTGCCCCGGGGGGGCTAAGCGCGGGAAAGCAGCATTGGAAACTTCGAAGGAAACCTTTGCGCTTTCGCTTTGGGCGTAATGGATTTGCGCATTTCCCTTATTTCAGGCCCAGGTGATTTGAGAAGGCGGGGCGATAGCTGCCGACTGTACGCGGCTATCGATGGAAGGTGGCTGAGGCGAGTTCGACTGAGTAGAAAGTTGGGTTGCACCCAGATATTCAGTGCGTAGGCTGATGCTGATCAAGTAGGTGTAATCTTCCTATCCGCCTGCCAGTTACCTCTTATTCAATTGCGCACACTCTTTGGGCGCAGGGTCCCGCTGCTGGTCCAAGTACAGAGCCAGATCGGCTATGTGTATGCCTCGGGCGCTCTTCTGACTCGATTCAAGTCGAGTGATTGGCAGCTTGATCTCCCCGGCCAGCGCCTTGCGCTGGAATACGAGCGGCGTGAGGTGCGTGAAGTAGTCAGCGCATACCTGTTCGAGCGAGATAATCGCTATGCCGTTGTACTGCGCCATCAAAACAGAGGTTGTGTTCATGCATGGCCCTCCTGCTCATGCGAAATCGGTTCTGCGCTGCTTGGTCGAGCGGATTGCCGGCCCTCATTTAGTTGGTCGAGCACCTGCTTGCTGGCAAGGTTGAACAGCTCGTCGGCGGAGACCGGCGTGACGGACTGCTCGAAATTGCGCACGGCATCAAACCGAGTGCGGTACAGCCCGGGCTGGCCGAGCAAAGCGACGGCGTGATCCTCGGCGTCGGATACGGGGCAAGGTGTCGCAAGGCGCTCGCCTTGAGAGCCGAGTTTGCACTTCTTGCAGATGTGATAACCACCGTCGTAAGGGGCCACTGTTTGGAGACATTGTGCGTGGTTATGCGGCCATCAACGAGGCAGCTTCGTTGGGCAACTGTGGTCATGCTGCAGCCTCCGCGGTCGATGCCGTGGCTGGGGTGCTGCGCAGTTGGGCGTGGACGCGCTTGGCGAGCGAACCAACACAGCGCGCCTCTGCTGTAGCCAGGCTCGCCTGCTGATTCGACTTCAAGGCTTTCATGGTGCTATGAGCGAGCTGCAGTGTTTCGCCCACCTTTGTCAGCAGCTCGTAATCGGCCCTGGTCACCGGCATGCCGGTGTAGGACATGATTCGCTCCTCAAGTTCGCTGATGGTGAGCTTGAGGTTTGCGATGGTTTTGAGGTGTTTGCGCGGGTCGGCTTCGCGTTGTGCGGTGAGTTCTGCTAGTTCTTCGTTCAGCGTTCTGATGCGCTGGGTATGTGTGGCGTCGCGCTCCGCCAAGCCAATTTCCTTGCTTGCTTCATGTGCCCTGCGACGCGCTGCAGCTAGCAAGTAGGGCAGGATTCGCCAAGACGAAGAGTAGGACGATCCCCGCGCTGAGTGCGTATTGGTAGGGTTGCATGTGCTGTGCTCCGAACTGCCTGCCATCGGTGTAAGTGAGAGGTCAAAGGCGAGCTGATTGCCCCTGTAGACCGGGGCCGTCTGGTTTAAGCCGTCTGCTTCGCTTCTTCCGCCTGGCTGTCGAGGTAGTCAGCGAGGTCGTGGAGGTAGATCACGTGTTGTGCTTTTGCTGAGTTGTGCAGCTTTTTGAGGCTCAGCTTGATCCGGCCTTTATTGATCAGCTCCCTGAAGCGGCGGTCAGTACCGATGTGGGAGAAGTAGTGCTCACGTACAGTCGTCAAAGTGAGGCAAGGCGTGCACCATTGGGCGCGCAATTGCTCTGGTCGACCACGGTCGAGTGCAACGGCGGCAAGAAAGGCAAGGGGAAGGCTAAGGGCAAAAAGACCAAACAAACCAAGCCACTACGCACGGTGGATGTATCGCAAGCGTGAGCCCCACAGGAGACAGATGATGCCAATCACTGAAAAACAGCTACAGCAGATCCTTCCCAACGCCGACCCAAAGCCGGCGTTTTTGTTCCCGGCCTCAACGCCACCATGGGCAAGTACGCCATCATCACGCGGCTACGCATGGCCGCGTTTCTCGCCCAGGTCGGGCATGAGTCTGGTTACTTCCTGTGCCTGCGCGAACTCGGCAGCGATGCCTGCCTCTCGAAGCACGACACCGGTCGCCTGGCGCAGCGCATTGGCAACACGCCTGAGGCCGACGGCGATGGCCAGTTATATCGTGGTCGTGGGCTGATCCAAGTGACAGGGCGAGCCAACTACGAAGCCTGGAGCGAGGCGCAGTTTGGTGACAGCCGTCTGCTCAACACCCCTGAGCTGCTCGAGCAGCCGGTGTCGGCCATCTAACCGAGTCGACTTTAGAACGCTCAATCGATGATGGCTGTATTGTTGGCCCCTCTTTAAATTCGGAAGCACAATATGCTGTTAGCAAAGACGTCACCAGCCCAGCCAGCCGGATCCTTTTCTTGGATGCTGGAGCTGCTGAAAGAGCACTGGGGCTGGATTTCCGGGATCGTCGCCGCGCTGGCCCCGATCGCAGGCATTGTCAATCTCGCGACCTATGCCCACTACATTGGTCGCCCGGATGTTTTCATGCCCTCGCTTGAGCTCGGGCCAGGACTGATTTTGCTTTGGCTGGCCTACATCCTATTTTTCGTTTTGCTAATCGGTAGCATGTTGATCTCTTCATTGTTTCTGTCCTTCGGCCTGAGCGAGCTTCGCCCGAAGCCCCCGGCGGCCGCATCAATTGCTCGCGTTTTGACAATAATCACCGCAGCTTCAATGTTCGTGGTCATACTTCCGGTAGGCTATCAGGCTTATAACGGTGAGATGGCTAGTGCTTGGTGGGCACTCCTGGTATTTGTAATCCCAGCACTGTGCTCGTGGTTTTTCATCGCTGGGAATATTGATAAGGCTGAATCATTAGGTCGCGTGATCAAGCGCTGGCAATGGCTTTGGGCTTGTATGGCCTTTACCTTGGTCGTCGGCTTTGCTGCACTCTCCGGCATCTATCCCGCCTGGTTCGTGACTAAGTTCTATCAAGAGCGTGGAATAGTAGGGGGCGTTGCAGAAGCCGCAGCTTCCTGTCTCATCGCCATGGTCTTTTCTCTGGCTCCAACCGTGGGTTACTACCAATTGGCATCCAAAGGCAGAGTGGCTCAGATCAGAGGGGCTCTCGGGGGGCTCGTTGTGTTCCTGGCTGTGCTGATGCTGATGGTTCCGGCCTTGTTGACTTTCCCGTCGGTGTTTGCGGTTAAGTTTCTCGGCATCAGTGACCGGCAGATCAATCGGTATCTAATTACCAATGCTGAGTATCCCGCCGAGAACCTGAATGTGGAGCTCTGGTCGCTGTCACGTGGGATGGAGCGCAAGTACCTCATAGAGGGCTTTGCACTTTATCGCTACGGTTCAATTGTCCTCCTGTGCCCGTCTCACCTTGCGGGGAAAACGGAGAAGGAGCTTGATCAGCTCACTGGTCAGTGCATCCCGTTTGCGAAAAGTGAGGTAAAGCAACTTAATGAGGTGCCGCAGTCGCAGTGATCTATCGCTAGGGCCCATGACCCCTCTGGGAGTTGCACCTCACGAGTGGACGTTTGCGTTGAACGTGACCATCACTTGTGGTGATGTCGGTTGGTTGACCTCCATTTGGCACGTCTGCGGCGATTGATAGACCCGGCCAAGATCCAACTCTACAGTGCCCCGCCCGGATCGGCCTTCAGAAAAGTTGCCCTGGTCTACCAACAGTGGCCGGCGTCCGCCCGCCCATCGCGCAGGGGCCGACATACTAGCTGGGTCACATCTTGCTTGGTACGCCCTTGCCGTTAGAGGCGGTCTCCTGCACCCGCTGCGCCTTGTCCATCGGCAGCAAATCAAACTCATGCAGCCCATCCTGGCGATACGGGTCACCGATCCAGCGCGGCGCCACCACGAACAGTGGGTTCACCAGGCTTTTCGCCGGCTCGTAGCGGTCATAACTGAGCCCAGCCAGGTCCGACAGCGTGTGGATCAGGTGCGAGCTGCTGTAGGGCCGGTTGGCCATGGCCTGCAGGTCGCGAGGGTGGGCGGCTTGCCAGCTGGGTGAGGTCCACAACAGGAACGGGATGGTGTACATCGGCCGGGTCGGGGCGCCTTCGTTGCGGCCCAGGCGGTCGTGCTTGCCGGAGCTGTAGACGTCTTCGCCATGGTCGGACAGGTACAGCAAAAAGCCGTTGGGCGTGGTCGCCGAATAGCGCTTGATCAGGCTCGACACCACGTAGTCGTTGTAGCGCACCGCGTTGTCGTAGAAGTTGTAGGTTTTCACCTGCTCGTCATTCAGTGCCGTCGGCACGCCCTGGCGGTCGGTGAAATGCTGGTAGTTGTCCGGGTACCGGTAGCGGTAATCCATATGCGTGCCCAGCAGGTGCACGATGATCAACTTCTTTTGCGCCGGGTCCAGCAGGGCCTTGTCGAACGGTGCCAGCACCACGTCGTCATACTGGCTGGCATTCTGGCTGCGCTGGTTGTTCAGGTACACCGGCGCGTCGGTCTGCTGCGAGAAGGTGGTGAGCATGGTGTTGCGTTTGGTCATGGTCTGCTGGTTGGTGATCCAGAAGGTCTTGTAGCCGGCCTGCTTCATCAGGTTGATCAGCGACGGGTCGGTGAGGAAGCGGTCCGGGTGCTGCTCGTTACCGAAGGTGAGGATCTGCTGCATCACTTCGATGGTGTAGGGGCGCGGCGACACCACGTCGCGGAACACGGTCAGGCTCTTGTCGCTGGCGGCCAATGCATCGAGGTTGGGTGTGGTGTCGCGGTTGTAGCCGTACAGGTGCATGTGCTCGCGGGTGGTGGACTCGCCCAGCACCAGCACCAAGGTGCGCGGCGCGTCACCGCTGCTGTCCTGCAGGTTCTGCAGCGGCGGCAGGGAGGCGTTCTGGGCCAGCAGGGTCTGCATGTTGTCGAGCTGCTGGCGATATTGCCGGTAGCCGACCACCAGCTGCCACGGCACGGCAGGCTCCATGCGTTGCTGCACCTTCTCTGCGGCATCGGCGAAATTGCGCTCCTGGGTGACCATTTGCTTGTAGAACGGCAAAACCAGGTTGGCAGCCAGCAGCAGTACGGCAATCGGCAGGCGGCTGCGCAGGGGCAGGGTGACCGGGCGCAGGCGCTTCCACAGCAGCACCGCCCCAACGGTGTACAGCAGCAGCCCCAGCATCAGCCAGATGTTGAAGTACTGGCTGAAGTACTCGCCTGCTTCAGCGGTGTTCGACTCGAACATCACGAAAATCACGCTTTGCGAGAATTCCTGGCCATAGATGCCGAAGTAGCTCAGGCCAACCAGCGAGGCTGCCCACAGCACCAGGCCGATGACGGCAGCGGTGGCACGGGTTGCACGGGGCCACAGCAGTACGGGTACCAGCCACAAGGTGCTGAGGAACAATGCGTTGCGAAAACCGGCGAAACCGGTGGTGCCGCTGAACATCAACAGCACCTGGGTGACGCCTGAGAAATACCAGAAAAACAGCAGGAGCCAGCCCAGGCCGGCCCAGTCCACACGCTTTGCGGTGGATGGGGATGCGGTGTTTGCCACGTGTGCCTCTTAGACCATGGCGGCAGCCAAATAGGTGGGCTGCCGGAGAGGCAGTGACGCTAGTGGGGAGGGTGTGAAAATAGCGTGAACGACATATGTAAAAATTCTTAACCGTTCTTTGCAGCGGAATGGGGTTTTGGAGGCGTCCTACACAAGCCGAATCAGAATTTCCCTCTGGCTTGTAGTCCTTTTCTGAATCATCCTCTTCGCGCCTTTGAGCCATTGCGATGGAAACTTGAGCCCTCTAGTCTCGCCGGGTCGCTGGAAAAAACAGCGGCCGGGTCTGCAAGCCCGAACTTGGTTTTGGCCTCAGTTACTGTTGATTTTCAATGGTGGCTGCGTGCGGGTGGTTTTCGGACCAGCCGGATAAAAGGCCTCCAAGTCCGGTCTTGCAGGCCCGCGCGCAGCCGCCACCCAATCATCTGCAAGTGATATGGCGACGGCCCCACTCATTTTGTTTGGAGTTGCCATGATCAAAATAGTCCCCGATCCCCCTTATTCCCCCGATTCATCCCACTACCTCGAAGACACCCTGATCGAAGCCACCGAATACCTGCTATGCGGCCTGGCCGTGGCCCATCAAGCCGTCACCACGTTGCCCAAATCTCCCGCCACCATCATGACCATGACCGTGATGCACGAAATGGAAGCGGTGCGCACATTGTTGGAGTCGGCGATTGCCCAGGTGCAGTTGAAGGGCAGGCGGCAGGTGCGCACGTTGCACTAGCCTGGCCACTTCATCGTCTATGCGGGCCTCTTCGCGGGTAAACCCGCTCCTACAGGTACAGCGCAGGCCTGTGGGGGCGGGGTTTACCCCGCGAAGCGGCCCGCACAGCCCCAACAGATCAAGAGGATTGAAAATGGACGAGGCACTCCCAGAGGGCATCGGCAGGCTGGGCTTCACCGTGGGCTCGGCAAACTGCATGGAAGGCGTGGTCAAAGGAAAGCGACTGTTTCGCGTAGAGCCCGGCAACTGTAGTACCCATGCCATCGAGCAGGCCTCGATATTGATGGACTGCTCGCGGCGCGCATCCTTCATAGGTGTGATGGACAACGAGCCCGCGCTGGTCTGGGCCTCGCATTACCTGTGCGAAATGGCCAAGGCACTGATGGACGATGCGCACATGGGCATGCGCAAATACAGCTGACCGCGAGCCGCATGTGGTGCAGGGCTGACTCGCCCTCTGGTCGGTTTCAGGATGCGCCTGGTCGTTCGCGCGCATCCCTTCGGCGCCACAAGTGCCATGCTTGTGGGATGCCCTTGAGCCCAGTGCGCGCAGACGCACGGCCATCGGCAAGGAGGCTACCGACAACCACGCTACCGTGACGTGGGCGGTGTGCCGCAGCAGAACACGCCGGTTACCTGCCCACTGACAACAACAGGCGGGGGCCGTGATGCCGAGGTCCGCTGTATGCCTGATGAATTGCTCCACCTGCCCGTGATCCACAGCATCCTGAACCGCCACCAGGGTACTCCCGGCGCATTGTTGCCGATCCTGCATGCCGTTCAGCAAAGCGTCGGTTTCATCCCCGATGCCGCCGTGCCTGACATTGCCCATGCCCTCAACCTCAGCCTGGCCGAGGTGCGCGGGGTGATCAGCTTCTACCACGATTTCCGTACCTCGCCGCCCGCCCGGCACACCCTGCGCCTGTGCCGCGCCGAGTCGTGCCAGAGCCGTGGCAGCGAAGCCCTGGCCGCGCAACTGCGTGAACAGCTGGCGCTGGACGACCATGGCACCAGCGCCGACGGTGCTATCAGCCTGCGCCCGGTGTATTGCCTGGGGGCCTGCGCCTGCTCGCCGGCCCTGGAGCTGGACGGCCAGCTGCATGCGCGCCTCACCCCCGAGCGGCTGCGGTCGTTGGTGAACGGTTGCCTGGAGGACACAGCATGTTGAAGCTGTTTATCCCCTGCGATTCGGTGGCCCGTGCCGTGGGTGCCGACCAGGTCGTCCAGGCCTTGCAGCGCGAGGCCGAACGCCGCCAGTTGCCGCTGGATATCCAGCGTACCAGTGCACGTGGGCTGTATTGGCTCGAGCCGCTGGTGGAGTGCGAAAGCGCAGAAGGCCGCCAAGGCTTCGGCCCGGTCACCCCTGAAGACGCGCCGTCATTGCTGGACGCGTTGGCCGGGCAACCCGCTGGCCATCCGCTGGCGTTGGGGCCCGTGGAGGCAATCCCTTATCTGAAAACCCAGCAGCGCCTGCTATTCGCCCGCGCGGGTGTCACCCGGCCGCTTTCGCTGGAGGATTACCGTGCGCACGGCGGCTTCAAAGGCCTGGAAAGCGCTGTTGCGCTGGGCGGCGCAGCAGTGGTCGCCGCCGTGCTCGACTCCGGCCTGCGCGGCCGTGGCGGCGCAGCGTTCCCGGCGGGCATCAAGTGGCGCACCGTGCGCGACGCCGGGGCAGGGCAGAAGTACGTGGTGTGCAACGCCGACGAAGGCGACTCGGGCACCTTTGCCGACCGTATGCTGATGGAAGGCGACCCGTTCCTGCTGATCGAAGGCATGATCATCGCCGGGCTCGCCGTGGGTGCCGACAAAGGCTACATCTACGTGCGCTCGGAGTACCCCGACGCGATCCGCGTGCTCGAGCAAGCCTTCGCCATCGCCCGAGCTGCCGGCTACCTGGGTAACGACGTGGCCGGCAGCGGCCATGCCTTCGACCTGGAAGTACGGGTCGGTGCTGGCGCTTATATCTGCGGCGAGGAAACCGCGCTGCTCGAATCCATCGAAGGCAAGCGCGGCATCGTCCGCGCAAAACCGCCGCTGCCGGCGCTGCAGGGCCTGTTCGGCCTGCCGACGCTGGTGCACAACGTGCTCACCCTGGCGTCGGTGCCGATCATCCTGGCCAGGGGCGCGGCGTTCTATCGCGATTTCGGTATGGGCCGTTCGCTGGGCACCATGCCGTTCCAGCTGGCCGGCAACATTCGCCACGGTGGCCTGGTGGAGCGTGCCTTTGGCCTGACCTTGCGCGAGCTGTTGGAAGGCTACGGCGGCGGCACCGCCAGCGGCCGGCCACTGAAGGCCGCGCAGGTCGGTGGCCCGCTCGGCGCCTGGGTACCGCCCAGCCACTTCGACACGCCATTGGACTACGAGGCCTTCGCCGCCATGGGCGCGATGCTGGGGCACGGCGGCGTGGTGGTGGCCGACGACACCCTGAACATGGCCAGCATGGCGCGCTTCGCGTTGCAGTTCTGCGCTGAGGAGTCGTGCGGCAAATGCACGCCATGCCGCATCGGCTCGACCCGCGGCATGGAGGTGGTCGACCGCCTGATCGCCACCCAGGACTTCACCGAACGCCACGACCAGGCGCTGCTGCTGCGCGACCTGTGCGACACCATGCAGTATGGCTCGCTGTGCGCCATGGGCGGCATGACTGCCTACCCGGTGGCCAGCGCCCTCAAGTACTTCCCCGCCGATTTCGGGCTGACCACCACGGAGGCCGCGCAGTGATCAATTACTTCGACCCCGAGACCGATCTCGGTACCCCGGCACGCCAGAGCGATGTGCAGGTCAAACTCGACATCGACGGCCGCAGCATCAGTGTGCCCGCGGGCACTTCGGTGATGCGCGCCGCCGCGATGCTCGGCACCAATATCCCCAAGCTCTGCGCGACCGACAGCCTGGAAGCGTTCGGCTCGTGCCGCATGTGCATGGTCGAGATCGACGGCATGCGCGGCTACCCGGCCTCGTGCACCACCCCGGTGAGCGAAGGCATGGTGGTGCGCACGCAAACCCCACGCCTGGCCGACCTGCGCCGCAACGTGATGGAGCTGTACATCTCCGACCACCCGCTGGACTGCCTGACCTGTTCGGCCAACGGCAACTGCGAGCTGCAGACCGTCGCCGGGCAGGTCGGCCTGCGTGAGGTGCGCTACGGGTATGACGGCGCCAACCACCTGGCCGAGAAAAAAGACGTTTCCAACCCGTACTTCGACTACGAACCCAGCAAGTGCATCGTCTGCAGCCGCTGCGTGCGCGCCTGCGAAGACATCCAGGGTACCTTCGCCCTGACCATCACCGGGCGCGGTTTCGAGTCGCGTGTAGCGGCCGCAGGTGGCGACGATTTCCTGTCTTCCGAATGTGTGTCGTGCGGCGCCTGCGTGCAGGCCTGCCCGACCGCAACCCTGACCGAAAAAAGCCTGGTGCAGATCGGCCAGCCCGAGCGCTCGGTGATTACCACGTGCGCTTATTGCGGCGTCGGTTGCTCGTTCCGTGCCGAAATGAAGGGCGACCAGCTGGTGCGCATGGTCCCGGACAAGAACGGCGGCGCCAACCACGGCCACGCTTGCGTCAAAGGCCGCTTCGCCTGGGGCTACGCCACCCACCCCGACCGCATCACCAAACCGATGATCCGCAAGCGCCTCGAAGACCCGTGGCAGGAGGTCAGCTGGGACGAAGCCGTCACCTACGCGGCCAGCGAATTCCGGCGCATTCAGCTCAAGTACGGGCGTGACTCGATTGGTGGCATCACCTCCAGCCGCTGCACCAACGAAGAAGCCTACCTGGTGCAAAAGCTGGTGCGCACGGCGTTTGGCAACAACAACGTCGACACCTGCGCGCGGGTGTGCCATTCGCCCACCGGCTATGGCCTCAAGCAGACCCTCGGCGAGTCGGCCGGCACCCAGAGTTTCGATTCGGTGATGCAGGCCGACGTGGTCCTGGTGATCGGCGCCAACCCCACCGATGCCCACCCGGTGTTCGGCTCGCAGCTCAAGCGCCGCCTGCGCCAGGGCGCGCGGTTGGTCGTTATCGACCCCCGGCGCATCGACCTGGTCGATTCGCCGCATGCCCGCGCCGATCTACACCTGCAGCTGCGCCCCGGCACCAACGTGGCCATGCTCAACGCATTGGCCCATGTGATCGTCAACGAGGGCCTGCTGGCCCAGCGCTTCATCGACGCCCGCTGCGAAACCGAAGACTTCGCCCGCTGGCGCGACTTCGTCAGCCAGCCGGAAAACGCCCCAGAAGTACTGGGGCCCGTGTGCGGCGTGCCCGCCGAGCAGATCCGCGCCGCCGCCCGGCTGTATGCCACCGGCGGTAACGCGGCGATCTACTATGGCCTGGGCGTAACCGAACACAGCCAGGGCAGCACCGCGGTCATGGGCATCGCCAACCTGGCCATGGCCACCGGCAACATCGGCCGCGAAGGGGTAGGGGTGAACCCGCTGCGTGGGCAGAACAACGTGCAAGGCTCGTGCGACATGGGTTCGTTCCCGCATGAACTGCCAGGCTACCGGCATATTTCCAATGAGGGCGTGCGCGCCGAGTTCGAGCAAGCCTGGGGCGTGACTTTGCAGGCGGACCCGGGCCTGCGCATCCCCAACATGTTCGAGGCCGCGCTGGACGGCAGCTTCAAGGCGCTGTACTGCCAGGGCGAGGACATCGCCCAGAGCGACCCCAACACCCAGCACGTCACCGCTGCGCTGCGCGCCATGGAGTGCGTGGTGGTGCAGGACATCTTCCTCAACGAAACCGCCAAGTTCGCCCACGTGTTCCTGCCGGGCAGCTCGTTCCTGGAAAAGGACGGCACCTTCACCAACGCCGAGCGCCGCATCTCGCGGGTGCGCAAGGTGATGCAGCCGTTGGCCGGCAAGGCCGACTGGGAGGCCACCATGGCGTTGGCCAACGCGCTGGGCTACCCGATGAGCTACCGCCACCCGTCCGAGATCATGGACGAGATCGCCCGCCTGACGCCCAGCTTCCACCGCGTCAGCTACGCCGAGCTCGACCGTCACGGCAGCCTGCAGTGGCCGTGCAACGACGCCGCGCCCGATGGTACGCCCACCATGCACATCGACCAGTTCGTGCGCGGCAAGGGGCGTTTCATGCTCACCGGTTACGTGCCCACCGACGAGAAGGTCAACAGCCGCTACCCGCTGCTGCTGACCACCGGGCGTATCCTCAGCCAGTACAACGTCGGCGCCCAGACTCGCCGCACCAGCAATACCGCCTGGCACGACGCCGACCGCCTCGAGTTGCACCCGAGCGACGCCGAAAGCCGTGGCATCCGCGACGGCGACTGGGTCGGCATCGGCAGCCGCGCCGGGCAGACGGTACTGCGCGCCAAGGTCAGCGGCCGCGTAGCACCCGGGGTGGTGTACACCACGTTCCACTTCCCCGAGTCCGGCGCCAACGTGATTACCACCGACAACTCCGACTGGGCCACCAACTGCCCTGAGTACAAAGTCACGGCGGTGGAGGTGGTGAAGGTGTTCCACCCGTCGGAATGGCAGAAGCGCTACCAGGACTTCAGTGATGAACAGCGGCGCCTGCTCAAGGAGCGCCGTGCGGCCGAAAAACCGGAGAAAGCCGAGGTGCGCCGATGAGCAGCGACAACCTGGTCAAGATGGCCAACCAGATTGCCCATTATTTCGACAGCGAGCCGGACCATGCGCTGGCGGTAAAAGGGGTGCGCCAGCATTTGCAGAGCTTCTGGACACCGGCGATGCGCAGGCAGTTGGGGGAGTGGGTGGCGGCCCATGCAGGGGAGGGGTTGGACCCCAAGGTGGTGGAGGCTTTGGGTTAACCATTGGCTGTACCGGCGCTATCGCGGGCAAGCCCGCTCCTACAGGGATTGCACAATGACCGTACCTGTGGGAGCCGGCTTGCCGGCGATAGGGCCGGTACAGCCAACATGAAATGTCCGTCATGAATGCCAGGCCAGCCGCTGCGCAATGCTACGCTCGCCGAAACACTCGTCACGGATACCCACCATGGACATGAACTGGCACCAGGCCTTGCAAGAGAGCCTGAGCTGGCTTGCAATCGCCTCGTTCATCACCCTGATCGGCTTCACCGCCGCCGCTACCCTGGCCATACGCTACACGCGTTGGGGCAGCCAGTTCTGGCAGCTCGCCGGCCCGTATTTCACCTTCAGGCGCAGTTGGCGGCCACTGCTGGTATTTGCAGTGCTGCTGGTGCTGACGCTGTTCTCGGTACGCATGAACGTGCTGTTCTCGTTCTGGTACAACGGCTTCTACAGCGCCCTGCAAGCGCTTGACCAGGCGGCGTTCTGGTACCTGCTCGGGGTGTTCGCGGTGCTGGCGACCCTCCATGTACTGCGCGCATTGCTGACCTTCTATGTGACCCAGGCCTTCAGCATCCAGTGGCGCGTCTGGCTGACCGAACGCTTGACCCGCGACTGGATGCACGGCGATGCCTACTACCGTGGGCAATTCCTCGCCGAGCCGGTGGACAACCCGGACCAGCGTATCGAACTGGACGTCAATGCCTATGTGACCAATTCGGTGTCGCTGGCCCTGGGCGCGGTCAGCGCGCTGGTGTCGCTGGTGGCTTTCACCGGCATACTCTGGGGGCTGTCGGCGCCGCTGGCAGTGGCGGGGGTGGAGATCCCGCGGGCGATGGTGTTTGCCGTTTACGTGTATGTACTGATCGCCACGTGGATTGCCTTCCGCCTTGGGCGCCCGTTGATCCGCTTGAATTTCCTCAACGAAAAACTCACCGCCAACTTCCGTTACGCGTTGATGCGCCTGCGTGAAAACGCCGAGAACATCGCGTTCTACCAGGGCGCGCAGGTAGAGCGGGGTACCTTGCTGGGCCGCTTTGGCGCGCTGATCGTCAACGCCTGGGCGTTGGTGTTCCGGAACCTGAAGTTTAGCGGTTTCAACCTGGGTGTCAGCCAGGTTGCCGTGGTATTCCCGTTCATTCTCCAGGCGCCGCGGTTCTTCAGTGGCGCCATCAAGCTTGGCGATGTGATGCAGACCTCCCAGGCTTTTGGCCAAGTGCAGGATGCGCTGTCGTTCTTCCGTGAGTCCTACGACACGTTTGCCCAGTACCGCGCCACCCTCGACCGTCTGACCGGGTTTCTCGATGCCAACCAGCAGGCCAGTGCGCTGCCCCGGGTCAGCACCCGAGAGCAGGCACAGGCCCTGGATATCACTGGCCTGCAGGTGATGCGCCCCGACGGCCACGCGCTGATCGCTGACCTCGACTTGCGCCTTCACACCGGCCAGGCGCTGCTGATCAAAGGGCCTTCGGGCAGCGGCAAGACTACCTTGCTGCGCGCACTGGCGGGCTTGTGGCCCTATGCCGAGGGCGAGGTCAGGCGGCCCACCGGCAGCCAGGCGCTGTTCCTCTCGCAACGCCCGTACCTACCCCTGGGCGATCTGCGTACCGCCATTGCCTACCCGGCAGGCGGAACGCTCGAGGATGAGGCCCGCATGCAGCAGGCGCTGCGCCAGGTGAACCTGGCCCACCTGGCCGAGCGCCTGGCGGTGAGTTGCGACTGGTCGCACATACTGTCGGTGGGCGAGCAGCAGCGCCTGGCCTTTGCCCGTGTGCTGTTCAGCCGACCGCAGGTGGTGTTTCTCGACGAGTCCACCTCGGCGATGGACGAAGGGTTGGAGCATGCGCTGTATTCGCTGTTGCGCAATGAACTGCCGCAGACCTTGCTGGTGAGTGTCGGGCACCGCAGCACGCTGGGTGCGTTTCATACCCATCGGCTGGAAGTGGACGGGCAGGGTGGCTGGGCGTTGCTGGAGCAGCGGCCGGAGGTAGAGCTGCAGGTCTAGGTCGACGGCCCCGGCCGCTTCGCGGGCTTCTCGGATGCGGCATGAGCTTCAAGCGCTCGCCGTTGTTGGATTGTTGTTCATGAGATCGAGCGCCGCCCGCGCGGCGCATCGCGGGCAAGCCCGCTCCTACGGTCTACCTGCGGCCAGTGCAGTCAGTTACATCTCCACTGCCAGCCTTGGTGCATGCTTGATATCGAGTCGGGCACACAAGGCGGACAGTGAAGATGCCACTGGCATAATTGGCCGGAGGTAGACGGTAGGAGCGGGCTTGCCCGCGATGCGCCGCGCGGGCGGCGCTCGATCTCAATGGCGACAACTACCTGCAGGCATGCGCCCGCATCTCAAACATTCATGTACCCCCCTTTGACGAAAACCGACTCATGAAGCCCCCAACGCCACCCCCGCCAGGGCAGCGCCGGCAAAACCGGCACCGACCAGGAACGTGGCCTGAAACCCGACCCCATCCCACAGCAGCCCTGCCACCACACTGGCCACCAGCAGCGCCACCCCGGTCAGCAGGTTGAACAGGCCGAACGCCGTGCCCCGCAGGTTGGCCGGCGCAGTGTCGGCAATCAGCGCGGCGAAGATGCCCTGGGTGAAGCCCAGGTGCAGCCCCCAGGCCGCCACCCCCAGCACCAGCCCGGCCCAGCCCGGCATCAGCGCCAGCAGCAGGTCGGCGGCAATCAGCAGCCCGAGCCCGGTCACCAGCACGCCACGCCGGCCCACGCGGTCCGACAGTGCGCCGGCGGGGTAGGCCGACAACGAATAGGCCAGCGCCATCAGCACCAGCACGGCTGGCGCCCACAACGGCGCCAGGCCCATGTCCTGCGCGCGCAGCAGCAGAAAGGCCTCGCTGAAGCGGGCCAAGGTAAAGACCATGGCCAAGCCGATCAGCCGCCAGTAGCCCGAGCCCAGGCGCGCGAGCTCGTGCAATGCCAGCGGCGCACGTACGGGGCGCGCAGTGGGCGAGGCTTCAGGCTCGCGGACGAAGGCTACCAGGATGTACACGGCGATGAACGCCGGAATCACGGCCACCCAGAACACCGTCTGGAAATGGCTCGCCGTCAGCCACATCAGCATGATCGCCAGCAACGGCCCAAGAAATGCGCCGACCGTGTCCAGTGCCTGGCGCAGGCCAAACGCTGCGCCGCGTAACTCGGGCGGGGTCACGTCGGCCACCAGCGCATCCCGCGGCGCCCCGCGGATACCCTTGCCGATACGGTCGACGAAACGCGCACCCATCAGCCAGTCCAGCCCCGACGCCATGGGGAACACCGGCTTGGTCAGCGCGCCCAGGCCATAGCCAAGCACCGTCAGCAGCTTGCGCTTGCCCAGCCGGTCGCTGAGTGCACCAGAGAACACCTTGGTGATCGACGCGGTGGCCTCGGCGATACCCTCGATCACGCCCACCGCCACCACCGAGGTGCCGAGCACGGTGACCATGTACAGCGGCAGCAGGGCGTGGATCATCTCCGAGGAAATGTCCATGAACATCGACACGAACCCCAGCGCCCAGACGCTGCGCGGGATTTTCGCCAGGGCCTTGGAAGTGGCCATTTGCGTGGTTTTTTCGACGCTGCGCATGGGCGCCTCGGCAGGGTAGCTACGTTCGAAACTGTAGGAGCCTGTGCGCAGGATGCAAATGGGATGGGTGGGGTGAGGCCGTCCGGGGCTCCTTTGCAGCCCATCGCAGGCAAGCCAGCGCCTACAGGGGCCGTCAAAAGCTCAGCCGCAGCGCCAGCGCCGCCAACGTCACCAGCAACACAGGCACGGTCAACAGCAGCCCAACCTTGAAGTAATACCCCCAGCCGATAAACACCCCTTTACGCGCCAGCACATGCAACCACAGCAGCGTGGCCAGGCTGCCAATCGGGGTGATTTTCGGCCCCAGGTCGCAGCCAATGACGTTGGCGTAGATCATCGCCTCGCGCACCACGCCCTGGGCATCGCTGGCGTGAATCGACAGTGCACCGATCAGCACGCTGGGCAGGTTGTTCATCACCGACGACAGCAACGCCGCAATCAGCCCGGTACCCAGCGACGCAGCCCACAGCCCCTGCCCGGCCAGCCAGTTGAGTGCGGTGACGAGCGAGTCGGTCAGGCCGGCGTTGCGCAAGCCGTAGACCACCAGGTACATCCCCAGCGAAAACACCACGATCTGCCACGGCGCCTCACGCAGCACGCGGCGGGTGGAAATTACATGGCCACGGGCGGCGACGGCGAACAGCACCGCAGCGCACGCTGCGGCCACGGCGCTTACCGGGATGCCCATGGGTTCGAGCACGAACAGGCTGGCCAGCAGCGCCAGCAGCACTACCCAGCCGACGCGGAAGGTCGCCCGGTCGCGCACGGCCATGGCCGGCAGCTTGAGCTCATCGGTGGCGTAGCGCAGCGGGATGTCGCGGCGAAAGTACAGCCACAGCACCAGCAGCGTGGCCGCCACGGCCACCAGGTTCACCGGCACCATTACCGCGGCGTAGGCGTTGAAACCCAGCTTGAAGTAATCCGCCGAAACGATGTTCACCAGGTTGGACACCACCAGCGGCAGGCTGGCGGTGTCGGCAATGAACCCTGCGCCCATGACAAACGCCAAGGTCGCCGCCGGGGAGAAGCGCAGCGCCAGCAGCATCGACATCACGATCGGGGTCAGGATCAGTGCCGCGCCGTCATTGGCGAACAGCGCCGACACTGCCGCGCCCAGCAGCACCATGAAGGCGAACAGGCGGCGCCCGTCACCGCGCGCCCAACGTGCCACATGCAGCGCCGCCCACTCGAAGAACCCCGCTTCGTCCAGCAGCAGGCTGATGATGATGAGGGCGATGAACGTGGCGGTGGCGTTCCAGATGATCGCCCACACCGCAGGAATGTCATGCAACGACACCACACCGAATACCAGCGCCAGCACGGCGCCGAGGGTGGCGCTCCAGCCAACGCCGAGGCCTTTGGGTTGCCAGATGACCAGGGTCAGGGTGAACAGGAAAATCAGGGCGGCTGGGAGCATGAACACGCTGTCTCGGCACAGGGAGGATGGGTGGTGTGACTGTACACGGGCCATCTCGGCTTTTGAAAAGTTCCGTTACAAACATGTAAGTTTCGTAAATAAGATTCCACCTCAATTGAGAATCACTATATTTACCACCCCTGTTGGCCCCCAAGCAGTGTTTGCGAGGCCGGTGGGCGTGGGCCCCCGGCTTCCTGGCAGGGATGTGCCCATTCGCTCACCCACCGCAGGAGATGTAGCAATGCAGTCCAGAACCTCACCCAACAGCCTGGCCCTGGCCTTCGTCGCGCTGGCGTCGCCGGCCATGATGGCGACCGCAGCCGAAGCCGAGCAGCGGCGCGCCGGTGAGGTGCTGGAGGTGCCGGTCGCCGACAATGCGCTGGTGATCCAGGACACCCTGGTCACCGCAGAGCGCGAAGCCCGGCAGGCGCTGGGCTCGTCGGTCATCACCGAAGAAGACATCAAGCGCCGGCCACCGGCCAACGACCTGTCCGACATCATCCGCCGCGAACCTGGGGTCAACCTGACCGGCAACAGCGCCAGTGGCGCGCGCGGCAACAACCGGCAGATCGACCTGCGCGGCATGGGCCCGGAGAACACCCTGATCCTCATCGATGGCAAACCGTCCAGCGCGCGCAATGCCGTGCGCTATGGCTGGAACGGCGACCGTGATACCCGTGGCGACACCAACTGGGTGCCGGCCGAGGCGGTCGAGCGCATCGAGATCCTTCGCGGGCCGGCTGCGGCGCGCTACGGTTCGGGGGCGATGGGCGGGGTGGTCAACATCATCACCAAGCGCCCCTCCGAACAGTTCAAGGGCAACCTCAACCTTTACACGCAGATGCCTGAAGACAGCGCCGAGGGCGTCAGCCGCCGTGCCAACTTCAATGTCAGCGGCGGGCTTACCGACAACCTCGGTTTGCGCGTGTATGGCGGCCTGGCCAAGACCGATGCCGACGACCTCGACATCAACGCCGACCACGCCAACAGCGCGCTGGTCGCCGGGCGTGAAGGCGTGCGCAATAAAGACATCAACGGCCTGCTGAGCTGGAAACTCAACGACGAGCACCGCCTCGAAGCCAGCGCTGGTTATGGCCGCCAAGGCAACATCTACGCCGGCGACACCATGAACAGCAACGGGGGTGGCAACCTCGACCTGATCAACAGCCTGTATGGCCATGAAACCAACGTCATGCAGCGCAACACCTACGACCTGACCCACTTGGGCGATTTCAGCTGGGGCACCAGCAAGACCAGCCTGGCCTACGAGTACGTGCGCAACTGGCGCCTCAACGAAGGCCTGGCCGGTGGGCCGGAGGGTGCGATCAACGACAGTGGCGCGGCCATGTCGCGGCTGCGCAACACCCGCCTGAGCAGCGAGGTGAACCTGCCGTTCGCCATGGGCAGTAGCGAACACGTGCTGACCCTGGGCGGCGAGTACCTGTACGAATCGCTCAACGACCAAGGCTCGTTCCGCCCGCAGAGCTTCGACCCGAGTGGCGGTGGCAGCGATGTGATCAGCGGTTTCGACCGCAGCAACTCGAAGATGACCGCCAAGAGCTATGCGCTGTTCGTCGAGGACAACATCATCCTCGGCAACACCACGGTCACCCCGGGCCTGCGCTTCGACCACCACGAAACCTTCGGCGACAACTTCAGCCCGAGCCTCAACCTGTCGCACAAGCTGACTGACGCGCTGTCGGTCAAAGGTGGTATCGCCCGGGCCTACAAGGTGCCGAACCTGTACCAGTCCAACCCCAACTACCTGCTTTACAGCCGTGGCAACGGCTGCAGCGTGCAGCAGTCCAACTCGGGTGGCTGCTACCTGCAGGGCAACGCCGACCTCAAGCCGGAAATCAGCGTCAACAAGGAGATAGGCCTGCTGTACGACCGTGGCACCTGGCGCACCAGCGCGACCTACTTCCGCAACGATTACAAGAACAAGATCATCGGTGATACCGATGTGCTCTACACCATCAACAGCGGCCGCCGTGTGACCCAGTGGGAGAACGCGGGCGAAGCGCGCGTGGAAGGCATCGAGGGCAACTTCTTCGTCGAACTGACGCCGACGCTGGACTGGAACACCAACCTGACCTGGATGCTCGACAACGACAACCGCGAGACGGGCGAGCCGCTGTCGGTGATCCCCGAATACACGGTCAACAGCACCCTGGACTGGCGCGCCACCGACAAGCTGTCGTTCCAGGTGGCGGGTACCTATTACGGCAAGCAGAAGTCGCCGACCTACAACTACCGCACCCAGGAGGACTACGACGTCGAGGCACAGGAAGATGTCGAGGCGTACGGGCTGGTGGACGTAAGCGCCGGGTACAAATTCAACGCCAACTATGACGTGCGGGTGGGGGTGAACAACGTGTTCGACAAGCAGATCCTGCGTGGGGGCAATGCCAGCAGTTCCGGCGCCAACACCTACAACCAGCCGGGCAGGGCGGTGTTCGCTTCGCTGAATATCTCGTTTTGATTGCAAGGGGCCGCTCTGCGGCCCTTTCGCGACGCAAGGCCGCCCCTACAGGCATTACGCGCTCCCCTGTAGCAGCGGCCTTGCGTCGCGAAAGGGCTGCGCAGCAGCCCCAGAAGCCACTGCCCCCTGCAAAGGACTACCCGATGATCCACGCCCCCGCCTGGTTGCAGATCCTCTCCCGCAGCAGCGCCGCACTGCTGGGTGGCTACGCCCTCAGCTATGCCGCCAGCGCCTGCCTGGCCCGCCTCCTGCCGCTGGCCCCTGCCGACGCCGTCATCGTCGCAACACTGCCGGCGTTCGTTTTCTACACCGCCGCCATCCTCTGGGCCTTCGCCAGCCGTGACGCCTGGCGCGCCTGGGCGCCGCTGGCCGCGGCCGTGCCCTTGGCGCTGGTTGGCTTCTGGCCGCAGGCGCTGGAGTGGCTGGCATGAAAAACACCTTCACCCAATCGATGGCCTGGCTGCACACCTGGGGCGGGTTGATCTTCGGCTGGCTGCTGTTCGCCATCTTCGTGACCGGCACCTTGGCGGTGTTCGACAAGGAACTTAACCACTGGATGCAACCGGAAATCCCGGCCAGTAGCGTGTCCCAGGCCGATGCCGCACGGCGTGCCATCGGCTACCTGCAAACCCACGAAGCGCAGGCCGGCAACTGGGGCGTCAGCCTGCCCACCGAGCGCTCGCCCGGGCTGCGGGTGTCCACCGGCGACCGCCGCCATGGCACAGCGGTCCACCTCGACCCACACAGCGGCGAGGCCATCGACGTGCGTGACAGCGTGGGCGGCAACTTCTTCTTTCGCTTCCACTTCACCCTCGACCTGCCGCGCAACTGGGGCATCTTCGTGGTCGGGGCACTGGCGCTGGTGATGCTCGCGGCGCTGGTCACCGGCATCGTCATCCACAAGAAGCTCTTCAAGGAGTTCTTCACCTTCCGGCCAAACAAGGGCCAGCGCTCCTGGCTGGACTTTCACAACGCCAGCGCGGTGCTGCTGCTGCCGTTCCATCTGATGATCACTTACACCGGCCTGGTGATCTTCATGCTCATCTACATTCCAGCAGGTGTGGATGCGCTGTTCGCCGGTGATAGCCGTGCGTACTTCCAGGCCCAGGGTAACGGCCGCCTGGAGCAGCCGCGCGGGCAGGCAAAACAACCGGGCCAGCTGACCGATGTGGTGCCGCTGCTGGCCCAGGCCGAGGGAGCGCTGGGGCCGATATCCGGCTTCAACATTCGCAACCCCAACACCGCTGGCGCCCGTATCGAGATCCGCCCCGAACTGGGCAACCGCATCGCGCTGTCCAAGGGGCAGGCGATGGTCTTTGACGGTGTCAGCGGCAAACTGCTCAGCGACGTGACCGAGTGGCGCGCGGCACCTTTGACCCAGCGGGTGATGGTCGGCCTGCATTTCGCCCAGTTTGGCGGGTACCCGATGCGCTGGCTGTACTTCATTTGCGGGGCGATCAGCTGCGTGATGATCGCCAGTGGCCTGGTGCTGTTCTGCGTCAAGCGTGGGCGCAAGTATGCCACTGCCAGCGCTGATGCCTCGGCGCGGCGGTGGTACCGGGTTGCCGAGGTGTGCAACATCGGCTTCGTCGCCGGATTGCTGCTGGCGTGTGTGGGGTTGCTGTGGGCCAGCCGCTTGCTGCCGGTGGAACTCGCGCACCGCGAAGGTTGGGAGGTGCGCGCGTTCTTCGGGATCTGGCTGCTGGCGCTATTGCATGCCGGTATCCGGCCGGCGCGCCGGGCATGGGTCGAGCAGTTGGGGCTGACGGCGCTGCTGTGCGTCGGCCTTGGCGTGTTCGGCGGGCTGGCTGATGGGTTGCGCCAGGGACTGGTGGCGTGCGCCGGGGTGTTGGGCGTACTGCTCGGCATGGTGGCGTGGCGCGTGCAGCATGCCGCGCCAGCGCCGCTCAAAGGCAGAGCCGGGCGCAGCGTGGAGGCCGGGGCATGATGATGCTGTTCGCAGGTGGCGTGCTGTTCGCCTACGCCGGAATGCTCGCGTTGTGCCAAGGGCTGGAGCGGCATTACAAGCAGGTCTGGAACAGGGCTTGCCCGCCGGCTGTGCGTCGCGTGCTGCGCGCTGCAGGCTGGTTGGCGCTGGTGCTCAGCCTGGTGCTCTGCGCCCAGGCCTGGGGCTGGGCCATGGGGCCTGTGGCCTGGTTCGCGGTGATGTCGTTGGCGGGGTTGGTGCTGGTGATGCTGTTGCCCTACTGGCCACGGATAGCGGTGGCGTTGGTGGGCCTGCTGCCAGCGTGGGGCGGGCTGCAGGTGTTTGCCTGAGTGGGGCGTTTCAGTTCAGCACGTGGCGTTGCCCAAGCCAGTTTTCGAAGCACTGGAACGTCTCGATGGCGGCCTGCACGGTCGCGGCCTGCGCTGCAGGGGTAGCCGACGCCTGGCCCAGCCGGTCGAGGAAGCTGCGCCAGTAGTTGCCAGTCTGAGCGCCGTACACGTCGAAAAAGCCCGTGCCGTTGGCAGGGCCGAGCCCCAGGCGTTCGGCCATGGCCCGCTTCAGTACCTGGCCGCCCAGGGTCGAGCCTTCGAGCACGTACATCACACCCAGCGCGCTGGCCTCGCTGCTGATGGCGGGCAGCGCCTGGCACAAGGGCAGGGCGTCGATGTCGGCAGCGCTCAAGCGCAGGGCCTGCAGGTCCAGCGTGAGCGTTGGCGTCTTGGTCCGCATGGGCTCCTGGTAAGCCCCCAGGCGGGCCTCAAGCGGCGCATGAAACCCGTAGTAAGCCTGGATCAGTCGGCTATAGGCGGCGACGTCGAAGCTGGCTTCGAAGAATGGCAGGCGTGCTTCGAGCGCCTTGTGGCAGTCACGGGTGCCTTCGCGCAGGGCGAGCAGCAACGGGCTAGGAGAGGAGGAACTGGCTGGCATCGGGGGGGGCTCTGGTGGCATTTCGCCTAAATTGGAGTGGCGATCGTAGCGCAGTGTTCCTCATCGGCAGCGACAATGTTGCGGAAAAAAACCAGGGCGTGCTAAACCAGTCGCCCCCGCCCTTGCAAAGAGCCTTCTGGTGAAAGCCGTACGCCTCACGTTGATCTGCCATGCCCTGACCCAGGCCCAGAAGGTCGGGCGCCTGCACCGTCCTGACGATGGCATCCTGGCGCTGGACGCCCAGCCATTGCCCCTGTTGCCCGAAGTGCGCGTGCTGACAGCGCCTGAGCGGCGTGGGGGTGAGACAGCGGCGTGGTTTTCGACGCAGGTGCAAGTCGAGCCGGCGCTGGCCGATTGTGACCTTGGGCATTGGCAGGGGCGCGCACTCAAAGCGCTGCAGGCGGAACAACCCGAGGCGTTGGCGCAGTGGCTGCAGGACCCGCACAGCGCGCCGCATGGTGGTGAATCATTCGCCGCGCTGTGCCAGCGCATGGCGGTTTGGCTGGCGGCGTTCGAGGCACCGGGTGAGTGGTTGGCAGTGACCCACCCGATGGTGATTCGTGCGGTGCTGGTGCAGGTGCTGGGTTGCCCGATGTCGGCGTATCGGTTTATCGATGTGTTGCCGTTATCGCGGGTTGAGCTGAGTTTTGCGGGGGAGTGGCGGTTGCGGTTTGGGTGATTTGGCTTGGGGGGCGTGTTGGGTGGCAGGTGCTTGTCGTGCGTTTTGCAGCGTTTTTGAAATCGAGCGCCGCCCGCGCGGCGCTTCGCGGGGCAAGCCCGCTCCCACATTTGTTGCAACGCGCCGTTCCAGCCAGGCCATGGTTGTCCGCCTTGG
>NZ_JBIBEB010000013.1:0-181919 GCF_042902325.1 Pseudomonas sp. NPDC012596 | reverse complement strand
GCGCCGCCCGCGCGGCGCTTCGCGGGGCAAGCCCGCTCCCACATTTGTTGCAACGTGCCATGGCCTGATAGGCCATAGTTGTCAGCCTTGTTGGCTCGACGAGATATTTCGGCTGGCACTGCTGCCGCCTCACCTGTGTTTGGTCATGCGCTAAGGCGGACAACCATGGCCTGTCTGGAACGGCGCGTTGCAACAAATGTGGGAGCGGGCTTGCCCCGCGAAGCGCCGCGCGGGCGGCGCTCGGTCTCAATGGCGCCGAAGATCCCAAGGCAAGCGCTTCGCGATGCGCCGCGCGGGCGGCGCTCGATCTCAAGGGCGCTGAAGATCCCAAGGCAAGCGCTTCGCGATGCGCCGCCCGCGCGGCGCTCGATCTCCAGAGCACAAAAAACCTCAAGGCAGGCACCTCTCAGTCCCCGCCATATCCGCCTATATCGGCCACCCCCTCTTTTTCTTTATTCAACCATTCAATTTAAAATCAAGCCCCCGCGTAATCTGCCGCGACATGGCGGTTTTGACATCTGCACCCCACTGCGTCAGAGTGCGCGCTTTTTTGCCTGCAGCTACGAGGAAAGCCAAACCATGAATGCAGTGATTGCCGCGGTCGGCATCATGCTGATACTCAGCCTGTCGCGGGTGCACGTGGTCATCGCCCTGATCATTGGCGCTCTGGTCGGGGGGCTGGTCGGTGGCCTGGGTATAGAAGGCACGCTCAAGGCCTTCAACGGTGGCCTGGGCGGTGGTGCCACGGTGGCGTTGTCGTATGCCTTGCTTGGCGCCTTTGCCGTGGCCATCGCCAAGTCGGGCCTTGCCCACGCGTTGGCCGACCGTGCGCTGGCCATGATCGACCGCCAGGGCCACGCCAACGGCGGCAAGGTCAAATGGCTGCTGATCGGCCTGATGCTGGTGGTGGCGGTATCGTCGCAAAACATCCTGCCCATCCACATCGCCTTCATCCCACTGCTGGTGCCACCGCTGCTGTACGTGCTGACCCGCCTGCGCATCGACCGCCGGCTGATCGCCTGTGTGATCACCTTTGGCCTGATCACCCCGTACATGTTCCTGCCGGTGGGCTTTGGCAACATCTTCCTCAACGAGATCCTGCTGGCCAATGTCGCCCGCGCCGGTGTCGACATCAGTGGTGTCAACGTCACCCATGCCATGGCCATTCCGGCGGCGGGCATGCTGGTCGGGCTGTTGATGGCGGTGTTCATCAGCTACCGCAAGAAGCGCGACTACGACCTGGCGCGTATCGAGCAGGTGGAGCAGGTGAGCGTGGCGTACAACCCGCTGACCCTGCTGGTGGCGGGGCTGGCAATCGCCTCGGCGTTCATCGTGCAGCTGTGGCTGGACTCGATGATCATCGGCGCCATGGTCGGGTTCCTGATCTTCTCGTTGTCCGGCATCGTGCGCTGGAAAGACACCGATGACCTGTTCACCGAAGGCATGAAGATGATGGCCATGATCGGTTTCATCATGATCGCCGCCTCGGGCTTTGCCGATGTGATGAAAGCCACCGGCGAGGTCAACAGCCTGGTCGAAACCTCGGCGCAATGGATCAACCACAGCAAGGGTATCGGTGCCTTGCTGATGCTGCTGGTGGGGTTGCTGGTGACCATGGGTATCGGTTCGTCGTTCTCGACGGTGCCTATTCTGGCGGCGATCTTCGTGCCGCTGTGCGTGCAGTTGGGTTTTGACCCGGTGGCCACGGTGTGCATCGTCGGCACCGCGGGTGCCTTGGGTGATGCCGGCTCGCCGGCATCGGACTCGACCTTGGGGCCAACCTCCGGGCTCAACGTCGACGGCCAGCATCATCACATCTGGGACACCGTGGTGCCGACCTTCATCCATTACAACCTGCCATTGCTGGCATTCGGCTGGCTGGCGGCGATGACGCTGTGAGGCTTCAGCCCTTGTCGGGCGGCGGGGAAATTCTGTTGAGGACGGTGCTGCCGTCCTTGCTGCGGGTCAGGTAGACCGGCAGCACCTTGGGCAGGTTGTCCACCAGCCGGGCGACTTCGTTGGTGTTGTAGACGCCGCTGATGCGGATGCGCCCGGTGCTGGCATCGGCCAGCAGCAGCGGCGCAGCGAGGTAGCGGTTGATGACCGGCAAGGCCTGATCGAGGCTGAGGTTGTCGAGCACCAGCTTGCCGCTGCGCCAGGCCAGGCTATTGCTGTAATCGTCGCTCTCGGCCAGCTGCGGCTCGAAGTCGCCGGTGCGATAACTGGCCTGCATGCCCGGCCCCAGGCGGTACCCCCCCGAGTTGCCGTCGCTGCTGACCAGCACCGAGCCTTCCACCAGGGTGACCTTGACCTGGTCCTGATACTTCCACACGTTGAACTGGGTGCCCGTGACGCGGGTTTGCCCGTGGCCGGCGCGGACGATGAACGGGTGTGCGCTGTCGTGCTGCACCTTGAAGAACGCTTCGCCACGCTTGAGGGTGACCTGGCGCCGGTCCTTGTAATTAAGGTAGGTCAGTTCGGTGTTGAGGTTGAGTTGCACCGAGCTGCCGTCGCTTAACTGTACGGTCTGCGCCTGATTGCCCGCTTCGAAGTGCTGGTAATGGTTCGGCAGCCAACCTTGCTCCCAGCCCACCCAGCCAGCCAAGGGCAGCACCAGCAGGGCAATCGCCGCAGCGTAGGCCGTTGGCCGCCAGTTGCGCGGCCGCGCCACCTGGCGCGCAGGCGGGTTGAAGTCGATGACCGTGGCGTTGCGCGGCAGCAGGTCGGCGGTTTGCCAGATCTCCAGCATCACCTGGTACTCGTGGGCGTGACGCTTGTCCGCCGCCAGCCAACGAGCAAATGCCTCGCGCTCGACCTTCGTGCAATCGTCGGCATGCACGCGCATGCACCAATGCGCGGCGGCGTCGGTGATGGCATCGTCTGGGCTGGGGTTGAGGCGGTCGTGGTTCATTGCGGCTCCGGGTTTTGCGCATTCTACCCTTGCAAGGGGCTGCCGAGAACCGACGTAATGGCGAATGACTATCAGTTAGTTATGTTTTTCGTCGGTTTCGCAAGGGATATTCAGCGTTTGAGAACGCTTCGCGCCCTTGTACCCAGGCCAGCCCGCGATGGGGGGGGCGGGGCGGTGCTGACGGTTTTTGCATAGCCACCTAATGAAAGCTTTGACATTCACTGCCTAGGCAGTAATATTTTTACACAATTGCCCGAGCCGATGCCGATGTCCCATTTCACCCCGGAAAACTTCCAGTCCTGCGCCATCGGCATGCTTCTGGGCCGCGCGGCGATCCTCAAGGACCGCATTCTCGACTGGCACCTGGAATCCGAGGGCGTCACCGCCGCGCAGTTCAAGGTGCTGATCATCGTCACCCAGTACCAGGTGGATACACCGGCCGAACTGTGCCGCTACCTGGGCCTGGACAGCGGCTCGATGACCCGCATGCTCGACCGCCTCGAGCAGAAGGGGCTGATCCTGCGCAACCGCTGCGCCGATGACCGCCGCCAGGTTCGCCTAGCCCTGACCGCCGATGGCCAGCGCCTGGCTGACCGCTTGCCGGAGATTGGCGCGGCGGCGATGAACGAACTGGTCGGCGTGCTCCAGCCCGACGAACTGAAGGCCCTCGAAAGCTTGCTGGCCAAGGTCCTGCTCGGTGCCGGCGACCCTCTGACGATCCGCCGCTTCGGCGATCGTTGATCCCTGTTACGCATTTTCCAAGGTATTGCCATGGCTACTCCTGCAGACACCTCAACCCCCTCCGCCGCACCGGAACCGTCGCGCAAGCGCAAAGCCTGGCTGCTTGGCCTGCTGCTGGTGGTGCTGCTCGCCGGCGCTGGCGCCTGGGCCTGGTACAGCCTGATCGGGCGCTGGCACGAAAGCACCGACGATGCCTATGTGAACGGCAACGTGGTGGAGATCACACCACTGGTTACCGGGACCGTCACCAGCATTGGCGCCGATGACGGCGACCTGGTGCACGCAGGCCAGGTGCTGTTGCAGTTCGACCCGGCCGACAGCGAGGTGGCCTTGCAGGCTGCCGAAGCCAAGCTGGCGCGCACCGTGCGCCAGGTGCGTGGCCTGTACAGCAACGTCGACTCGCTCAAGGCCCAGCTGCAGACGCGCCAGGCCGAGCTGCAGAAGGCCCGGCAGAACTACAACCGGCGCAAGGTGCTGGCCGACAGCGGCGCGATTGCCGCTGAAGAAATCTCCCATGCCCGCGATGACCTGACCGTGGCCCAGGCCGCCGTCAACAGCGCCCAGCAGCAGCTCAACACCAGCACCGCGCTGGTCGATGACACGGTGGTCTCATCGCACCCTGAAGTCATGGCCGCCGCCGCCGACCTGCGCCAGGCCTACCTCGACCACGCCCGCACCACCCTGGTGGCGCCCGTCACCGGCTACGTCGCCAAGCGCACCGTGCAGCTTGGCCAGCGCCTGCAGCCCGGCACCGCGACCATGGCGGTGATCCCGCTGGACGAGGTGTGGATCGACGCCAACTTCAAAGAGACCCAGCTGCGCGACATGCGCATCGGCCAGCCGGTGGAAATCAGCGCCGACCTGTACGGCAGCGAGGTGAAGTACAGCGGTACGGTGGACAGCCTTGGCGCTGGCACCGGCAGCGCCTTCGCCCTGCTGCCAGCGCAGAATGCCACCGGCAACTGGATCAAGATCGTCCAGCGCGTGCCGGTGCGCGTTCACCTCAGCCCTGACCAGCTCAAGGACCACCCGCTGCGCATCGGCCTGTCCACGGTGGTCGAGGTCGACCTGCACGACCAGAGCGGCCCGGCCTTGGCCCAACAGCCACCGCAGCAGGCCAGCTACACCACCCAGGTGTACGACCGCCAGTTGGTCGAGGCTGATGAGCTGATCGCCCGGCTGATCCACCAGAACAGTGCCACCGGCAAGACGGCGCAACGATGAGCAACAACGCTGCGGCGCAGTTCACCCCGCCGAGCCTGCTGCTGACCACCATCGGCCTGTCGTTGGCGACCTTCATGCAGGTGCTCGACACCACGATCGCCAACGTGGCGTTGCCGACCATTTCCGGCAACCTGGGCGTGAGTTACGAGCAGGGCACCTGGGTGATTACCTCGTTTGCGGTGAGTAACGCCATCGCCTTGCCGCTGACCGGCTGGCTCAGCCGGCGTTTCGGCGAGGTGAAGCTGTTCATCTGGGCCACGCTGCTGTTCGTGCTGGCGTCGTTCTTGTGCGGTATCGCCCAGTCGATGCCGGAGCTGGTCGGCTTTCGGGTATTGCAGGGCGTGGTGGCCGGGCCGCTGTACCCGATGACCCAGACCTTGCTGATTGCCGTGTATCCGCCAGCCAAACGGGGGATGGCGCTGGCCTTGCTGGCGATGGTCACGGTGGTGGCGCCGATTGCCGGGCCGATCCTTGGGGGGTGGATCACCGACAGCTACAGCTGGCCCTGGATCTTCTTCATCAACGTGCCGATCGGCCTGTTCGCCGCTGCCGTGGTGCGCCAGCAAATGCGCACGCGGCCGGTGGTCACCAGCCGCCAGCCGATGGACTACATCGGTCTGCTGACGTTGATCGTCGGGGTGGGCGCGTTGCAGGTGGTGCTCGACAAGGGCAATGACCTGGACTGGTTCGAATCGTCGTTCATCATTGTCGGCAGTTTGATCTCGGTGGTGTTCCTGGCGATCTTCATCATCTGGGAGCTGACCGACCGCCACCCGGTGGTCAACCTGCGGCTGTTCGCGCACCGCAATTTCCGCATCGGCACGATCGTGTTGGTGGGGGGCTATGCGGGGTTCTTCGGCATCAACCTGATCCTGCCGCAGTGGTTGCAGACGCAGATGGGCTACACCGCTACCTGGGCGGGCCTGGCGGTGGCCCCGATCGGCTTGCTGCCGGTGATCATGTCGCCGTTCGTGGGCAAATACGCGCATCGCTTCGACTTGCGGGTGCTGGCAGGGCTGGCCTTCCTGGCGATCGGCACCAGTTGCTTCATGCGTGCAGGGTTCACCAACGAGGTGGACTTCCAGCACATTGCCCTGGTGCAGCTGTTCATGGGGATCGGCGTGGCGTTGTTCTTCATGCCGACCTTGAGCATCCTGCTCTCGGATTTGCCGCCGCAGCAGATTGCCGATGGCTCGGGGCTGGCGACGTTCTTGCGTACGCTGGGCGGTAGTTTTGCGGCGTCGTTGACCACGTGGATCTGGATTCGCCGGGCGGACCAGCACCATGCGTACCTGAGTGAGCACATCAGCCAGTACGACCCGGCAACGCGGCACACGCTGGAGCAACTGGGCGGGGCCAGCCCGCAGAGTTATGCGCAGCTGGAGCAGATACTCAATGGGCAGGCATACATGATGTCGACGGTGGATTACTTCACCTTGATGGGCTGGGTGTTTGCCGGGTTGATTCTGTTGGTGTGGTTTGCCAAGCCGCCGTTTACGGCGAAGGCGGGGCCGGCTTCGGCGGGGCATTGAGCGAGTTCGCCTTGGGCGCGTTTGCTGCCTGTGAGATCGAGCGCCGCCCGTGCGGCGCATCGCGGATGAATCCGCTCCTACGGTTTGTTCCGGGCCAGTCAATCCTGTGAGGCCAGGGTTGCCAGCCCTACCGCATGACTCAAAACTGTAGGAGCTGATTCATCCGCGATGCGCCGAGCGGGCGGCGCTCGATCTCACCGGCGCAAGACCGCCAAGCCCACCGCTAGGGGTGGGTGCGTAAGCGTCCGGCGAACTCACCTTCTGAACTCCAGCTTCAAGGGCGATGGTGTCCGCGTATTTTTAAGCGGCCGCGATCACCTTTATCGCCGAAAACCAGATACGGCAATGTGCACTCGGGCGCTCGAACTGGCTGTTTGCCGGGTCCCTGCGCAGTGGTAAACGGGCGGCTGCAATCATGGGCTTGATCCAGTCGGCGCGTATGAATGAGCATGATCCGTATGCCTATCTCAAAGATGTGCTGACGCGGTCGCCAACACAGTGGGCCAGTGAGATCGGGCAACTGTTGCCGCATCAGTGGGTGCCTGCTTAACTTACGTAAGGTGAGTTAGGCGGACGCTTACCCTAGGCGGGATTAATCCTCTGTTCTAATTCGGTATAGTCCACCTTCCCCAGCAGCCATTCCCCCGTTGACGATCATAATATAAGGGGTCTTTTGCGGGTACTGGGAACGGTTGCGGCTTTTGCTCTCAGAAGGGTTGTCTGGGCTACCGGCCGGAAACTGCCAGAGTAAAACCCCCTCAGCTGATAATGCGCACGTTAGCGGAGTCATTTTTTTTCCCTCCGCGAGCATCTCATTCTGTATATATTCGGGTACGCCAACCTTCAGCGGCAAGCGCTCCCAGTCGTCAGGTGAGTCACCTTGGGCAAGAATTGCAAAGCCGTTGCCATCTTTAACGATTTTCACGGTTGCTTCATTCTCGGGACGAAGATTATCGGGACGATTGGAGAAACTACCGACAAATCCGTCACAGGCGTAATCAGCCGCCGTTGCTGTCGTGCCAAAGGTCAGTGCAATGAGCGAAAGAAGCGTCATACGGGTTACTTTCGAGACTGGCAAACGGAGAAATTTACGCATGAAAAAAGTCCTTTATGGATGTGATTTGACTCAGGGTGTAAGCCATCACCATTAGCACTCTGGCGATCAGCTGATGAGGTTTGCGGTTGGAGGTGCGAGGCTTGTGACTACACAACGCTCACATTCAGCGCATGGCTGGCCACGCCGTGACACCCGCATGCCAGCCGATGGCCTTGCAGCACCACAGGCTTACCGTTCAGGCGTCGGCGAGGGTGCCCTTCGACAAAGGCAAAAACCCCTAGGTGAAGCGGGCAACTGGCCTTGTCGCCCAGCACCGCTGGCGTTTTGCCGTTGACGGTGTGGGTGCCAGCCAGCTGGCATGACAGCACGCTGCCCCCGCTGCTGGTGGGGTCGCCCAGGCAGATGGGAGAGCTCATGCCTAGGATCGTCCGGCGCTTGGGAGGCCATACTTGAAGGGGTCAGCGCCGCGGTTCTGCTGGTTCTTCGCTTTGCGTGCCTCATCCGGCGGGCTGATCATCTGCACGGTGAGGCTGCCGTCGCTGCCGGCGTACACCACGGCACTGGCACCGCCGTCGTGGTAGCTGGCGATGGTGGCCAAGTTGATTTCCACCAGTGCGCTGCTGACGCCGGTATTGCCCAGGCGTCGACCGATGTCGTAGCCCTCGTCGACATTGCCCAGGTCCAGGCCTTGGCCATCGGTATTGAGGCTGTGCAAGGCATTGGTCAGGGCGATTTCCGCTTCAGCGTTGTTAGTGGTGTCGTAGAACACGCGTAGCGGTTTTTGCCCATCGGGCAGAGTGTCGAGGGCCTTGAGCCAACCGGCCTGCAGGGCCTTGGCCTGCAATGCGGGTTTGAGGCGCTTGCCGTGTTCGTCCTGCATCGAGACCTTGATTGGACGGTGCAGGTAGCCCAGCACTGGTGCGGCGTCGAACTCTTTCAGTTGGTGGTCGGCCCAACGCACGGGCAGCCAGGGGGACGGTTCGAAATGGCCTGGGCCGCGGTTATTGAGGGTTTTCCACAAGGTGGGTAGTTGCGATTGCCAGTAGGCGCTGGACATGGTGGTCGGGCCCATCAGGATGTTAACGCCTTTGGCATGTTCGGCGGCTTCATACCAGTCTATAAATGCCTTGCTCCGATCCCAATAAAACGCCCACAACTTGCCGAAGTCAGTTTTTTTGTCCTGATTGTCCTCGGCGTCACGGGTAACGAAGGGGCGAATGTAGCGGTCCACTCGGTCCGAGCGCGTGACCAGCAGGCCAGTCGCGTTTTCGTAGATCTTCGGAACCACGTGGCCATTTTGCAATCCCGGTGTGCCGGGTTTGCGATAGCCGTTTCGTATCACGTCACCGTCTCGGCTCGCGATTAAAGCCTGTGGCACCTTGGGGTTATCGTCAAAAAACGTGAACAGTCGCTCGATCATGCCTTGCGCATGGGTTGTGCTTTGATCGTCTTGCCACAGAAATTGGGTAACACCCAGGGTCGCAGCATTACGTCCTGTATTGATCAGGCCCGCTGCTGTGAAAGAGCTATCGTAGGGGGCAGGCGGTCCTAGCGCAAATACCGGGATCGGCCAGTAGGCCACTGCCTCACCTGCCGAATTCTTGAACGCAATACGGGCTTTAATTTTCGCGGAATTTTCCCGCGAGGTTAATGACGGGTTGTAGTCTTTCGCGTCCTGCGGGTAAATCGAGGCGAAATTGTCGTTCTTCTTTTTTATGAACTGCCAGATCTTGGACTGGCCGTCTGTGTAAATTCCAAGTCCAACCCCCCGAATCTCCAGAGCGTAGGTCCGCGCTCGCGTGGCCTGCTGCTCGGCGTTTTTGGCCTCTATCTGGTTGCGATAATTCGCAAGCTCTGCTTTCTCACTTGCCAGGGCATTGCCCCACCAGTGAGTGCCAAAGATCACCAGCAACGAGCTGACAATAGCGGCGATGCCCCAGGCCATGACGGGTTTCATGTCGCGAAGTACCATGTCGGTTTCCTGTGCTTTGAGTTGGACAATCCAGATGAAGCCGAGCCAGAGCACAATTAGCACCCCGGCGATTAGCTGATAAGGTTTCAGGCTGGGGCGTGACGTAGGAGAGGGCGTGTAGTCCTTCATCGGCCGACTCCTTTGTCAGTTGCATTGGCTACTAGGGACGGTGGCGTTAGCGAGACCAGGCCTGAAGGGGGAAACACACCCAGCTCATAATACTTATTACTGGCAGTCACCAATCCTTGAGCCTCCCCACTCAGTCTCGACCAACCTGGCAATTTAGTGATTTTGCTGAATGTCGTCTCATCCATCTTCCAATCCGCAATCGCAACCAACACCTCCCGCATAGCCGGATCATCAAGGCTGTGCGCCTGGCCAATCGCAATGTCCATCGCCGTTACCCAGCGTTGGTTCTCCGGGCTGCGCAAAACCGCTGAATGATAGCTGTTAAGGTCCATTTCAGCCGGATCTGTGGGCATCCGGGCCTGGATTTCATTAGGCGTTTCTTCACGGAAAATGACGTAATGATCCTGGGTCTTCAGCATCGGATTACCCGACACGGGTTCTTGGCGTATGGCTGCTGTTTGATCGCCGGGCTCTTTGCCAGCGTTCCACCGAGCACGTTCTTCTTCCCGGTCGACCCGGGTAGGGTTGGTACGGACCTTGATCGATTTGAACTCGGCCATCGGGTTGCCCAACGCAGAGCGGATGCTGACGTCATCGGGGCTGTCCATACCTGCCTGGGTGGGGGTGCCGGTTACCGCCTCACCGCCGAACATCTGAGGCGCGTGGGGTGGGTTCAAGGATTCGGCATTGATCAGGCGTTCTTCACCTTTTGCCATAGGCGCTTGCGAGACCACTGCGGCCCCTGACCAGCCGCCTGGGTATCGGGGCTCTCCCTGCGCCCGCAGCACTGTTTGTTGTATGGCGTCACCGACCAGCACCGGCTCGCCGTTGCGATACCGCTTGGTCCACATGCGCTGGTAAAAGCGCAAGGCCTGCAACGCCGCCATCGCTGGTCTTCCGTCAGGCAAGGCGTTGGGCACGCCATAGGTACCGATGCCCTGGACGTCGTCCAGCGCGACAGTGGTGTCGTCCGGACTGAAGTACAGGTATACCTTGCCGCGATTATCACGCTCTGGAAAAACGGTGATGTTGCCGACCTTGTCCTTGCGCGTGCCCTGTGTGGGCGACCACTTTGGGCCCGTGCGACCGCCGTAGGTTTTGTTGTCCCTGAGTGCGGACAGCGGCGGCTGGGTATGAGGTGCCTGGGTGACCGCCGTGGCGATGTTGATCAGCGTCGCGAGTGTGTCATGGCCTTTGGGCGTGGCCTTGGGCAGGACACTGTAAGGCGTGTCCACCATGATGACTGTGTCGGCGCAGCGTTGGCCCTTATCGATCAACAAGGCCTGGGCCAGCAGGGTAATCAAGGTGCCTTGACTGTGGCCCATGATGGTAATGGTTTCATCAGGCGATATGCGACGGATCTCACTGACCAGCATGGCCAGTCGCGTCGCCGCCAACACAAAGTAACGCCGATGCGGCCCTTTTCCCATGTACTGAGGGTTGGATAGCGAGGGTTGCGCAAATATCCGGAGGAGCTTGGCAAAGCCTTTACCGTACATCTCCAGCAGGTTGTTGGTGGCGTTGGCGAAAAAACCGCCGCCCTTGGCAAAGTGCCGGTCCAGACGGTTCTCGAAGACGTCCTGGTATTGGTCGCGCAGTTTGGTCGGATCGTTATTTTCATCGCGCTTGATCTCGCCAGGCTCGGCGCGATAGCCCCAGTAGAATGGGATCATCAGGCTGCGGGTTTTGGGATCGTCCGCGTCTCGCTGATAAAGGTACGTATCTGGATCGTCGAGTGTGGCTTTGTGATCCTCACCGCGTTCCTCAATCGGGATAACTTTCGCAGCATTGTAACCAGTCCCATACCGCCCCGCCTTCAGATCAGGCCGATCCAATCGCTCATTCACCCCCTGGCACAACCCCGTCTCTACCGACTCGTATGAAGCCCCCGGGTCATTCACGCCGTGCAAGAAGATCACCACCCCTGGCAGGTCGGCGGGCACCTCCATTTTGCGTTCGGTACTGAAGTTGGGTACCAGCCGGGTGACACTTTCAGCCACGGTAATTTGATCGCCACTCATTGGCTGCCTCCTTTGCTGCCGGTGCTGCGCAGGGCAGCCACTTGTGCCTGGTGCATCGCTTCGCGCTCGACGTGTTCGGTGAGCCCGCTGGCGTCGGTCAGGCCTTGTACAGTGCTGCCGTCTTCGAGCTTGATCTGGTAGGCGTGGTCAACGGCCATTCGCACGCTGTCGTCGGCGTGCCCCGGGTAGTGGAAAGCCAGGCGTTGCGCCGCCGGGTCGCGGGTGAATGCCGGTACCTGGGCGCTGTCGGTGTTGGGCCCGACCCAGTCATGCTCGCTGGCATGGACGATCACCTTGCCTTGGCTGCCGATTTCGACGCCGCCCCCGATCTTGATGTAACTGCCGTCATCGGCCACCAGGCGGATGGTTGGCGCGGTGACGACCACCTCGCCTTCGGCGGCCGACAGGTGCAGGTTTTTCTGTGCGTTGACGGTGATGTCGTCTTCCTGGGCCTGGACCAGCACTTTGCCGCGGTTGGCGATAGCACTGATACCCTCGTCCTGGGCGAAGGCAGCGATGCCCTTGCCGGCTTGCAGGCGCATGGCCGCGCCGCTGGTCAACTGCAGGTGGTCCTGGGCGGTGGTGTCGTGGTTAGCACCGGCATAGTGGATTTGCGAACGCGGTGTGGCACTGGTGATACCTGCCTCGGCCGCAACGGCCATGACTGGCTTGCCCGGGCTGTCGCTGTCGGGCGTTGGCCACTGTTTCAGCGCCTGGCTCAAGGCGTCGATGCCCTCGCTGTTTACCGCTGCCCCGCCTCGTGCGGCAGCGGTTTGCCCGAGGCTTTTGAACAGCTCCCCGCACTCGGCCAGCAGCGTCAGCAGCTCTTCGCGGTCCAGTTGCGCCCCCGTGGCGTCCTGGCGTGCATAGGTGGTCAGCAACATGCCTTGGGCCGCACGCAGGGCAATCGCGGCGTCGGTGCGCAATTCGGCCCCGTTGCCACGGGCCTTGGCCTGGCCATCAGTGCGTGGCTCGGTGAGCTTGCCCAGGTTGAGTGCTGTGGCCTGATGCGTGGTGCCGACGCGGGCCCGCAAGGCGCCCGGTGTGTCATCGAACAACAGCTCGTTGAACCCACGGCCCTTGTGCTCCTGGGTCTGGATGCCGGAAAGCGCACGGTTGCCGGGCAGGCCGGAGGCTTTGCTGAAACGCGGCGGCGTTTGGTCGGCGTTGTACAGCACCGAGGTGACCACGGGGCGGTCGATATCACCTGCCAGGAAGGTGACCAACACTTCCTGGCCGATACGTGGCAAGAACTGATGACCGAAGCCACTGCCGGCGCTGGGCATCGCCACCCGCACCCAGGTGGTGCCCTGCGGCAGGCTGCTTGCGCGCTGCCAGTGGAACCTGACCTGGACCCGCGCCAGTTCGTCGGTAAAGACTTCTTCCCCCTCCGGCCCGACCACGATCGCACTGAGCGGCCCATTGATGGTGGGGCGCGCCACGGTGATCGGGTGGCGATAAGGGATGCGCTGGCGAATACAGACAAATTGGTTGTCGTAACCTGCCGGCTCATCCGAAAAGTAGTTGTTACGCCCGCGGTGCTCGACCGACACCAGCAGGAACTGGCGATCATCTACTGCGCCGCCTTCATGGTCGAAGTGCTGGGTCAGCTCGAAGCTGTAGCCCGGCCGCATGGCCCGGCAGTTGCTGGTGCCGGTAAAGGTCTTGGCTTGGGCTTCGATGATCTCCAGGTGGCGACGGACCAGGGACTCACCCTCGTCGTGCAGGCCATGGCTGTAGGCACCGAAAAAATCATAGACCTCGTAGGGCGGGACGTCGCCCTGTTCATTCAGGCTGTCCATGTGGATGGACAATGGATTTCTTGGCTGCTTGTAATCGAAGGTCTGGATGGCCATCGTGCCCGGTTGCAAGGCCCGGTGACTGCGCCACTGGGTGATCGAGTCACTGGTCTCGGTGACGAAGGCGCTGTGGTAGCGGATCTGCGGTTGTTCGGGCAGCGCTTCCAGGCCTTGGGATCTATCCGTGATGATCAGGCTGTGGCCGTCCTTGCAATGATCGAAGTAGAAGAACAGGCCGTCCTGCTCCAGCAAGCGCAACACGAAATCCAGGTCGGTTTCGCGGTACTGGGTGATGTAGCTGTGTGACTTGAGCGGCCTGAGCAGGCGAAACTCGTATTCGCGCAACCCACCATAATGCTCGAACACCGTGCGGATGACCGTTTCAACGGTCTTCTCTTGAAAGATCCGCGAATCCACACGACGCGACAGCATCCATAGCCATGGGCTCAGGGTCGCGCTGTAACGCGCCAGGCCACCGTCACTGCCCAGCAGGTTGAACCGAGTGATGTGACCATGAATATGGCGCACCCCGCCGTCGGCCAGTTCGATCTCCAGATGGGCGGGTTGCCCCATCAATGACTTGAGTTCAAGCCTGGCATCCTGGCTGATCAGTGCCAGCTCGAAGCTGAACAGCGTGGACAACCCTTCATTGCCGCTGAAATGCTCCAGCAATAACGCCTGGTCATCCTGAATAGGGGTAGTGAGTTTGATCAGGCGGCGGTTTTGGGGTGCAAAAATACTCGTCAATTCCATCGACGTTGGATTCCTTGGCAAAACAAGCTGCGCAACCTATCACAGGTTGCGACAAAACCCGACGCAACGCGTCGAGCCATAGTTTGTCAAGTCGTGACGATCGTTCCAATAACAGGTTTTTTCCCCTATCGTCGAAGGTCCGTCCCCTGAACGATCCGTTAAACACCATGCACAAAGTCATCGTCATCACCGGCGCCAGCCGCGGCATCGGCGCGGCCACCGCCTTGCAGGCCGCCCGAGAGGGCTACCGCATCTGCATCAACTACCACGCCGACGACCAGGCCGCCGAAAACCTCCTTGCACAGGTCCGTGCGCTGGGTGCCGAGGCCATCACCGTGCGTGCCGACGCCAGCGTCGAAGATGAGGTGATCCAGCTGTTCCAACGCGTCGACCACGAACTCGGCCCGGTCACCGCGCTGGTCAACAATGCCGGCACCATCGGCCTGCAGAGCCGTGTCGAGGACATGTCCGAGTTTCGCCTTCTCAAGGTGATGAAAACCAATGTCGTCGGCCCGATGCTTTGCGCCAAGCATGCGCTGCTGCGCATGGCCCGGCGGCACGGCGGCCAGGGTGGCGCCATTGTCAATGTGTCCTCGGTGGCCTCGCGCCTGGGCTCACCCAACGAATATGTCGACTACGCCGCCTCCAAAGGCGCCCTCGACACCTTCACCATCGGCCTGGCCAAGGAAGTGGCGGGCGAGGGCGTGCGCGTCAATGGCGTGCGCCCCGGTTACATCCACACCGGCTTTCATGCCCTGTCTGGTGACCCCGACCGGGTGGCCAAGCTCGAGCCAGGCCTGCCCATGGGGCGCGGTGGGCGCCCCGAAGAAGTGGCCGAGGCGATTCTCTGGCTGCTGTCGGAAAAAGCCTCCTACAGTACCGGCAGCTTCATCGACCTCGGCGGCGGCCGCTGATCGCGGCCCTCAGGGCAGCTCATCGACCAGCAACTGGCGCACACGTTCGGCCAGTACGTCCAGGTCAAAAGGCTTGGTCAGCACGCTGGTCCCCTGCAGCAGCTGGCCGTCACTCAGCGCCGCGCTCTCGTCGTAACCGGTGATGAACAACACTTTCAGGTCAGGGTACTCAAGGCGGCAACGCTCGGCCAGCTGGCGGCCGTTAAGGCCATCGGGCAGGCCGATGTCACTGAGCAGCAGGGCTGGCGGCTCGGCATGTTGCAGGTAGGCCAGCGCTGCCGGGCCACTCTCGAACGCCTCGACCTGGTAGCCCAGCTCCCCCAGTACCTCGGCGACGACCAGGCGCAAGGCCATCTGATCTTCGACCAGCAGGATGCGTTGGCCGCTGGCGCGGCGGCTGTCCAGCAATGTTCGTCTGGGCGCGCTGGCCGGCTCCTTGGGCTGCTCAGGGTGACGCGGAAGGTACAGCGTGATCCGAGTGCCTTCGCCAGGCGTGGAGAGCAGACGCACTTGCCCCCCCGACTGGCGGACGAAACCGTAGGTCATCGAGAGCCCCAGGCCCGTGCCATGGCCCATGGGTTTGGTCGAGAAGAATGGGTCAAAGGCCCGCGCTGCCACCTCGGCGCTCATGCCGCAGCCGTTGTCGACCACACTCAGGCGCACATAGTCCCCGGGCTGGAGCTCCAGAGGTTGCGCGAGCTCGGTGTCCAGCACGATATTCTCACCCAGGATATCGACCGTGCCGCCGGCTGGCAGCGCATCGCGGGCATTGATGCACAGGTTGAGCAGCGCACTTTCCAGTTGCGGAGGGTCGATGAAGGTGGGCCACAGTTCGCTGGCGAAGTAGCTGCGCAGTGTGATGGATGGGCCAATGGTGCGGCGGATCAGTTCTTCCATGCCGCTGACAAGCGCCGTGACCTGGGTGGCGAGCGGTTGCAAGGTCTGCTGACGCGAGAAGGCCAGTAACCGGTGTACCAGCGACGAGGCCCGTTGCGCGGAGTTGCTGGACAGGTCCAGCAAGGGGGCCAACTCCTCGTAACGGGCCTGGGCCAGGCGTTGGTGCATCAATTCCTGAGCATTGAGAATGCTCCCCAGCAGGTTGTTGAAGTCGTGGGCGATACCGCCGCTCAGCTGGCCCACCGCCTCCATCTTCTGCGCCTGGCGCAGCGCCTGTTCGGCCTTGGCCAGCCGTTGCTGCTCCTGCACACGCTCGCTGATGTCATAGGCGAACAGGTAGGCTCCCTGAACAGTGCCCTCGGGCGCGCGCAAGGCATTGAAGCGCAACTCGAAGTGACGCCGGTTCGGCGCCTGGCCAAAGGCCCCTGTTGTGGTGAACTGCTCACCGGCCAGGGCACGTTGCCACATCGGTAGTATCAGGCAGTAGTCCGGCGAATCGTTACCCATCAGCGCTGGCATGTGGTCGCCGACGTCTGGCATGCGCCCGTACAGGTCGTGAAAGTCCTGCTGTGCCTGGCGATTGACTGCCAGCCAACACATGCGCTTATCGAGTACATGCACATTGACCACGCTGTGGTCGACCAACTCGGCAAACAATCGGCGCTCGGCCAGCGCTTCGCTGACCCGCTGTTCGAGCTCTTCGTTGAGCCGTTGCAGCGCTTGCTCGGCCTTGCGCCGTTCCGTCACATCCTGGAACAACACGGCCACTTGGCGACGCTCAGGGGGTTCGATACGAAACGTCGAAACGGCAAGCACGTGGCCGGTGGCAATCAGCTCCTGTTCGAACTGCAGGGGTTCGCCGGTACGCAGCACGGCGCCGTAACGTGCCACCCAGTCGTCGGCCTCGTCGGGGACCATCTCGCGCAGCTTCTGCCCGACCACGTTCGGGATCCCGGCATGCTTGGCATAGGCCGCATTGGCCACGACGTGAATATAGTCACTGAGCGGCCCATGCGGGCCGTCGAAGAACTCGATGACGCAGAAGCCTTCGTCCATGGTGTCGAACAGAAAGCGGAACAGGTCACCACCTAGCGCCTGCTGGTGTGCCTGGGCTGACTCAAGCTCGGCATTGCGCCGTTGCAGGGCTTCGACCTGCTGGCGCAGTTGCTGCAATTCGCGGTGGGGCATTGGGGCGTCCGGCACAGAGCAGTGCTCAACTTTAGCCTGAGCGCCCCGGTGGCGGCTAGAACGATCGCACGATGCGCCCCAGGGTTTCCATGGCACGCTCGGCATCGTCATGCCAGGGGCTGCCGTAGTTCAGGCGGATGCAGTTACCGAAGCGTCGGGTGGGTGAGAAAATCGGCCCCGGTGCGATGCTGATGCCCTGGGCCAAGGCCATGTGGAACAGTTTCAAGGCATCCATCTGCTCGGGTAACTCCAGCCACAGGAAGTAACCGCCGGACGGCTGGCTGACCCGCGTCTGCGGCGGAAAATAGTTGGCGATGGCGGCGAGCATGTTGGCTTGTTGCCCTTCCAGGGCGTAGCGCAGCTTGCGCAGGTGGCGGTCGTAGCCGCCGTGTTGCAGGTAGTCGGCGATGGCGGCCTGGGCCGGCATCGACGCGCACAGCGAGGTCATCAGTTTGAGCCGTTCGATTTTCTGCGCGAAGCGCCCGGCGGCTACCCAGCCAATGCGGTAGCCGGGCGCCAGGCTCTTGGCAAACGAACCGCAGTGCATCACCAGGCCTTGGGTGTCGAAGGCCTTGGCCGGCTTGGGCGCCTGTTGCGAGTAGTACAGCTCGGCGTACACATCGTCTTCGATCAATGGCACCTGGTGACGCCGCAGCAGCTCGACCAACGCCTGTTTCTTGGCCTCGGGCATGCTCGCGCCTACCGGGTTCTGGAAGTTGGTCATGCACCACACGGCCTTGATCGGGTGCTTGTCCAGCGTCTGGGCGAGCGCGGCCAGGTCCATGCCTTCGCGCGGGTGCACCGGGATCTCCACCGCCTTGAGCTTGAGCCGCTCGAGCACCTGCAGGCAGGCGTAGAAGGCCGGCGCCTCGATCGCCACCAGGTCGCCAGGCTCGGTGACCGCCTGCAGGCACAGGTTCAGCGCTTCCAGTGCGCCGTTGGTGATCAGCAATTCTTCCATCGGCAACATCAGCCCGCCGACCATGTAGCGCAGGGCGATCTGCCGCCGCAACTGCGGGTTGCCCGGCGACAGGTCGGTGACCACCATGCGCGGGTCCATGGCCCGGCTGGCGCTGGCCAGCGAGCGCGACAGGCGCTGCAGCGGGAACAGTTCGGGGCTGGGGAAGGCCGAGCCGAACGGCACGGTGTTCGGGTCCTTGATCGATTCGAGAATGGAAAACACCAGCGCGCTGACATCCACGTCGGTCGATTCGCTCAGCGGCTCCAGCGGTTGCGGTTCGCTGAACTGGCGTGGCGCATGGGCGTTGACGAAATAGCCCGAGCGCGGCCGTGCACGGATCAGCCCGCGGCGCTCCAGCAGGTAGTAAGCCTGGAACACCGTCGACGGGCTGACCCCGTGGGCCTGGCTGGCATAGCGTACCGAAGGCACGCGCTGGCCGGGGCCGAGCACCCCGGAGCGGATCAGTTCGGCAATGTCGTCGGCAAAGCGTTCGTAGCGTTTCATGGGGGCTCGGCAAGCAAGGTGAACAGTGAGTGTAAGGGATCAGCGGTTGACCGGTGCGACGAAGCGGCTGTAAGCCACGCTGCGGATCGCCGGTAGATCGCTGGCCTGGATTTCAAAGGCCAGTGGCTGCGAGCTGCTGGCGGGGCGCTCGGCAAGCATGGCCACCGACACCGGCAGTTCGCTCATCTCGCCGGCGGGGATGACGAACTCGGCCTTGCCATGCAGCTCGAAGCCGTTGGCGTCCAGCAGGCGCAAATGATAGCGCTGGCTTTGCTCGGTCTTGTTGATGACCTTGAGCAAGTAGATGTTCTCGATCTGGCCGAGGGCGTTCTCACGGAACAGGCCACGGTCCTTGATCACATCCAGCGACACCATCGGGCGCAACTGCAAGGCCGCCACCAGCGCACCGATCATCACCAGCAGGGCCGCCGCGTAACCCAGCAGCCGCGGCCGCAGCCAGTGCGTGGTGCCGCCTTGCAGGCTGTGCTCTGACTTGTAACCGATCAGGCCGCGCGGGTAACCCATCTTGGCCATCACGTTGTCGCAAGCATCGATACAGGCGGCGCAGCCGATGCAGGCCATCTGCAGGCCTTGGCGGATGTCGATGCCGGTGGGGCAGACCTGCACGCACAAGGTGCAGTCGATGCAATCGCCCAGGCCTTGCGCGCGCGCGTCGCTGCCCTTTTTGCGTGGGCCGCGTGATTCGCCGCGGCGCGGGTCGTAGGCCACGGCCAAGGTGTCCTGGTCGAACATCACGCTCTGGAAGCGCGCATAAGGGCACATGTGCAGGCACACCGCCTCGCGCAGCAAGCCGGCGTTGATGTAGGTGGCAGCGGTGAAAAACACGACCCAGAACAACGCCACGCCGCCCAGTTGCAGGCTGAACAGCGCTTGGGCCAGTGGGCGGATGGGTGTGAAGTAGCCGACGAAGGTCAGCCCCGTGAGCACACCAATCGCCAGCCACAGGCTGTGCTTGAACGTACGGCGCGCCAGCTTGTTCAGGCCCCAGGGCGCGGCGGCCAGTTTGATGCGTTGGTTGCGGTCGCCTTCAGTGACTTTTTCGCACCACATGAACAGCCAGGTCCACACGCTTTGCGGGCAACTGTAGCCGCACCACACCCGGCCGGCGTACACGGTGATGGCAAACAGGCCGAACGCGCAGATGATCAGCAGTGCCGAAAGCAGGATGAAGTCTTGCGGCCAGAAGGTGGCGCCGAAGATGTGAAACTTGCTGCTGGACAAGTCCCACAGCACGGCCTGCCGGCCGTCCCAGTCGAACCAGGCCGTCCCGAAGAACAGTACGAACAACAGGCCGGCGAAGCCAATGCGCAGGTTGCGGTACACGCCCGTGAAACTGCGGGTGTGGATACCGTTGACGGCAGGCCGCTTGGGGGCGGCCAGTTCGATGACTTCGATTCGGTCGTTCATGGCTTCGGTGCTCATCACGCCTAGATCAGGCATGAGCACTATGAGCCCCGAGCTGTTTCCAGCACAGGCTCAGATTTCGCCATTAAAACCGTATCAGATTGCCGCCAAATATTGCTGAAGCCTTAAATCACCGAGCCTGGAACGCTGGCCTTTAAATGCCTGCGGCTATCCACCGCACCCGCTACAGTTAGCGCGTCGGCTTCGCTTTCGGTAATCGGCACACGCTGACCGGCCAGCAGTGCCACGGACATATGCAATTGTTCATCGGTGATGATCTCGATGTCCGGGCCTTCGCCTTCGATGCGCAGGTCTTCGCCAATGAGCGTGCAACGGCGGGTGCTTTCTTCGATTTCGACGGGCATGGGGTGGCTCCTCCGGGGTGCGGTTAACAGTTGTGACCGCAGGCCATGCAGGGTTGCTGCATTGTTCGGCCGGGCGGGCACTTTGCCTAATGTGCAGGGGTCAACCATCCAGGTGCCTGTATCGGCTTTTTCGCGGGCAAGCCTGTAGCGGCAACACATAGCCTCAGCCTGAGTACTACCCATGGACCTCATCTGGCAAACCATCCAGGCGGAATTCGCCGACATCACCGACGAACAGGAAGTCACGCGCATCCTCCTGCGCCTATTGATGGCAGCGGTGCTGGGCGCTGTGCTGGGCTTCGAGCGCGAGCACAAAGGCAAATCTGCCGGTGTGCGCACGCACATGCTGGTGTCCATGGGGGCCGCGCTTTTCGTGTTGGCGCCCAGCATGGCCGGTGCCGACGATCAGGCGCTGAGCCGTGTGGTCCAGGGTATCGTCGCGGGCATCGGCTTTCTCGGCGCGGGTACCATTCTCAAAGGTAACGGTCGGGACCCCAGCCATGTCAAAGGCCTGACCACCGCTGCCGGGCTATGGATGACGGCTGCGATCGGCACGGCGGCGGGTATGGGGCGTGAGGCCACGGCACTGATCAGCACGCTGATGGCATTGCTGGTGCTGGCAACGATGCCGTTGGTCGTGGAAAAGGTGGAGAGGGAGAACGAAGAGAAGCAGAGAGAGGAGGGGAGCGGGAAGCACTGAGGGGAGCCGAAGCTCCCCTCAAAGCGTTGTTGCCTGCTCTTTTCTTATTATTGAGACCGGCCTTTTGTTGTTTTTGTAAGCCTGTCCTGGTGTTGCGAGCGACCCCCACCCGGGGTCAAGAGCAAACGTATTTTTTTGAGCGCTGACCTGCTTTCATCCTGAGGATCCGATGCTGACTGCCGCTACCTTGAGGTAGTTTTATTGTTCTGTGCCAGCTCGCGGGGGCGTACCCCTGAAAAACCTGCCTACTTCAAAAAGATCTGCTTGCTGCGCCTCTGCCGTGTTGTTTTTGTTATGTCAGAGCCGGTACATGTTGTTTTTATTGGGTGTCACGTTTTTTGTTGTTGTTGTACCAAAGATATAGCAGGTGCCGTGCCAACTTTAGGAAACCCTTTAAAATCAAAGGCTTGATCGAAAATGGGAAAATCGGGCCACCTGAAATTCTGTCGAATTGTTTCCCTGTTACCCGATTTTTTGCTGGAGCCTGTGGGGGCGGTAACACTCCACCCACACAGATGTGACAGGCGTGTGAACCTCAGTGCGCGCTGCGTGCCCGCGCCACGCGCGAACCATTGGCCCGGCCCAGTACGGCGCTGATGCGTTGCCCGGCCGCGATCAGCCGGTCGAGGTCGATACCGGTATCGATCCCCATGCCGTGCAGCAGGTACACCACGTCTTCGCTGGCGATGTTGCCCGTGGCGCCTTTTGCGTAAGGGCAGCCCCCCAGCCCGGCCACCGAACTGTCGAACACACTGATGCCTTCGAGCAGGCTGGCGTACACATTGGCCAGCGCCTGCCCGTAGGTGTCGTGGAAATGCCCGGCCAGTTGCGCACGCGGTACCGCGGCCGAGACCACCTCGAAAAGCCGCCGGGTGTCACCTGCGGTGCCCGTGCCGATGGTGTCGCCCAGCGATACCTCGTAGCAGCCCATCTCATGCAGGGCCTTGGCCACCGGGGCGACCTGTTCGGCACTGACCGTACCCTCATACGGGCAGCCCAGCACGCAGGAAACATAACCGCGCACCCGCACACCGTGGCTGCGCGCTGCCTCCATGATCGGTTCGAAGCGCTTCAGGCTGTCGCTGATCGAACAATTGATGTTGCGTTGGGAAAACGCTTCGGAGGCGGCGGCGAACACGGCCACTTCCTTCACCCCCGCCGCCAGGGCGTCCTCGAAGCCGCGCAGGTTGGGTGCCAGGGCCGCATAGGTAACACCTTGGCGCTGCTGGATGCCGGCGAACACTTCGGCGGAGCCGGCCATCTGCGGCACCCATTTGGGCGAGACGAAACTGCCGACTTCGATATAGGCCAGGCCAGCGTCGGTCAGGTCGTCGACCAGCCGCACCTTGTCGGCGACGCTGATGGGCTGGGCTTCGTTCTGCAGGCCGTCGCGGGGGCCGACTTCGACCAGGCGGACTTTTTCGGGCAAAGGCATGGCGGGGTTCCTGTGGCGGGTCAACGGTTGTCGTTATTGTTCAAGGTGGCGGCCAGGGCTTGTTCGCAGCGTTCCTGGGCGGTGTCCAGCTCCAGTTGCATCTGGTGGATGTCGAGCATCTGTTGCTCAAGCTGGGCGCGACGCTCGGCGATCTTCCCTAACATGCTGTTGAGCTGCTTGAGGTTGCCGCTGGTGGGGTCGTACAGCTCGATCAGTTCACGGCATTCGGCCAGTGAGAAGCCGATGCGCTTGCCACGCAGGATCAGCTTCAAGCTGACCTTGTCGCGTGCCGAATAGATGCGCTCCAGGCCGCGCCGCTCCGGGCTCAGCAGGCCCTGTTCCTCGTAAAAGCGGATGGCGCGGGTGGTGATGTCCAGCTCGCGGGAAAGGTCGGAGATGCTGTAGGTCTGGCTACTCATGCTTGGGCTCGGCGTGGGGTATGCCAGTATCCTGAATGCAGGTTGACGTATACGTCAAGCAGGGCGGTGGAGATGTGCTCGTTTACGGCCTCTTCGGGCTACCGCCAATCATTCAGGCTGCACTGATCGCCGATAGCCATTAGGCGTCTGCCCGCTCAGGCGTTTGAAGAACCGCGCAAAGTAGGTCGGGTCACTGAACCCCAGGCTGTCCGACAGCTGCCCGATGCTCATGCGTGTGTAGATGAGGTTGCGCCGTGCCTCCAGCAACAGCCGTTGATGCACCACTTGCAATGCGGTCTGCCCGCTCAATGCCCGGCACAGCTGGTTGAGCTGCAGGCTCTGGATGTTCATCCGGGCGGCGAAGTCCTCCACCGACAAATGCTCCCGGTAATGCGCCTCGACCAGGCGCAGGTATTGCCCCAGCAGCTGCCGGTCACGTTCATCGCGGTTACGCGGCGCCTGGCCCAGTTGCTGGCGGCGGCTGATCCACACCATCAGCGCGGTTACCAGGGCTTCGAGCAGGGTCACCCGTGATGGCTCGTGGCCCTGGTATTCCTGCTGCAGCGTCTCGATCAGGTTGCGCAGCCGCACGCGGTCCTTGCCCAGCGGGTAACACGCAGCCTTCGTCAATACGCTCAGCGGCGCGCCCAGACGTTGCTCCAGGTCGGCCACCAAGGCCGTACCGAAGGTCAGCACATGCCCCTGGATGTCGGCGCTGAAGCGAAAGCCGTGCACGGTCAGCGGCGGCACCACCTGGATTGCGGCCTCGTCGACGACAGTGCGCACGCCTTCGATCTCCACCTGGGCCTGGCCGCGCTGTACATACAGCAACTGGAACAGCTCGGCGTGCTGGTGCGGCTTGATCTCCCAATGGTGCAAGCGGCTGCGCGCGGGGATCGACTCGCAATGCAGCAGGTCGGTACCAGGCCAGGCCTGGTTTTCGCCATAGAGCTGGAACAGCGGTACCCCGGGGAGGCTGGATTTCATATAAAGAATACCTGTCCGGTAATCGAACGATTTTTGTAAAAGTGCAGGTTTTGCATTGGATAGCACACTTAATTGGCCAGAGTTGCCAGTAAAAATGCAAGTGCGAACCCTAATAGCACGAGACAACAACAATGAAAACTCAGGTTGCAATCATCGGGGCTGGTCCGTCCGGCCTGCTGCTTGGCCAATTGCTTTACAAGGCCGGAATCGACACGGTCATTCTTGAACGCCAGACCCCTGAGTATGTACTCGGCCGCATCCGTGCCGGCGTGCTCGAGCAAGGTACCGTCGACCTGCTGCGCGAAGCGGGCGTTGCCGAGCGCATGGACCACGAAGGGTTGGTCCACGAAGGTGTCGAGTTGCTGATCGGCGGCCGGCGTCAGCGCTTGGACCTCAAGGGCCTGACCGGTGGCAAGACGGTCATGGTCTACGGCCAGACCGAAGTTACCCGCGACCTGATGCAGGCACGCGAGGCCAGCGGCGCGCCGATCATCTATGCCGCCAGCAATGTCCAGCCACACGAACTGAAGGGCGAACGGCCCTATGTCACGTTCGAGAAGGACGGGCAAACTCACCGCCTGGACTGTGATTACATTGCCGGTTGCGACGGCTTCCACGGTGTTTCCCGGCAGAGCATCCCGGAAGGCGTGCTCAAGCATTACGAGCGCGTCTACCCCTTCGGCTGGCTGGGCCTGTTGTCCGACACCCCGCCGGTCAACCATGAACTGATCTACGCCCACCATGAGCGCGGCTTCGTGCTGTGCAGCCAGCGTTCGCAGACGCGCAGCCGCTACTACCTGCAGGTACCGCTGGAGGAACGCGTAGAGGAGTGGCCGGACGAGCGTTTCTGGGGTGAGCTCAAGGCCCGGTTGCCCGAGGATGTGGCGGCGCGCCTGGTGACTGGCCCGGCGCTGGAAAAGAGCATCGCGCCGTTGCGCAGCCAGGTGGTCGAGCCGATGCAGTATGGCAACCTGTTCCTGGTCGGCGACGCCGCGCACATTGTGCCGCCCACCGGCGCCAAGGGGCTCAACCTGGCGGCCTCGGATGTCAATTACCTGTATCGGATCCTGGTCAAGGTTTACCGCGAGGGGCGTACCGACCTGCTGCAGCAGTATTCACCGCTGGCCTTGCGCCGGGTATGGAAAGGCGAGCGCTTCAGCTGGTTCATGACCCAGTTGCTGCATGACTTCGGCGAGCATAAGGATGCCTGGGACCAGAAGATGCAGGAAGCGGATCGGGAGTACTACCTGTCGTCCGAGGCGGGGTTGGTGAACATTGCCGAGAACTATGTGGGGTTGCCATTTGAGGAGGTGGTGTAAGGGTGTATAGGTGCATGCCGGGAGGTTTTTGGCGCGCTTGATCTCAAGCGCGCCAAAAGCCTCGCGTCATGCACTTCGAAAGGACACCCCCCAATGCAATTCCCGACCCACCTCATCTGCACCATGTCCCTGGCCCTCGCCACCCAATACGCCTCTGCCGACCAACTGCTCCCCCCACCCCCCGAGCTGCAATCCGGCTACCGCAGCGGCCTGCAACCCGTGCACGCCACCCGCCATATGGTCGCCGCCGCCAACCCCCTGGCCAGCGAGGCCGGGCGGGCCATGCTGCGTGCCGGCGGCAGTGCCATCGATGCGGCAATCGCCATGCAGATGGTGCTCACCCTGGTCGAGCCGCAATCCAGCGGTATCGGTGGCGGAGGGTTCATTCTGTACTGGGATGGCCAGCGTGTGCAGGCCTACGACGGCCGCGAAACGGCGCCGGCGACGGTAACTGAAAAGCTGTTCCTGCAACCGGACGGCACACCGATGCCGTTCCGGGACGCACAGATCGGTGGGCGCTCGGTGGGCGTACCCGGCGTGCTGCGCGCCCTCAAGCTGGCCCACGACCAGCATGGCAAGCTGCCGTGGAGTGAGTTGTTTGCCCCGGCCATCGCCCTGGCGCGCAAGGGTTTCCCGGTTTCGCAGCGCTTGCACACCCTGGTGGCCGGTGACCCTTTCATTGCCGGCTCACCGGCAATGGCCCGGTATTTCCTCGATGGCCAGGGCCGGCCACTGGCAGTGGGCACGTTGTTGCGCAACCCGGAGCTTGCGCAAACCTTCGAGCGGATCGCAGCGCAGGGTGTCGACGCGTTCTACACCGGTGACATCGCCGAGGCCATGGTTGCCAAGGTGCGCAGCCAAGCCAATGCCGGGCAACTGTCGATGCAGGACTTGCGCCAGTACCAGGCCCGGGAGCGCACACCGCTGTGCGGGCCTTACAAGGCCTGGCAGGTCTGTGGCATGCCGCCGCCGTCCTCGGGCGGGGTGGCCGTGCTGCAGACCCTGGGCATCCTTGACGCGCTGCATCGCAGCCACCCGCCGCGCGACCTGGCAACCATGCCGCCGCGCGACACGTCGTCCGTGGCCGGCCTGGAGCCGGCCCCACTGGCAGTCCACCTGATCGCCGAAGCCGAGCGGCTAGCCTACGCCGACCGCGCCCAGTACTTGGCCGACACCGACTACGTGCCGGTGCCGCTCAAGGGGTTGACTGCTCCTGCCTACCTGGCCGAGCGCGCCAAACAGGTCGGTGACTTCAGCATGAAGTACGCGCGCCCAGGCAAGCCGCAGGGCGCGGACCTTGCCTTGGCCCCCGACCGCTCCCCCCTGCGCATTTCCACCTCGCACCTGTCGGCGGTAGACGACAGCGGCCAGGCCCTGGCCATGACCACGTCGGTGGAGGCGGCGTTCGGCTCGCACCTGATGGTCAGGGGCTTCCTGCTGAACAACCAGCTCACCGACTTTTCCTTCATCCCGCAGGAAAACGGCAAGCCCGTGGCCAACCGGGTGCAGCCTGGCAAGCGCCCGCTGTCCGCCATGGCGCCAACCTTGGTGTTTGCACAGGAGACGGGCGAACTGGTGGCCAGCCTCGGATCGCCGGGTGGTTCACAGATCATCGGCTACGTGAACAAGGCGCTGGTCGGCCTGCTGGACTGGCGGCTCGACCCGCAGCAGGCCAGCAACCTGCCGAACTTTGGCAGCCGCAACGCCGGTACCGAAGTGGAAGCCGGGTTGACCAGCCAGGCGTTGATCGGCCAACTGGCAGCCTGGGGCCATGAGGTCACACCCATGCCCATGACCAGTGGCATGCAGATCATCCAGCGCACTGCCACAGGGTGGGCGGGTGGCGCCGACCCGCGCCGCGAAGGCGTGGCACTCGGTGATTAGCCGTGGTAGAAGTCAGCTTTGCCATCCATTAGTTGAATACCAAGATGTCCATCAGCGTGAAATCGAATAGAGCCCTGTTCGACCTCGACCTGCTGCGCGCCATTGTCGTGGTGGCCGATTGCGGCAGCTTCACCACGGCCGCTGCACGCCTGCACTCGACCCAGTCGACCATCAGCCAGAAAGTCCGGCGCCTGGAGGACATGGTCGGCCACCGCCTGCTGGTGCGAGGCAACCGCGACGTGCTGCCTACCGACGCCGGGCAGACCTTGCTCGGCTATGCCCGGCACATGCTGGCGCTGAACGACCAGATGCTAGAAGCGCTGGCCGGGGCCATGGTCGGCGTTACCGTGCGCCTGGGCGTGCCGGAAGACTTTGTCGGTGGGCGCACCACCAATGCGTTGTCGGCCTTCAGCCGGCTGCACCCGCAGGTCAAGCTGGAAGTCACCAGCGGCCTGTGTCGCGACCTCAGCCAGGCGTACGACAACGGTGAACTCGACCTGGTGCTGCTCAAGCAGCGGCGCAATACCCGCGAAGGCGTCGCCTGCTGGCCCGAGCGCCTGCAATGGATCGACAGCGCGCGCATGCCGTCCTTCGAGCTCGACCCGATCCCGCTGGTGACCTTCCCGCCACGTGGGCTGTACCGTGAAGACATGATCAGCGCGATCGAAGGCATGGGCCGGCGCTGGCGCATCAGCTTCACCAGCTCCAGCCTCAGCGGTATCCAGGCGGCAGTGGCCGATGGCATGGGCATCAGCCTGCTGCCACCGCGCGCTGCCACCCGTGAACATCGGGTAATGGGGCAGCAGCAGGGGTTGCCGGAGGTGGACAGTTACGAAATCGTCATCCTCCACCGGCCGACGGCGGACGTGATGATCAAGGCGCTGGCCGAAGTGATGACAGAGTTGCTGGCGGGGGGAGGGATCTGACGCCATGCCCCCGGCAGGCTAAAAGAAGCTGCGCTGCGCCTTGAGCGTGACCATGCTATCGCAGTAGGTGTTGATGCCCGCGTAGGCATCACAGCCACCACCGCTGAGGTTGGAGTTGCTGTAGATCAGGTTGAGGTCGATGCCAAGCCACGGCCGCGACAGCTCCAAAGACCAGTCCGAAAACCCATTCACCTGGCTGCCGTCGCCGATGGTGAAGGGGGTGCCCAGGCGATGGTGGGCGAGCTTGACGGTGAAGTCGGCATCGAGCAACGGCAACTGGCCGAAGTCGGCGAACAGGGTACCGGTGCGGTTGTCCGGGTTGTCCCGCCAGGCGCCGCCGATGCGGCTGCCCATGATCGATATGCCGCCATAAAGGGCATAGCTGTCGGGCCCGGCGATATTGGGTTGGCTGTAGTGGATCAGGCCCACTTCGTAACCCAATGTGCTGTCGAAATGGTCCTTGTAGCCCAGGTAGCTGTCCAGGCGCAGGGTGGAATCGGGTGTAACGCCCATGCTCGGGGCATATTGGCCGAGGTACCAGCCGCTGGGGTGGCTGAGGTCCAGGCCGCCGTGAAAGGTGCCGGCCGCGCTCGGTGAAATCAGCCCTTGGGCCATGCTGCGTGAAGGCGTGGTGCCGAGCTTGAAGTCGAAATCGCCCAGTTGGCGCTGGATCTGCTGCGCCTGCAGCGCCTGGCTGAACAGAAGGGCCACACTCAACAACAGAAGGGGCCTGATCATGGTCACCGTCCTGGAAGGCTTGCTCTTGAGCGGCACAGGATACCCGTGTTGCCGAGCAGGGAAAACCACATGGCACTCATTGAAGGGGTTGGGAAATCTCGATCAGGTTGAGGTCCGGGTCCCGCACGTAGACCGACAGGATCGGCCCGGTCGCCCCAGTGCGCGTGACAGGCCCCTCGATGATGGGCCATTGCGCCTGCTCCAGGTGGGCGATCACTGCCTCCAGGCTGACGCTGGCGATGAAGCACAGGTCGAGTGCCCCAGGCACGGGCAGGTGAGCCTTGGGCTCGAACTCATGGCCGCGCACATGCACGTTGATTTTCTGGTTGCCGTAGCGGAAGGCCAGGCGGCCGGCGCCGAAGGTTTCCAGCTGCATGCCCATCACTCGGGTATAGAAGTCGGTGCAAGCTTGCACGTCGACGGTCGTCAGCACCAGATGGTCCAGGTGGTCGATCATTGGCAACCTCAGTGGTAAGGGCTGAAAGGTTCAGCCCGGCAGCCACCATGATAGAGCGCCCCGCACGTCTTTCAACTCAGCCACTGAACCCCGGTTGCGTCTCGGCCACCTCGGTCACCACTTGCGGGCTCGCCGCGCGCAGGATCACGCGCTTGCGCAGTTCGTACTCATCCAGCGACAGGGCTTGGCGCTGAATGGCTTCGAGTTGCAGCTGGCGGTTTTCTTCGGCGGTGTAAGGGCGCAGTTCGGGGTGGCTGGTGCAACCGCTGAGCACGGCAATGCCAGTGGCGGTCAGGGCAGCGAGCAGCAGGCGGGCCTTGGTGTTCATTGGAAGCTCCAGGATACGGGGGGCAAGTGGCGAATCGATGGAGTTAGGTTATTGGGTGAGCGTCATCAGTAGAAATTGCCCTTCTCGATAGTGACTATTGATGCTGGCAAGTACGGTGTGCAAAACGCAGCTTTTGCTAGGCTTACACCCCACGCGGCTTCACCCGAGGGAACTGTGATGCGCATGCCATTGCTATGTATCGTGTCGGCGGTGCTCTGCCTGAGTGCTGCGTCGGGTTTTGCCCAAGGCGAATCGCCTCCCGCCCCTGCGGCCTCGGCCGCTGAAGTCCCCCCGGCCAAGCAGGCGGTGTTCAACCAAGAACAGCTCGACCAGATGCTGGCGCCCATCGCGTTGTACCCCGATGCACTGCTGGCGCAGGTGCTGATGGCCGCCACCTACCCTGGGGAAGTGGCCGAAGCGGTGACCTGGTCCAAGGCCAACCCCAAGGCCCAGGGTGATGATGCCGTCAAGCAAGTGGCCAAGCAGCCCTGGGACCCGAGCGTCCAGGCGTTGGTAGCGTTCCCGCAGGTGTTGGTGGTGCTCGGGCAGGACCCGGTCTGGGTGCAGCGCCTGGGGGATGCCTTTCTGGCCCAGCCCGATGATGTGATGGGCGCCGTGCAGCGTTTGCGCCAGCAAGCGAAGGCGGCAGGCAACCTGCAAAGCAACCAGTACCAGAACGTCACGGTGCAGGCTGCACCGGCTTCTACCGCCAGCAGTGCGCCGGCCAGCACCATCATCATCCAGCCGGCCGACCCGCAAGTGGTCTATGTGCCCACCTACAACCCGACCACTAGCTACGGCACCTGGGCCTACCCGGCTTCGCCGCCCGTGTATTACCCGCCGTCGCCGCTGTATTACGCGGGGACGGCGCTGATGGCGGGGCTGGCCTTTGGCACCGGGGTGGCAATCGTCAATTCGCTGTGGGGCGATTGCGACTGGGGGCGCAACGACATCGATATCGACGTCAACCGCTACAACAACATCAACGTCAACAACCGCATCGGCAACAACCAGAACACCTGGCAGCACAACGCCGTGCACCGTGATGGCGTGCCGTACCGCGACAACCGCAGCCGCCAGCAATATGGGCGACAGCTTGACGGGGCAAGCCAGCGTGCGGCGTTCCGAGGCGACGACGCCCAGCGCGCCCAGGCCCGCGACCGCGCCCGCGCGTCGATGGACAAGGCGGGCATCGAACGGCCGGCCACCAGCAACCGCCAGGCCCGTGACCAGGTGCGCGATGCCCAGGCCAACCGCCCGCGTGCCACCGACCGCCAGCCGCAGGCCAGGAGCAACCGCGACAATCCGCAGGCCCGCCAGACGCTGCAGAACAGGCCGAACAACAGTGCCGGCAGGGCGCGCAACAATGCCTTCGAGGGCGTACGCTCACCAGCGCGCACCACGGCCCAGGCCGATCGCGGCCGCACCAGCCAGACGCTCGCGCAACGGCCGAATACATCGCGCGCGGCGGGGCACGCCATCTCCCGGCCCAGCGCGCCCATGCGCCGCGGCGGCGGAGGAGGCCGGCGATGAACAAGACAATCCTCACGGTTTGCCTGGTTGCCCTGGGCAGTGCAGGGTCAAGCCTGGCCGCCGCTCAGCAGGCATTCCCGACACCTGAAAAGGCCGTCGAAGCCTTCGTCCAGGCGTTGGGCACGGAGCGTGCCGACCAGGCGCGCCTGGCGCAGTTGCTCGGCGACGACTGGCGCACCTACATCCCTCGCGAAGGCGTGCAGCGCAGCGACGTCGATGCCTTCCTGCAGCAGTACCACCAGCAGCATCAGGTCGAACAGAAAGGTGATCGCCAGGCGGTACTGGCGGTAGGCAGCGAGCACTGGACCTTGCCGATTCCGTTGGCACAGAGTGCCAGCGGCTGGCGCTTCGACCTCAAGGCTGGCAGCGCCGAGATCCGTGCACGGCGCATCGGCCGCGATGAGCTGGCGGCCGTGCAGTCGCTGCTTGCCTACCACGATGCGCAGATGGAATACGCCTCGCAAGACCGCAACGGCAACGGTGCCCTGGAGTACGCCCAACAGATCTTCAGCACCCCCGGCAAGCACGACGGCTTGTACTGGGAGGGCGAGGCCGACGGACAGGTAAGCCCGTTAGGCCCGCTGTTCGGCCAGGATGCAGTGGGTGACGACTGGTACGGCTATCACTTCCGCATCCTCGATGCCCAAGGCCCGTCGGCCCCGGGCGGTGCCTACAGCTACCTGATCGGCACGCAGATGAGCCGTGGCTTCGCCATGGTCGCCTGGCCTGCAAGGTACGACGACACCGGGGTGATGAGCTTCATGGTCAGCCACGACGGCCAGGTGTTCGAGAAAGACCTGGGGCCCCAGGGCGACAAGCTGGCCAAGGCCATGCAGCGCTTTGACCCTGATGACAGCTGGCAGGTGGTTGCTGTCGACGGCAGCGACTGACCGGCTTAGCGCTCGAGCAGTTGCTGCACCAGCCACTGCCCAGCCGGCCCCAGTGGGCGGCCGCGTGACCAGACCACATCCATGGCGACCCGCCGTGGGTAACCGGCCACTGGCAATTCCACCAGGCCACTGCCAAAGCGCGACACCAGCGCCCTGGGCAGCTCGGCCCAGCCAAAGCCGCGCACGGCGAATTCCAGCAAGGTCAGGTAGTCGGGCGCCGACCAGGCCTGGCCGCGCCCGTGGTGCAGGCTGGGGGCGTAAGTCCGGATATACAGCTGGCGCTCGTTCTCCAGGTGCTGCGGTTGCACTGCCGCCAGCGTGGCCAGCGGGTGCCCGGTGCCGACATACACCGCAAACTCCGCCTGCTCTGGCAGGCGTGCCACGGCCACGTCGGCCGGGTACTGCGGCTGTGCGGCGAGGATGCCGATGTGCGCCATGCCCTGCTGGATCATGTCGATCACGTCGGCGTCTTCGGCTGGCCCGCAGCGCAGCTCGGTGTGCGGGTAGCTGGCTGCGAAGCGGCTGATCACCGCGCCCTGGAACGTCACGCTGTAGCTGTCGGACATCACCACCGACACCAGTGGCTCGACCTGCCCGGCCAGGCGCACCGCCAAGGCATCCAGCCTGGCGCTGGCATCGAGGATCGCCTCCACGTGGCCCAGCACCTGGCGGCCCGCTGTGTTGAGCGTAGGGTGGCGGCCTGCGCGGTCGAACAGCGGGCAACCCACATCCGCCTCGAAGTTGGCGATGGCGATGCTGATGGTCGACTGGCTCTTGCGCAATTTGCGCGCCGCAGCGGAGAACGAGCCGAGGGCAGCGGCTTCGACAAAGGCAACGAGGGCTTCGGGTGAGTAGCGCATAGGTATTGATAAAACCGATAGGTGCTATGTGGTGAGTATCAGTTCCATCAAAGAAAATGTGAAGCAAGAGGTCATTATCTGGATGGAATTTGTCATGAAAAAAGCCGCTTTCACCGAACGTCTGGTTCATGCCATTGGCTATGAAGTCTTTGCCGTGCTGCTGTGTGCGCCGCTGTTGTCTTGGATCATGGGCAAGTCGCTGGCCACCGCCGGTGGCCTGGCCGTCACGCTTTCGCTGATCGCGATGGCCTGGAACATGGTGTACAACGCGCTGGTCGACCGTTTCGTTGTGACGCCGCGCATTCAGTGGAAGGCGCTGTCGCGCTTCGTTCACGGCTTGGGCTTCGAGGCGGGGCTGGTGGTGTGGTGCCTGCCAGTGGCGGCCTGGATGCTCGAGATTTCGTTGTGGCAGGCGTTCATGGTCGAGCTGGGCTTCTTCGTGATCATTCTGCCCTACACAGTGGTCTACAACTGGGCGTTCGACCGTGGCCGGTACATGATCGAGCAGCGTCGGGCAGCCGCCTGAGCAGACAAACGAGCAAGTCGCATCAGGCTGTGAGAGGATGTCCGCCAACCCAGCCATAAGGCCAGACAGGACCCCGAACACAAGCCTGATGAAGACGCCAAAACGAATCGAACCGCTGATTGAAGACGGACTGGTCGACGAAGTACTGCGACCCTTGATGAGCGGCAAGGAAGCTGCCGTCTACGTGGTGCGTTGCGGCGCCCAGGTACGTTGCGCCAAGGTCTACAAAGAGGCCAACAAACGCAGTTTCCGCCAGGCCGCCGAGTACCAGGAGGGCCGCAAGGTGCGCAATAGCCGCCAGGCCCGGGCCATGGCCAAAGGCAGCAAGTACGGCCGCAAAGAGGCCGAGGATGCTTGGCAGAACGCCGAAGTGGCGGCGCTGTTCCGCCTGGCCAGTGCCGGGGTGCGGGTGCCCAAACCGTTCGACTTCCAGGACGGCGTGCTGCTGATGGAGCTGGTGACCGACGCCGACGGCGACGCAGCCCCACGCTTGAACGACGTGCACCTGGAGGCCGAGGAGGCGCGTGAGTACCACGCCTTCGTCATTCGCCAGATCGTGCTGATGCTGTGTGCCGGGCTGGTGCACGGCGACCTTTCGGAATTCAATGTGCTGTTGGGCCCTGACGGTCCGGTGATCATCGACCTGCCGCAGGCGGTGGATGCCGCCGGCAACAACCATGCGTTCAGCATGCTGCAGCGCGACGTGGCGAACATGGCCCACTATTTCGGGCGCTTTGCCCCGGAGCTGAAAGGCACCCGCTATGCCCAGGAAATGTGGGCGCTGTATGAGGCGGGTGAGTTGCGCGCCGACAGCCCGTTGACCGGCGAATTCGCCGATGACGAGCATGAAGCGGACGTGGGTGGGGTGATGCGCGAGATCGAAGCGGCGCGCTTGGATGATGCCCGCCGCCGCGCTGCCCTGGCCGAAGCCGAGCATGGGCCGGTGAAGGGCGAAGAACCACCGCCGCCTTGGTTGCAGTAATGTAGTGGCGGTACTGGCCTCATCGCCGGCAAGCCGGCTCCCACAGGATGGACTGCCCCCAAGATGTTGGACACCACCCCAACACTCGGGGGCAGTCTAGGATTCGCTTGCGCTGCGCTCCCTTGTGGGAGCCGGCTTGCCGGCGATGAGGCCAGATTGGCCACCGCATATCCCGGCTATTACCCCCCGCGCAAGACACAATCTCGTCACCCAGCCTTTTCACTGGCGCACAACAGGCATATGGTGTACGCCGTCCGTATTCCCTGGAGCTGTCATGTCCAACATTTTCCCTTCCGTTCGCCCCCGCCGTCTGCGTCAGAACGAGTCCCTGCGCACGATCTTCCAGGAGACCGAGTTCCGCCTCGAAGACCTGATCCTGCCGATCTTCGTCGAAGAAGGCATCGACGACTTCGTGCCGATCTCCAGCATGCCCGGGGTCAACCGCATCCCTGAAAAACTGCTGGCCCAGGAAATCGAGCGCTACGCCCGTGCCGGCATCAAGTCGGTGATGACCTTCGGCGTTTCGCACAACCTGGATGCTACCGGCAGCGACACCTGGAACGAGAATGGCCTGGTGGCGCGCATGGCACGCATCTGCAAGGACAGCGTGCCCGAAATGGTGGTGATGTCCGATACCTGCTTCTGCGAATACACAAGCCACGGCCACTGCGGCGTGCTGCACGACCATGGCGTGGACAACGACGCCACCTTGGCCAACCTGGGCAAGCAGGCAGTGATCGCGGCAGCGGCCGGTGCCGACTTCATCGCGCCGTCGGCGGCGATGGACGGGCAGGTCCAGGCGATCCGCGGTGCGCTGGATGCCGCAGGCTTCCACGACACGGCGATCATGGCCTATTCCACCAAGTTCGCATCGTCGCTCTACGGCCCGTTCCGTGAGGCCGGCGGCACTGTGCTCAAAGGTGACCGCAAGGCTTACCAGATGAACCCGATGAACCGCCGCGAAGCCGTGCGCGAGTCGCTGCTCGACGAGCAGGAGGGGGCCGATGTGCTGATGGTCAAGCCGGCCGGTGCCTACCTCGACGTGATCGCCGACATCCGTGCGGCTTCGCGCCTGCCGCTGGCGGCGTACCAGGTAAGCGGCGAGTACGCGATGATCAAGTTCGGCGGCCTGGCCGGTGCCATCGATGAAGGGCGTGTGGTGCGTGAAAGCATCGGTGCGATCAAGCGGGCCGGTGCCGACCTGATCCTGACGTACTTCGCCATGGACTTGGCGCAACAAGGGATCTGACGCTAAAAGCAGCAAGAAATCGCTTTGCGTGGAATTATTTTGTGTCCCTGTGTATCTGATGCCAAAGAGCCACAGCTACAGGGACACTGGAATGAAATCACGCAAGAAAAGCGTCAAGCCGATTGGCTTGAAAGACATCACCATCGTCGACGACGCCAAGATGCGCAAGGCGATCACCGCTGCGGCGCTGGGCAATGCCATGGAGTGGTTCGACTTCGGCGTCTACGGCTTCGTCGCCTATGCCCTGGGCAAGGTGTTTTTCCCCAACGCTGACCCCAGCGTGCAGATGATCGCGGCCTTGGCCACCTTCTCGGTACCGTTCCTGATCCGCCCGTTGGGCGGGTTGTTCTTCGGTGCCCTGGGCGACAAGTTCGGCCGGCAGAAAATCCTTGCCGCGACCATCGTGATCATGTCGCTGAGCACCTTCGCCATCGGCCTGATACCGTCCTACGCCTCGATTGGTATCTGGGCGCCGATCCTGCTGCTGTTGGCGAAAATGGCCCAGGGCTTCTCGGTGGGCGGCGAATACACCGGCGCTTCGATCTTCGTCGCCGAATACGCCCCGGACCGCAAGCGCGGCTTCCTGGGCAGCTGGCTGGACTTCGGTTCGATCGCAGGCTTCGTGCTGGGCGCGGGCGTGGTGGTGTTGATTTCCACCATACTCGGCGAGGAAAAGTTCCTCGAATGGGGCTGGCGCCTGCCGTTCTTCCTGGCGTTGCCGCTGGGCATCATCGGCCTCTACCTGCGCCATGCGCTGGAGGAAACACCGGCGTTCCAGCAGCATGTCGAGAAGCTTGAACAGGGTGACCGCGAAGGCCTGGCCTCGGGGCCCAAAGTGTCGTTCAAGGAGGTTGCTACCCAGCACTGGCGCGGCCTGGTGACCTGCATCGGCGTGGTGATCGCCACCAACGTCACCTACTACATGCTGCTCACCTACATGCCCAGCTACCTGTCGCACAACCTGCACTACAGCGAAGACCACGGCGTGCTGATCATCATCGCGATCATGGTCGGCATGCTGTTCGTGCAGCCGATCATCGGCCTGCTCAGCGACAAGTGGGGCCGTCGCCCGTTCATCATGGTCGGCAGCGTAGGCCTGTTCGTCCTGGCCATCCCTGCGTTCATGCTGATCAACAGTGGCGTACTGGGGGTGATCTTCGCCGGGTTGCTGATTATTGCGGTGATGCTCAACTTCTTCATTGGCGTGATGGCGTCGACGCTGCCGGCGATGTTCCCCACGCACATTCGCTACAGCGCCCTGGCCAGCGCCTTCAACATTTCGGTGCTGATCGCCGGCCTGACCCCGACCCTCACCGCGTGGCTGGTGGAAACTACCGGCGACCTGTACATGCCGGCCTACTACCTGATGGTGATTGCTGCAATCGGCCTGATCACCGGCGTGACCATGAAAGAGACCGCCAACAAGCCGCTGCGCGGTGCCGCGCCTGCCGCTTCGGACATTGAAGAAGCCCGCGAGCTGTTGCAGGAGCACCACGACAACATCGAGCAGAAGATCGAGGACATCGACGAGCAGATTGCCGAGCTTGAGGCCAAGCGCAAGTTGCTGGTGCAGCAGCACCCCCGCATCGATTAAGGTGGGGGGTCTGTTCTCTCAGTAGATTATCTATATGGCCGAGGGTTTTTCCGCGCTGCCGCCGCTCAATGGCTTGCGGGTATTCGAGGTGGTGGCGCGGCACCTCAATTTTCGCCTGGCGGCGCAGGAGCTTGGCGTCACCCAGGCGGCGGTGGCGCAGCAGGTTCGCGGGCTCGAGGCCAACCTTGGGATCAAGCTGTTCGAGCGCCTGCCCCGGGGCCTTGGCCTTACGGGTGCCGGCCAGCGTTACAGCAGCGATATCCGCAGCGCCTTCGCCCTGATCAGCAGCGCCACCCAGGCACTCAGGCCCGACGGCGCGCAGCTGACCATCAGCGTTACCCCGACCTTTGCGGCGAAGTGGCTGATCCCTCGGCTCTCGTCCTTCGCCGAGCAACACCCCGGCATTGACCTGCAGGTGCTGGCCACCGATCGCCTTTCACAGTTTCGCCCGGAGGGCGTGGACATTGCCGTGCGCTACGGGCGGCCGCCGTTTGGCCCGGCGCTGAATACCGAGCTGTTTTTGCCGCAGCGCATTGTCGCGGTCGCCAGCCCGTCATTGTTGCAGGCGCAGGGGGAACCTGCGGATCTTCAGCAGTTGCAGCGTTACACCTTGCTGCACGACGCCCACAACTTCTGGCCCGACTTCATCAGCGAAGTCTTTCTGCAGCCGCTGCAGGCATCGGCGCGCAACGTGCGTTTCAACCAGACGGCGTTGGCAATCGACGCGGCCATTGATGGGCAAGGGCTGGCGCTGGCCAGTTATCATTTCGTGAAGCGCGATATCGAGGCGGGCCGGCTGGCACTGGCGTTCGACCACGAGCTCAGCCTGGACCAGGCGTTCTACCTGGTGTGGCCGCGCACTGCCTATCAGCCCCCGGCACTGGACACTGTGCGTGCCTGGTTGCTTCAACAGGCGTCTTAGTCAGTAGTTTTTCTATCGAGTGTTTGAAGGTTGGCTGCCTCTCTCGAGGCGGGAACCGAGTGCTAGTCTGGGCCCATCACTTTTCCAGAACAACGTTCGAGTGGGAGGGCTTCATGGCTATCGAAAAAGTGGCAATCGTGATCGCAGGCGGCAGTGGAATGGGCGCAGCAGCGGCGCGGCGCCTGGCTGCCGACGGCTTCAAGGTCGGCATACTGTCGTCTTCGGGCAAGGGTGAGGCGCTGGCGCACGAGTTGGGCGGCATCGGCGTAACCGGCAGCAACCAGTCCAATGACGATATCAAGCGCCTGGTCGATGCTGTGGTCGCCAAGTGGGGCCGTATCGATGTACTGGTCAACAGCGCAGGCCACGGCCCGCGTGCGCCGATCCTGGAAATCAGCGACGAAGACTGGCACCAGGGCCTGGACACCTACCTGCTCAACGTCATCCGCCCGACCCGCCTGGTGACGCCGGTCATGCAGCGTCAGCAGGGCGGGGTGGTCATCAACATTTCCACCGCCTGGGCGTTCGAGCCCAGCGAGATGTTCCCCACTTCGGCCGTGTTCCGCGCGGGCCTGGCGGCGTTCAGCAAGATTTTTGCCGACAAGTACGCCGCCGAGAATATCCGCATCAACAACGTGCTGCCGGGCTGGATCGACAGCCTGCCGGCCACCGACGCGCGCCGCGACAGCGTGCCGCTCAAGCGCTATGGCACCTGTGAGGAAATCGCCGCGACCGTGGCGTTTCTTGCCAGCGATGGCGCGGCGTACATCACTGGGCAGAACATCAAGGTCGACGGCGGCATTACCCGCAGTATCTGAGGTTGTCTGGTCAGGCCTCATCGCCGGCAAGCCGGCTCCCACAGGGGGTGCGGCGCGCTCGCGGGCTTTGATGAAGCCGTTCAGGGCAACAATTTTTCCCGGGCGAGGGTGCCTTTGAGGGTGCGCTCCACCACATCGACCAGCACCATGGTCTGGTGGTCGACTTCGATGTTGATCAGCTCGCCAGCTTTGTAGTTGGCGAAGGTGGTCTGGCGCAGGGTCTCGGGGATCAGGTTGATGGTGATCAGCGTGTCGTCCACCTCGGCCACGGTGAGGCTGCAGCCGTTGACGCCGAGGAAGCCACGGGGGAACACGTACTTGGCCCACTCCGGCGGCATACGGAACTGGATGAAGGCGCCGGTTTCCTTGATCGACAGCTCGACGATCTCGGCGGTGGAGGCAATGTGGCCGGCCATCAGGTGCCCGCCGATTTCCGCGTTCATCTTCGCTGACCGCTCGATGTTGACGCCCTGGCCGGCCTTGAAGAAGCGCAGGTTGGTGCGTTCCAGGGTGGCGGTCATGGCATCGAATTTCACCTGAGTGCCATCGATTTCAGTGACCGACAGACAGGTGCCTTCAACACTGACGCTCGCGCCGATCTTCAGCTCTTCGAGCAGCTCCGGGGTGAGGTCGATGGTGAACTGGTTGTGGCCCGGGTAGGTGTTTACCGCAAGCAGAGGGCGAACGGCCTGGACGATGCCGGTGTACATGGATGGGCTCCTGGCGTGCAAATTGATTGCCCGGAAACTATGCCGGTAAGGCCAGGAATGCAAGCGGTTGCCGCCGCAACGTCACCCTGTGGGGTCGGCCTTGCCGGGGCGCCGGACCGGTAGCAATGGGCCGCCAGGCGGCCCCCGTTTCTGCGGCGCCGCAATTAGTGCCGGGGCCTCCGCGCGGCCCCGTCGCGACACAAGGCCGCCCCTACAATAACCATGGTGTCAGGGTGCTCATACATGCCCACTGCTGTTCACGATCCTCAGGCACAGGGCTTCATAGGGGTCCAGGTTGACCACCAGCCGCCCATCCTCGGTCAGGTCGCCCTCGACCGTCTCGTTGACCATGTCCACCACCGTCCCCGGTGTGAAGCCGGTCAGCACCAGCTCTTCGGCGATCACCTCCTGGCCAAAGTTCAGCGCGCTGATCTGAATGCCGCGCCCGGCCGGCAGTTCGTGCACCATCACCAGCAACCCGGGGCTGCTGACCTCGGGTACCAGCACCTGGCGGCTGGCAGCGATACCGTAAGCCTGGCGCACGGCGAGCAGTTTTTTCACTTTGCTGGCGAACGAATCAGGGTTTTCCAGCTGGCTGTCCAGGCTGCTGTACAGCGAGCGCGCCCGCGGCATGCCGCGCACCGATGTTTCGGCCTGCGGGTCGAGCCCGGCAAGGTCGTAACCGCCCCGGTGGATCCAGCGGGTATCGCCGTCGAGCATCCTCTCGGCCACCGCCTCGGCCGGTAGCGGCAGGGCACCTACCATGTCCCAGCCCGACAGCGCGACCACCCCGGGTTGCATGGCGTTGTACATCACCAGCAGCAAATGCACCTTCTGGATCAGCTCGATATCCGCCGGGCCGATCTGCTCCAGGTCACGAATGCCCAAGGCCGCCGTGATCAGGCTGGCAGTGGTGCAGGAGATGCCGTTGGTGACGAAGCGCAGGTTGTAGGGCGCATGCTCACCCGACAGGCGTTCGTAGATTTCTTCGCGGATGTGCTCGCGCAGGATGTTGCCGGGCAGGGTCTGGCCCTTGAACAGGTACATGTCATGGGCATGCAGGGTCCAGAAGTGCACCAGCTCGACGGTGAGCTCGTCATGGTTCTGCAGCGCGTGGATCAACGACGCCGGGTCGATGCCCAGGCCATGCATTTCCTTGAGCATCAGCCGCAGGAATTCGGTGTCGCCGGTCAGCAGGGCATGCTGATAGGCCGGGCGGGTGATGAAGTCGTAGGACAGGTCGGCGCCGCCCTTGGACATCTGCGCGATGTCGTCCAGGGTGAGGTTCAGCTCCTGGAAACTGAAGCCACCGGCTTTGCGGATCATGCCGCCGATGATCTGGTTACCGACGATCGACAGCGGGTGGCTTTCCGACCAGGCAGTGCCGCTGGCGCGTGTTTCGACCCCGAGAAAACCGTTGGCATCCAGGCGCAGGCCGCGCGCGCCCAGGCAGTCCAGCGCGTGCAGGGCATCGCCGATGATCATCTGCTGGGCGGCAAAGCTTGGGTCCAGCCAGTTGAGCGACGGTTGGCCCTCTTTGAAGTAGTGCAGGTACACCCAACGCCGGGTCTTGCCGTCGACGCCGGTAATGGGCGGGGTTGCGCTCCAGTCGGTTTCCTTGACCCCCGGCTCGAAGAAGATCACCCGTTGCAGTTGGCCGACGATGTAGTGGCGCGCCTTGAGCTCGTCGCACTGGGCCGGCAGCAGGTTGACCGCATCACGGCCGGGCGGCACCTCGGGCAGCAGCGGCCAGTCTTCCTCGCGCACCTCGACCATGTGGTAAAGCCCTGGGTAGGCGCCATGGGCCAGCTCGGCCAAGCGAAAATCGGCGCCCTTGCCGGTGTGCGAGGGGATCAGGTCGTCGATGGTCACGGCGTTGTGCGCCGCCGCCATGCGGCTCATCTGCACCAGTTCCTGTTCGTTGCCGTAGAGCGGGTCGATGTCGAAGCTGATGCGGTCGAAGTTGCCGTCCACGCTGGGCGTGAAATCGCGCCCGCTTACACCACCGGACTGCTTGATGGGGCCGGTATGAATGCCTTGTACACCAATCTCTGACAAGCGCTTCCACAAGGTTTCGTGGCCCAGGGCGCCGAGCACCGAGCAGCCTTCGGGGGCGATGATAGCGTCGGGGTAGACCGTCAGCCACACCGAAGCGATGTCGGTGGCGCGGCGCGGTTGCGCTTCGGCGTAGGGGTTGAGCCACAGGCGTGACTGGCCCGAGTACAGCCGGGCCCGCTCTTGCGAAGCCTTGAGCATGGAGCGCTCTTCGAGCCATTTGACGTATGACGGGTCGGGTGAAGTCATTTCGCGTCCTCTCTGCGTGTCGGCAACCGGCTCAAGGTATGACGATAGTGGACGCTGAACGTTCGGCTGAGGTTTTCCTGGCGGGCATTGCGCCGGGCTGCTATCGCCGGGCCGACAGCTGCTGCGGCGCCAGGAAGGCATCGTGGAAGTAGTTGCGCAGCGCCTGCATCGCCGGGCTGAACGCCCGCTCGCGGTGCCAGGCCAGGCCGACGCTCATGGGCGTGACCGGGTCGCTGATGGTCACGGTTTCGATGCGCTTGCCCTCCAGCGACCAGGGCCGGTGCACCAGGTCCGAGAGGATCGCCACGCCGCTGCCATTGGCGACCATGCTGCGCACCGCCTCGACCGAGCTGGTGCGTACTCGCACGCTGGGGCGTTGTTTGGCCAGTTCCCAGTAACGCATGGCGCTTTGTTCGGCTTCGTCCACGGTGAGCAGGATGAACGGCTCGTGGGCGACGTCCGCCAGGCTCACCGCCGAGCGCTCGCACAGCGGGTGGTGGCTGGGCAGCCACAGCCGGCGTTCGGAGTTGAACAGGGTTTCGGAGACGATATCCGGGTGGGTGAGGTTGGCGGTCAGTACCACGGCCATGTCGAAGCGGCCTTCGAGCAGGCCTTGCTCGATGGCGCTGCGTTCTTGCTCGTGCACCTCCAGGGTCACGTCCGGGTGCCAGTGCTCCAGCCGTTGCAGGTGATGTGGCAGGAAGTAGCCGAGCACCGTGTAGCTCGCTGCCAGGCGCAGCAGGCCGCTGGCGCGCACATCGGGCAGGGGGCTGTTCAGCGCATCGTCGACGCTGCGCAAGATCACGTAGGCGCGGTTCAGAAAGTGCCGCCCTGCGTCGGTCAGGCTCATGCCCTGGGGTGAGCGCTGGAACAACAGCGCGCCCAGCATGGCCTCCAGTTCCTTGATCGCAGTGGTCACTGCCGACTGGGATATGTTCAGGTGGATCGCCGCTTGGGAGATCTGGCCGATTTCGGCGGTGGCGACAAAATAACGGACCTGGCGCAGGGTCAATGACACGAAGGCACTCCCGGGTATCTGATTTTCAGAAGATACCCTATCTGTTTATAGATCTTCCCAAGGGGTGGCAGAGAATCTAACGTGGCCAGCACGCAGTCACAAGCACCAGGAGAGCAGGCATGCAGGCAGTAGACTTCAACTCGGACATGGGCGAGGGCTTTGGCCCGTGGACCATCGGCGACGGTGTCGACAATGAGCTGATGGCCTTCATCAGCTCGGCCAATATCGCCACCGGCTTTCATGCCGGTGACCCGGGCACCATGCGCCGCACGGTCGAGCGGGCCAAGGCGCTGGGCGTGGCGGTAGGCGCCCACCCAGGGTTCCGTGACCTGGTCGGTTTTGGCCGTCGGCACATCAACGCACCGGCCCAGGAACTGGTCGACGACATGCTCTACCAGCTCGGTGCGCTGCGTGAAATTGCCCGTGCGCAGGGCGTCAGCCTGCAGCACATCAAACCGCATGGTGCGCTGTACATGCACCTGGCCCGCGACGAAGAAGCCGCCCTGCTGTTGGTGCAGAACCTGCGGGTGATCGAGCCTGAACTGTTGCTGTACTGCATGCCTGGTTCGGTGATCTGCCGCGTTGCCCAGGCACTGGGCCAGCCGGTGGTGCGTGAGTTCTACGCCGACCGTGAATACGATTTGAGCGGCTCCATCGTGTTTACCCGCAATGTGCGTGGCTACGAGCCGCAGGCGGTCGCCGAGCGTGTGCTGCGCGCCTGCCGGGAAGGCGTGGTGCGTACGGTAGAAGGCCAGGACCTGGCCATCGAGTTCGATTCCATCTGCCTGCACAGCGATACCCCAGGGGCACTCTGCCTGGTCGAGGCCACGCGGGCGGCGCTGGACGCCGCAGCCATCGAGGTGCGCACACCCCGTTGAGTTTCAAGGGCCGCCGATGCGCAGACACCGGTGCCACCGCACAGCATTGTTTTTGCCTGCCTTACGATAAAGATTCCAAAAAAGGAGCAGACATGGCCGAGCCGCTTGCCAGTACCCCGATCCGCTACAGCTTCGGTGCCGACGAGCACCTGTTCGCCGAGGTCAGCGACAGCATGTCGCTGGAGGCCTTCTTCAAAGGCATGGCCGTCACCCGTGCCGTAGAGCGCCTGGCGCTGGAGGGCGTGCTCGACATCTGCCTGGCCAACGCCTCGTTTCAGATCCGTTTCGACCCCGACCGCATCGCCCCTGATGCGCTGCTCGAAGCCGTGCGCGGCGCCGAGGCCGAGGCGGTGGCCGAGCGCTCGTTGCACACCCGCATCATCGAGATTCCGGTGCTGTACAACGACCCCTGGACCCATGAAACCCTGATGCGCTTTCGCGACCGCCACCAGGACCCGAGCAGCACCGACCTGGAATACGCGGCCCGCATCAATGGCCTGGCCGACGTCGAAGCGTTCATCGCTGCGCACAGTGGTGCGCCATGGTTCGTGTCGATGGTCGGCTTCGTCGCCGGTTTGCCGTTCATGTTCCAGATGGTCGAGCGCGAGCGCCAGTTGCAGGTACCCAAGTACCTGCGCCCGCGCACTGACACGCCGAAGCTGACCCTCGGCCATGGCGGTTGCTTCGGTTGTATCTATTCGGTGCGTGGGGCAGGGGGCTACCAGATGTTCGGTGTTACCCCAGCCCCCATCTACGACCCGCAGCAGACGCTGAACTACCTCAAGGCGCACATGGTGTTCTTCCGCCCGGGCGACATCGTGCAGTTCAAGCCCATCGACCGCCAGGCCTACGACCAGGCCGTGGCAGATGTCGAGGAGGGCCGTTTCGACCTGCGCATTCGCGCGGTGGAGTTTTCCCTCGATGCATTTCTCGCCGACCCGGTCGGCTATCCCAAGTCGTTGCAGGAGGCGCTGGCATGATCAAGGTACGCAAACCTGGCCTGGCGACTTCGGTGCAGGACCTCGGCCGCGAAGGCTATTACCACCTCGGTATCCCGCCGTCCGGCGCGCTCGATCAGTACGCGTTGTGCGCCGCCAATCAGCTGGTTGGCAACCCGGCAGGTGCGGCCGGGCTTGAGTGTGCGCTGGTAGGGCCGGAACTGGAATTTACCCAGGACGCGCTGGTGGCGGTGTGCGGCGCGCAGATGCCGGCGTTGCTCGATGGCCGTGAGCAGCGGCCTGACACCGCGTTTGCAGTCCGGGCTGGGCAAGTGCTGCGCTTTGGCTTCCCCACGGCTGGGGCGCGGGCCTACATTGCGGTGGCGGGCGGGATCGATGTGCCGCAGGTGCTGGGTAGCCGCTCTACATACGCATTGGGGGCGCTGGGTGGTTTCAATGGGCGCAAGCTGGTGGCCGGTGATGTGCTGCCGGTCGGCGTGCCCAGCGGCAAGACCCGGGCCGGTGCCAGCCTGCCCATGGCCCTGCGCCAGGCGTTGGGCGGCGAAGTGGTGTTGCGGGTGGTGCCGGGCTTGTACTTCCACCGCCTGACCGAGGCCGCAGCGAAGCGCTTCTTTACCGATGCCTGGACGGTCGGCTCCGAGGCCGACCGCATCGGCTACCGCTACCGCGGTGGCGGTGCGTTGAGCTTCCAGCCGCGTGAGCAGCCGTTTGGAGCCGGCTCGGACCCTTCCAACATCGTCGACAGCTGCTACCCGATCGGCTCGATCCAGGTACCGGCGGGGTTGGAGCCGATCATCCTGCACCGTGATGCGGTGTCGGGTGGGGGCTATGCCATGATCGGCACGGTGATCAGCGCTGACCTGGACTTGGTCGGGCAGATGCAGCCTAACCAGCAGGCGCGGTTTTTACCGGTGAGCATGGAAGAGGCGCTTGAGGCGCGGCGGTCGTACAAGAAGAAACTGGGGTATCTGGGCAGGTTGTTCAGCTGATCTGCCAGGCCAGCGGTTCCTGCGCCCACAGTATCCGCTGCGCTGCGGACCCTGTGGGAGATTACCCAGCCCTTCGGGCTGCGCTGTCGCGCAGAGAACAAAGCCCGCGAGCGCGCCGCATACCCTGTAGGAGCGGCTTCAGCCGCGAAGCAGGCGCCGCGGTGGATGGCACCGGCTTCGCCGGTGTTCGCGGCTGAAGCCGCTCCTACAGAATCCCCGCCTGTGGGAGCCGGCTTGCCGGCGATGGGCTGCAGGGTAGCCCCTAGGTATTAGAAACTGTACTTGGCCGTCAGCATCATGTTGCGCGGTGCCCCCCAGGTGTCGCCGGCATAGCTCACCGAGTTGGCCACAGCCGAATAGAACTTGCGGTCGAACACGTTGTTGGCGTTGAGCTGCAAGTCCAGATGCTTGTTGACCTGATAACCGGCCATCAAGTCGGTAACCGCATACGAGCCCTGGATCAGGCGGTATTCGCTGCCATCGGCTACGGTGAAGTCGTTGTAGATGCGGCTCTGCCAGGCGATGTTGCCACCAATGCGCAATTTCTCCAGCGGGCCTTCGAAGCGGTAGGTGGTGGTCAGTTTGAACATGTGCTCCGGCGTATCGGTGTCGAAGCGCTGGTTCACGTTACCTGGGTTGGCGGCGTCCTTGATGGTGTGGGCACGGGCGTAGGTGTAGCCGGCACCGACTTGCCAGTTGCGGGTCAGCGCACCTTGCAGTTCCATGTCGATACCCTGGCTGCGCACTTCGCCGGAAGCGACGTAGCAGTTGGTCGGGTCGCTGCAGCTCGCCAGGTCCGTCTGCGAGACGGCGCGGTTTTCCTGATCGATACGGAACAGCGCCACGCTGGCGTTCAACGCGCCGTCGAAGTACTCGCCCTTCACGCCGATTTCGTAGTTCTTGCCGTCGATCGGCTTGACCGGGCTGCCGGAGGCGTCCTTGTAGCTCTGCGGGTTGAAGATATCGCTGTAGCTGACGTACACCGAATGGTGATCGTCCAGGTCGTAGATCAGCCCGGCAAAGCGGGTGACATTGCGGGTGACCTTGTAGTCGGCGGTGGCGCTTTCCTTGTTGTCGTAGTCGTACCAGTCCAGGCGGCCGCCGAGGATCAATTTCAGCGGGTCAGCCAGGCTCAGGCGGGTGGTCATGTACACGCCTTCCTGGGTTGTGACTTCGCGGGTGTTGCCGGTGTGCACGAAGTTCGGTTTGCCAGCATTGAGCGGCCAGTTCGTGTCGTACGGGCTGTAGTCGCGCGTGTCCATGTCGTAGATGCGCTTGCTGGCGCCGACTACCAGCTCGTGGGTGCGGCCGAAGGCCTCGAACGGCCCGCTGACGAAGCCGTCGACGCCGGCCTGGTTTTCCTGGTGCTTGGACTGGTATGCGGTGCGCGACAGCGGCGCATTCAGCCCAGCCCAGCGCGACTGGTAAGAGCCGGTGAAGGTGGCGTCCTGCTGGGAATAGTTGGCGTTGACCTGCAGTTTCCAGTCATTGGCCAGTCGCTGGCGCACTTCAGCGAAGACGGTGTTGATCTCCTGGTCCTTGTTCTCCCAGTCGCTGCCCGGGTTGTAGGAGCGTGGGAAGCCCATGTGATGGCCGTCCAGCGCCGTGGGCATGGCGCCCCAGAAGTAATTGGTCTTGTCCTTCTGGTGGGAAAAACCGAGGGTCAGCGTGGTGTCTTCCGACAAGTCCGCCTCGGTCACGGCGTAGAACAGGCCGTGGTCTTCTTCCACATCATCGATGTAACTGTTGGCATCGCGGTACGACGCCACCACTCGGCCGCGCAGGGTGCCGCTGTCGTTGAGCGGGCTGGAGGCATCGATTTCGCCGCGGTAGTTGTCCCAGCTGCCAGCGGCGCCGGTGAGGGTGACTTTCTGTTCGGCCAACGGGCGCTTGCGCACCAGGTTGATCGCCGCCGACGGGTTGCCGGAGCCGGTCACCAGGCCGGTGGCACCGCGCACGATCTCGACACGGTCGAACATGGCCAGGTTGGGCTGCGCCCCGACTGTCCAGCCTTGGTAGCCACTCGGGATGCCGTCGTACATCAGGTTGTCGATGTCGAAACCGCGCGAAGAATACGCCTGCCGCCCAGGGCCGTTGGAATAGTCGAGGTACAGCCCCGGCGTGGCCTTGACCACGTCGTTGATGCTGGTCATCGCCTGGTCGTCCATGCGCTGGCGGGTCATCACGGTCACCGCTTGTGGCGTTTCACGCAGGCTCAGCGGCAGCTTGGTGGCGGTGGACATGGAGCCGGTGGTGTAGGACTGCGAGCCCTCGGTGGTGCTGCCCAGCTGGTTGGAGCTGATCTCTGTGGCGCCCAGTTCCAACGTAACGGGCTGGTCGTCTTCGGCCAGGGCCGGTGTGACGATGGCCATGCACACGGCCATGGCGAGCAGATTGCGAGCTGGGAGGGTGCGCGTGGGCGCGAAAGACGACGGCATGAGGGGCGGGTTCCTGTACTTGCTAAACGTTATTCAAAGTGCTTATGAGAACGATTAACAATTAGTGTGTCAGGATTTGTCGCACCGTGAAAGTCTGGTATGCCAATTTTTTTACATTTTTTTCACATTCGGAGCGCGCAGTAGAGCAGCTGCGGCCAGCGACGCCCCATCAGGGCGTCGGACGGGTGATCTGTTTGCCGCGCTGACCGGCGACTTCAACGGCCTGGCCATCGCGTTGCTTGCCCTGGCGCGCCAACCCCTCCAGCTGTGGGATCAGCATGCCCTCTGGCAAATGCCGCCAGAAGCGCCCGGGCATGTGCATGCGCAAGGCATCAGGGTTGAGGCGGGCAGGATTGAAGGTATGGCGGTAGTAGGTGCGCCACAACTCGGCACCAGGATCATCGGCATTGCGCGCCCATTGGCGCCAGTCTTCAGGGCAAACGCGTCGATAATCGAAAGCCTGGCCATCAAAGCGAACGCCGTCCTGCGGGGTGGCGATCAACCAGCGCTGGCGCCCCAGGCGGTCTGCAAAATGTGCGCTGGCACTGTGCAGAATGTCATGGGCCGGCTCGTGGTAGGCCACCAGGTCAAGTTGCAACCGCTCTGCCAATGCGCCCGGTAGCGGGACGAAACGAACGAAAGCATGCAGGTGGTGCGCTTCTCGGCTGACCTGTTTGACGCGCCGGTGCAGTTCGCTGCCCAGACGGTCACCGGCAAGCATAGCCGTGCGGTCGCCATGGGCGACGCGCCAGAGCACTTCGTACAGCAGGTTCCAACGTTGCTCGCCACGGTAGCGTGCCGCCTGTTCCAGCAGGCTCAACAGCGCCGCCGGCACTTTGGCGCGAAACGGGCCGGGCCCGTCGGGCAGTGCCGTCGGCACCGCCAGCAGGTCGTCGATCGGGCCCTGTGCCCAGCTCACCTCAGCGGGGTCGATGCCATGGCCGAGCAGCGTGCGGGCCTGGTCGCGCCAGGTGGCGAACAGGTCGTTGCAATCGAGCGCGATCATCCCCACAAGCCCATCTGCATAGGCGCTTGCGGCTCACGCAGGCGCGCGCGCAGCAGGCCGCTGCGCAACTCCCCTTCGGCGGGGCGGTAGTCGCTGGTGATGATGAACGGCCGCGCCTTGTCGAGCACGCAGCGCAGTTGGATCAGGTCGTCGTAGCGCACCCGCCGCTCGCGGCGCAGCGCTACCAGCCGTTGCACACTGCGCAGACCGATACCGGGGATGCGGGCCAGCAGCGCGGCGTCGGCGCGGTTCACATCCAGTGGGAACACCTCACGGTTGGCCAGCGCCCAGGCGAGCTTGGGGTCGATGTCCAGCGCCAGGTTGCCTACCTCGCCAAGCAGCTCGCCGGCCTTGTAGCCATAGCCGCGCAACAGGAAGTCGGCCTGGTACAGCCGGTGCTCGCGCAGCAGCGGCGGGGCGGCCAGCGGCACGCTGCCAGGGCTGTCTGGGATCGGGCTGAAGGCCGAGTAATACACGCGCTTCAGGCCGTAGCCCTGGTACAGCGATTCGGCGTTGCGCAGCAGTGTGCTGTCGTCGGTGGCGTCGGCCCCGACGATAACCTGGGTGCTTTGCCCTGCCGGCGTGAAGCGCGGTGCTTTGGGTTCGCCTGCCACGGCTTGTTGGCCCCGGTGAATAACGCCCATGGCCTGGCGAATGGTGTGCGCTTGTTTTTCCGGGGCCAGGCGCTTGAGGCTGGCGTCGGTGGGCAGTTCGATGTTGACACTGAGGCGGTCGGCCAGGCGCCCGGCTTCCTCGATCAACAGCGGGTCGGCGTCGGGGATGGTCTTGAGGTGGATGTAGCCGCGAAAGTTGTGCTCCTCCCGCAGCAGGCGGGCGACGCGGATCAACTGCTCCATGGTGTAGTCGGCCGAGCGGATGATGCCGGAGCTGAGGAACAGGCCGCTGATGCAGTTGCGCCGGTAGAAATCCAGGGTCAGGCGCACCACCTCTTCAGGCGTGAAGCGCGCCCGCGGCACGTTGCTGGAGCGGCGGTTGACGCAGTACTGGCAGTCGTACAGGCAGAAGTTGGTCAACAGCACCTTGAGCAGCGACACGCAACGACCGTCGGGGGTGTAGCTGTGGCAGATGCCCATGCCATCGGTGGCGCCCAGGCCCTCGCTGCCGCGCGAGCTGCGTTTGGGCGCGCCGCTGCTGGCGCAGGAAGCGTCATACTTGGCGGCGTCGGCAAGAATCCCGAGCTTGGCGATAAGTTGCATTGGGGCTGTCTCGCTGCACTGATTATTCATACAGTATTTTGAGATCGGGTTGATTGCAATAGCGGGTGATCAACGGCGCTTGCGCAAGGCCGATACCCGAGCAAAACCGTCAGCTAAGCTTGTGCAGGACATTACCGATAGCTGCGGGAGGCGACATGAATATCACGCACAAGTCAAAGCTTGCCCTGGCCGGCCTGACGCTGGCTTTCGGCATGCTTAACGTCCAGGCCGCCGAGAGCAAAAAGGTCGATGTGCTGTTGGTGGGTGGGGGCATCATGAGTGCTACCCTGGCCGTCTGGCTCAACGAGCTGGAGCCCGGCTGGTCGATGCAGATGGTGGAACGGCTGGACAAGGTGGCCGAAGAGAGCTCCAACGGCTGGAACAACGCCGGTACCGGCCACTCGGCCTTGGCAGAGCTCAACTACACCCCGGAAAAGGACGGCAAGATCGACATCACCAAGGCGGTGGAGATCAACGAATCGTTCCAGATCACCCGTCAGTTCCTGGCCTGGCAGGTCAAGCAGGGGGTATTGAAAGACCCGCATTCCTTCATCAATACCACCCCGCACATGAGCTTTGTATGGGGCGATGACAACATCCGTTTCCTGAAGAAACGCTACGAAGCGTTGCAGGCCAGCCCGCTGTTCAAGCCCATGCAGTACTCCGAAGACCCTGCGCAGATCGCCAAGTGGGTGCCGCTGATGATGGAGGGCCGCGACCCCAACCAGAAGCTGGCGGTGACCTGGACGCCGATCGGCACGGACGTCAACTTTGGTGAGATCACCCGCCAGTACGTGGGCTACCTGAAGACCCGGCCGAATTTCGACCTGAAGTTGTCCAGCGAGGTCGAGAACATCACCCGCAACGATGATGGCTCCTGGCACGTGGAGTACAAAAACCTCAAAGATGGCAACAAGGCCAGCACCGACGCCAAGTTCCTGTTCGTCGGCGCTGGCGGCGCGGCGCTGCCGTTGCTGCAGAAGTCGGGCATCGATGAGGCCAAGGACTATGCCGGTTTCCCGGTCGGCGGCTCGTTCCTGGTCACCGACAACCCGGCCCTTGCCCAGCGGCACATGGCCAAGGCGTACGGCATTGCCGCGAGCGGCGCGCCGCCCATGTCGGTGCCGCACCTGGACACCCGCGTGCTGGACGGCAAGCGGATGATCCTGTTCGGGCCCTTCGCGACCTTCTCCACCAAGTTCCTCAAGCAGGGCTCGCTGCTCGACCTGTTCGCCAGCGTCAGCGTGCACAACACCTGGCCGATGGTGCGTGTGGGCGTGCGTGAGTTCGACCTGGTGCAGTACCTGGTCGGCCAAGTGCTGCAATCGGACGACGACCGCTTCGAAGCCCTGCGCACGTACTTCCCGCAAGCGAAGAAAGAGGACTGGCGCCTGTGGCAGGCGGGCCAGCGGGTGCAGATCATCAAGAAGGACGACAGCCAGGGCGGCGTGCTCAAGCTGGGCACGGAGGTGGTGACCTCCAAGGACGGCAGCATCGCCGGCCTGCTCGGCGCTTCGCCTGGTGCCTCGACTGCGCCACCGATCATGCTCGATGTGATCAACAAGGTGTTCAAGGACAAGGTGGCGTCGCCGCAGTGGCAAGCCAAGATCAAGCAGATCATCCCGTCCTATGGCATGCGCCTGAATGACCATCCCGACGAGGTGCAGAAGGAGTGGGCGTATACCAATGAGGTGCTGCAGTTGAACCCGGCGGGCACCGGGGCGGTGCAGTAGCTGTCAGTGCTTACGCCACTGCAGGGCCCGTCGCCGGTTTGATGGCGATGGGCTCGAGCTTGTGGTGTAGGCCAAATCTCAATGCCGTTCGATCAGCACATCTAAACTTACAAATAGCCCGCCGCTGCTCTCATAGCCGCGGGCCCTCACCATTCATCCGACCACCGCTACCCCGGACCGGACATCCCTCGCTGACGGTGGCCTTCTTGCAGAGGAGGGCAGGTCATGGACGAGGCAAGGCTCCACGATTTCATGGGCAAGTTGGTGGGCGACATGGGCGCTGCGGCGACCCTGGCCAATGTGATTCTCGGTGACGAGCTGGGCTTGTACCGGGCCATGGCCGACAGCCAGCCGACCACCCCCGAGGCGCTCGCGGCCAGGACCGGCTGCCACCCACGGCTGGTGCGCGAATGGCTAAATGCCCAGGCGGCGTCGGGTTACATGGTCCATGAGCAGGGCAGTTTCGTGCTGCCCGAGGAACAGGCCATGGCATTGGCGCTGGAAGATTCACCGGCCTATATGGCTGGCGGCGCGGCGGTTGTCGCCGCGCTGTTTCATGACAAGGACAAGCTGGTGGCGGCGATGCGCGGTGATGGCGGGCTGGCCTGGGGCGACCACCACCCGTGCATGTTCAGTGGCACCGAGCGGTTCTTTCGGCCCGGTTACCGCACCTTTCTGGTGGCTGACTGGCTGCCAGCGCTCGACGGCGTGGTTGGCAAGCTTGCGGCCGGTGCCAAGGTGGCGGATGTCGGCTGCGGGCATGGCGCTTCGACGCTGGTCATGGCCCAGGCGTATCCGGCATCGACGTTTGTCGGTTACGACTACCACGCGCCGTCCATCGCCACAGCGCGTGAGCGCGCCCTCGAGGCTGGGGTGTCGGAGCGGGTGAGCTTCCAGCAAGCGTCGGCCAAGGATTACCCAGGCTTTGACCATGACCTGGTGTGCTTCTTCGATTGCCTGCACGACATGGGCGACCCGGTCGGCGCGGCCCGGCATGCGTATCGGGCGTTGAAACCGGACGGCACGGTGATGCTGGTAGAGCCCTTTGCCGAGGATTCACTGGACGGCAACCTGACACCCGTCGGGCGTTTGTTCTACGCCGCTTCGACGTTTATCTGCACGCCGAACTCGCTGTCCCAGGAAGTTGGGTTGGGGTTGGGTGCGCAGGCCGGGGAGGCGCGTCTGCGGGCAGTGTTCGAGGAGGCGGGGTTCAGGCAGTTCCGGCGAGCGACGCAGACGCCGTTCAACCTGATTCTGGAGGCCCGTAAATAAAGGCCTGCAAAAGCAGAAAGGGCGCCTTGCTGGCGCCCTTTCTGTTGCTGCGGCTTAGGCTTCAGCGTCCCAGGGACGATCGCCTTTTTCATCTTTTACGCGGGTTGGCAGGCCCATGACGTCCAACGCCTTGAGGAACGGCTCGGCTGGCAGCTCCTCGACGTTGACCATGCGCTTGGCATCCCACTCGCCACGGGCGACCAGCAGGGCCGCGGCCACTGGCGGCACACCAGCAGTGTAGGAAATACCCTGGCTGTCGGTCTCGGCGTAGGCTTCTTCGTGGTCGGCCACGTTGTAGATGAACACTTCGCGTGGCTGGCCATCCTTGGTGCCCTTGACCAGGTCACCGATGCAGGTCTTGCCGGTGTAGCCCGGGGCCAGCGAAGCCGGGTCAGGCAGCACGGCCTTGACCACTTTCAGCGGTACCACTTCCAGGCCTTCGGCAGTCTTGACCGGCTGTTCGGAGAGCAGGCCAAGGTTCTTCAGCACGGTGAACACATTGATGTAGTGCTCGCCGAAGCTCATCCAGAAGCGCACGTTCGGTACGTTGAGGTTCTTCGAGATCGAGTGGACCTCGTCGTGACCGGTCAGGTACAGGTTTTGCGAGCCGACTACCGGCAGGTCGTCGGTGCGCTTGACTTCGAACATGGTGTTGCTGGTCCACTGGCTGTTCTGCCAGCTCCATACTTGACCGGTGAACTCGCGGAAGTTGATTTCCGGGTCGAAGTTGGTGGCGAAGTATTTGCCATGCGAACCGGCATTGACGTCGAGAATGTCGATCGAATCAATGCTGTCGAAATACTGTTGCTGCGCAAGTTTTGCGTAGCTGTTCACCACACCCGGGTCGAAACCGACGCCGAGAATGGCGGTAATGTTCTTTTCTTGGCACTCTTCGAGGTGTTTCCACTCGTAGTTGCCGTACCAGGGCGGCGTCTCGCAGATCTTGCCCGGTTCTTCGTGAATGGCGGTGTCCAGGTAGGCGACACCAGTATCGATGCAGGCACGCAGCACCGACATGTTGAGGAAAGCGGAGCCCACGTTGATCACGATCTGCGATTCGGTCTCGCGGATCAGGGCCTTGGTGGCCTCGACATCAAGGGCGTTGAGCGAGAAGGCCTGGATGTCGGCGGGTACCTTGAGGCTACCCTTGGCCTTGACGCTGTCGATGATGGCCTGGCATTTGGAGATGTTCCGTGACGCGATAGCGATACGACCCAGTTCGTCGTTATGCTGCGCGCACTTGTGGGCCACCACCTTGGCGACACCTCCTGCACCAATGATAAGAACGTTCTTCTTCAATTTACCTGTTGCTCCTTACTTTTGAGGGCCGGTCTTACGACAGGCTGGAAACATAGTCTTCGAAACCGAACTCGCGCACCAGTTCGACGCTGCCGTCGAGCTGCTTGACTGCGATGGAAGGCATTTTCAGACCGTTGAACCAGTTTTTCTTGACCATGGTGTAACCCGCGGTGTCGATGAACGACAGGCGATCGCCGATGGCCAGCGGACGGTCGAATTGATACTCGCCGAAGATGTCACCGGCCAGGCACGATTTGCCGCAGACCATGTAGGTGTGCTCGCCATCGTTGGGCGCCATCTTGGCGTTGAGGCGGTAGATCAGCAGGTCGAGCAGGTGCGCTTCGATCGAGCTGTCGACCACGGCCAGGTGCTTGCCGTTGTACAGGGTGTCGAGCACGGTCACTTCCAGCGAGGCGCTGTTGGTGATGGCGGCTTCGCCCGGCTCCAGGTAGACCTGTACGCCATAGTGTTCCGAGAAGGCTTTGAGGCGCTCGCAGAACGCATCGACCGCGTAGTCTTCGCCGGTGAAGTGGATGCCGCCACCCAGGCTGACCCACTCGACCTTGTGCAGCAGGTGGCCGAAGCGCTCTTCGATGTGCGTGAGCATCTTGTCGAACAGGCCGAAGTCGCCGTTCTCGCAGTTGTTGTGGAACATGAAGCCGGAAATCTGCCCGATGACTTTTTCGATCTTCTCCGGGTCCCACTCACCCAGGCGGCTGAACGGGCGCGCCGGGTCGGCCAGCAGGTAGTCGGAGCTGCTCACCTGCGGGTTGACGCGCAGGCCGCGGACCTTGCCTTCGGACTGTTCGGCAAAGCGCTGCAGCTGGCCGATGGAGTTGAAGATGATCTTGTCGCAGTTCTCGAGCATCTCCTCCACCTCGTCGTCGGACCAGGCCACGCTGTAGGCGTGGGTCTCGCCGGCGAACTTCTGGCGGCCGAGCTTGAGCTCGTACAGCGACGAAGAGGTGGTGCCGTCCATGTACTGCTGCATCAGGTCGAACACCGACCAGGTGGCGAAGCACTTGAGGGCGAGCAGCGCCTTGGCACCGGACTTCTCGCGCACGTACGCGATCTTCTCCATGTTGCTCAGCAGCTTGGTTTTATCGATGAGGTAATACGGCGTCTTGATCATTTAAAGGCCCCCGGCCAGGCCGGCCAAAAAAAGGACACGCATTGTGCCTTCACTTGCTACAGATCGAAAGGGCGAGATAAGCATTTCGTCGCGGTCTTTGCCGTTGGGCGGGAATTTTCCCGAAGGCCGCAGGCTCATTCGAACAACGCTATGTGACATCCTGAGCGCTGGCGCTGCAGATAAAGGAAGAATCCGATGAGTAGCCGTTACCGAGCAGATGCGTACAGGAGCTGAGCATGAGGGTTGGCGTCATCTCTGATACCCACGGCTTGCTGCGCCCTGAAGCGGTCGATGCGCTGGTGGGCTGCGAGCTGATCGTGCATGCGGGGGATATCGGCAAACCGCAGGTCATCGAGGTGCTCAAGGCGCTGGCGCCGTTGCAGATCGTGCGGGGCAACAACGATGTGAAACTGCCTTGGGCGGCGCCACTTGCCGATGTGTTGCGTTTCGACATGGGCGGCTGGCAGACGCTGCTGGTGCACGACATCGCCGATGTGCCGGCGGCACTGGATGAGCCGGTGCGGGTGGTGATTACCGGGCATTCGCACAAACCGCTGATCGACTGGCGGGAAGGGCGGCTCTATCTCAACCCCGGCAGTGCCGGGCCGCGGCGGTTCAAGTTGCCGGTGACAGTAGCGGTGATCGAAATCGAGGGGGAGCGGCTGGTACCGCGGATCATTCCGTTACTGGATTGACAGTTCCGGCCTCATCGCGGGCAAGCCCGCCCCTACATACCCAGCGCCGCCTCTGTAGGAGCGGGCTTGCCCGCGATGAGGCCAGAACAGTCAATGTCAGTCGACCTGCTTCAACCATGCCTGAATCTGCCCCAGCGTCGCCGTCGCGCCGCCGCAGACCACAATCAGTACATTGCTGTAATCACCCAGCGTTTCGGCGTTGTAAGCCACCGCCAGCGCCGCTCCACAGGCCGGCTCCACCAGCACCCGATGGTCCGCCAAAAACCGTTCGCATGCCTCGAGTGCTGCACGATCACTGACCAGAACACTGTGCACCGGGTGTTCGCGTACGCACACCATGGCTTGATCGGCCACACGCTTGGCGCCCAGTGATGTCGCCACCGAAGCCAGGCGCTCCAGCTCCACCGGATGGCCCGCCTGCACTGCCGCATGCAGCGACGCTGCGCCCTCGGTTTCCACCGCCAGCACCGGCACATCGCCCCAACCGTTGCGCTTGAGCCCTTCGACCACACCACTGAGCAAGCCGCCGCCGCCCACCGACAGCACCACCGCATCGGGCTTGTATCCGCTTGCGGCGACTTCATCCACCAGGCTGGTGTGCCCCGCCCATAGCAACGGGTCATCGAACGGGTGGATAAAGGCATCGTCGGGGCCGACCAGGGTTTGTGCCAGCGCGTTGGCCTCTTGCCAGGAGCTGCCATGCACGACCACTTTGGCGTCCTCCAGGTGCAACAGTTCCTTTGCCCGCTCGGTGGTGGTTTCAGGCACCACGACGGTCACCGGCACGCCAAGCTTGCGGCCGGCATAGGCCACCGCAAGGCCGGCGTTGCCACCAGACGAGGACACGAAATGCCGTGCGCCACGGGCATGGTGCACTTCGCAGGCATGGCCTACCCCGCGCAGTTTGAACGAGCCGCAAGGCTGCAGCGCGTCGAGCTTGAGCCACACGGTACGGCCGGCGGCCAGCGACAGCGGGCGGGATTCGATCAGGGGGGTGTGGATATGCAGCGTCATCACGTAGCTCCATGCTTCAGTAAGAGCTGGATGGTAACGCGGGCTGCGGGGTGTATGTCGTTGAATCTGTGATGTTGTTGAAATCGAGCGCCGCATGGGCGGCGCTCGATGTGGGCAATGGCGCAAACCTTCAGCGCACGATTACCCCAAAGCAGGCGTACGCGGCGGGATGATTCGGCGCGAACCGGTCGCCTCGAAGGCCGCAGCGAAGCTCAACAGGTTGTTGTCGCTGTAGGCGCGGCCGGCGAAGGTCAGGCCCACCGGCATGCCGATGTCGGCCATCACGCCCATCGGCACGGTGACGGTCGGTACGCCCAAGTGGCGGATGGCAAGGTTGCCGTTGGCCACCCAGATGCCATTGCTCCAGGCGATGTCCGCCGATGCCGGGTTGACGTCGGCATCGGCCGGGCCCACGTCGGCGACGGTGGGGAACAGCACTGCGTCCAGGCCTTGGGCGTCCATCCAGTCTTCCAGGTCCAGCTTGCGGGTTTTTTCCAGCCCGCGCAGGCCGTCGGGCAGGGTTTCGATCTGGTCCCAGGTCTTCAGGCCGCGCTTGGCCATGTTGACGTATTCGTCCATGCCGGCCGCCAGGTCGTCCTCACGGTTGGGCAGGGTGCCGGGGTCGTGGGGGAAGATTTGCGGGCCATCGACGTCGGCCAGGCGGTTGAGCTTGGGGTCGTTGTTGGCGCGCAGGAAGTCGTCGAAGCCCCAGCCGGACAGCTCCCACAGTTCGTCGTGGAGGAATTGCTTGCTGACGATGCCGCGGTTGTACACGGTCGGTGCGCCCGGGCGGTCGCCCTCGCAGTTGGACACCAGCGGGAAGTCCACTTCCACGACGTGCGCACCGGCCGCTTCCAGGGCCTGGCGCGCCTGCTGCCACAGGTCGATGACGGTCGCGCGGGTGTTGATGCGCTGGCCGGTCGGGCCGCCGATGCCAGGTTTTTCGGAGGTGCCAGCTTCGGCGTCGGCATTGATGTACATGCGCGGCACGCCGAAACGCTTGCCCTTGAGGGTACTGGCGTCAACGGCCAGGGCCAGGTAGGAAGCCGGGCGCACCGAAGAGGCAGCCGGGATCGGTACCCATGGCTGCAGGCGCCACAGGTCGCCGCGCTTGTCGGCGTCGTCGGCAACCACGACATCGAGGATTTCCAGCAGGTCGGCCATGGTGCGGGCGTAAGGCACCACTACGTCCATGGTCGGCGTCAGCGGCCAGTTGCCGCGTACCGAGATCACCCCGCGCGACGGCGTGTAGGCGCACAGGCCGTTGTTCGAGGCTGGGCCGCGGCCGCTCGACCAGGTTTCCTCGGCCAGGCCAAAGGCACTGAAGCTGGCGGCGGTGGCGGTACCGGCGCCGTTGGACGAGCCAGAGGCAAACGGTGCGGTCAGGTAGTTGCCGTTGTACGGGCTTTCGGCGCGGCCATAAACGCCACGCTGCATGCCACCGTTGGCCATGGGCGGCATGTTGGTCTTGCCCAGGCAGATGGCGCCGCCAGCGCGCAGGCGCTCGACGGTGAACGCGTCGCGCTGGGCGACCAGGTCTTTGAAAGCCGGGCTGCCGGAGGCGGCGGTCAGGCCTTTGACCAGGTAGCTGTCCTTGGCGGTGTAGGGGATGCCGTCCAGCGGGCCGAGCAGTTCGCCACGGGCGCGGCGGGCGTCGGAGGCTTCGGCTTCTTTGAGTGCTTCTGGGTTGCGCACTACCACGGCGTTCAGCGCAGTGGCGGTATCGGCTCCATCGTAGGCGTCGATACGCGCCAGGTAGGCCTGGACCAGCTCGACCGCCGTCGTGCGGCCGGCTTCGAGCGCGTCGCGCAGCTCGGCAATGGAAACCTCGGTTACCTCGATCATGCTTTCACCAAAATTTGTGCAGGTGGGGGCTTTTGCGAGGAGTGTACAAGAAGGGCACGGGGGACGCAGGTTTGCGCCGGGGCAAATGGATTTTTGCAACCCGGCATTGTCGGTGCGATTCGCCCCGCCCGCCCGCAGCCCAATCTATGGGTGCGGCCTTGCCGCCCGACCGGTCGGAAGCGGGCCGCAGAGCGGCCCCGATACACTCAGGCCAGGTCCGCCGCTGAATGCCGCTCGGGCACCTGGCTTTGTTCATCGCCCCAAGTGCGGTTGACCCGGGTACCCCGTTGCACCGCTGGCCGCTGAGCAATGTCTTCAGCCCAACGCTGCACGTGCGGATACTCCTGCACCGCAAGAAACTGCGCAGCGTCGTACAGGTTGCCGCGCACCAGCTGGCCATACCAGGGCCACACGGCGATATCGGCAATGCTGTATTCATCGCCACCGAGGTAGCGGCTTTCAGCCAGGCGGCGCTCCAGCACATCCAGCTGACGCTTGGCTTCCATGGTGAAGCGGTTGATGGCGTATTCGATTTTCTCCGGTGCATAGACATAAAAGTGGCCAAAACCACCGCCCAGGTATGGCGCCGAGCCCATCTGCCAGAACAGCCAGTTCAGGCTTTCGGTGCGCGCAGCGCCCGCCTTGGGCAGCAGGGCACCGAACTTTTCGGCCAGGTACAGCAGGATCGAACCCGATTCGAACACCCGTACCGGCGGCTCGACGCTGCGGTCGAGCAGGGCGGGGATCTTCGAGTTGGGGTTGACCCCCACGAAGCCGCTGGAAAACTGGTCGCCCTCGCCGATGCGGATCAGCCAGGCGTCGTACTCGGCGCCGCTGTGGCCAAGGGCGAGCAGTTCTTCAAGAAGGATGGTGACCTTCACGCCGTTGGGGGTGGCCAGCGAATACAGCTGCAGCGGCTGTTTGCCGACGGGCAGGTCCTTGTCATGGGTAGGGCCGGCGATCGGCCGGTTGATGCTGGCGAACTGGCCACCGGAGGCTGCGTCGTTGCGCCAGACCTTGGGCGGGACGTAAGGGTGCTTGCTCATGCCTGGAACTCCTTCAAAGGCGCAATGCGGTCACGTACAGACGTGGACCTGCATCTATGCCATGGGTTCTGTGCGATGTGCAAATGCAATGGGCGCTGCAGGAGCGGGCGGGCCCGCCCCTGCAGGCGCTGTGTGGACTACGCCACCGGAATGGTCGGGTCTGCCGCCGCCAGCGCCGCGGCGCGGTCATTGGCGGCTGGTGGATAGATCCACACCGTGTTGATCTGCGACTTGAGCAGCTTGGCCTCGGCCTTGTCCGTCGGCGGCGACACCGTGCGCTCCCAGCCTTCGGTATACACCGCGCCCCAGGCACCCAGGTCGAGGCAGGTCACGTACTTGGGCTGGCTGTAGGTCATCGGTGCCACGCCGATCAATTCGGCTGCGGCATTGTTCCCTGCATAGCGGCCCAGCGGGATGGCGTGCTGGCACGACATCACCGCGTAGTTGCCGGCTTCATCGCACGCCGCATAGGCCACATCACCTGCCGCATACACCGCACCGTTGCCCTTGACCTTCAGGTTGCCATCCACATGCAAGCGGCCCTGGCGGTCTCGTTCGCCGCTGATCTGCTCGGTCAACGGGTTGGCCTTGAAGCCCACGGTCCACACCACCGTGCTCGCGTCGATGCGCTGGCCGTTGTCCAGCAGCACACCGTCGCGGTCTACCGACGCTACGGTAGCACCGCAGATCCACTCGATGCCCAGCGCCTCGGATGCCTGCTCGATGGCCGGGCGAATGCCGTCGCCCAGGGCCGCACCAATCCTGGCCCCGCGGTCGATCACCACCACCCGCGGTTGCGCCTGCTCGCCAAGAATGGCGCGCAGGCGCGCCGGCAGTTCGGTCGCGGTCTCGATGCCGGTAAAGCCGCCGCCGGCCACCACCACGGTGTTGCGTGCGGGCGTGTCGGGCTGGTTGGCCAACGACTTGAGGTGCGCTTCAAGACGCGCTGCACTGTCTATCTTGTCGACATCGAACACATGCTCGATGCCGACCATGTCCGGCCGGTTGAGCACGCTGCCGCAGGCCATGATCAGCCGGTCGTAACCGAGGCTGCATTCGGTACCGCTCTGGGTGCGGTAGCTGACGCGCTTGCTGGCTTCATCGATATGGAACGCCGTGCCTTGCACAAAGCGTACATTCACGGTTTCGAACAGCGCCTCCAGCGGGGCAGCCATGGTGTGCACTTCGGGTTCGTAGAAGCGTGGGCGCACGTGCAGTTCGGCCTGCGGTGCGAGCAGCGTCACCTCGACATCCGTGCGCCCGTGCAGGTCCAGTTGGCGGACGGCGCCGAGGGCGCTCCACAGGCCTGCGAAGCCTGCGCCAATGATCAGGATATTTTTCATCGTTGTGCTCCTGGAAGGTCCGGATAAACAAGGTAGTCCGTGTTTGCGGTCAACGATGTTACGGGCGACGAAGCGCGCACCCTAGGCCAAAGAACCCTGAATTTCGGCCAGCGGCACACAGCGGGCGAAGCGTGCGCGGTAGTCGCGCGGGGTGACTGCCAGGTGGCGCTGGAACGCCAGGCGCATGCGCTCTTCACTGCCGAAACCGCACTGCCGGGCGATCTGTTCGATGTGGCTGTCGGTGTTTTCCAGCTGGCGCCGCGCCGCTTCAAGGCGGAACACCTCGATGGCCTTGGCCGGGGTGCGGCCAGTCTTGAGTTTGTACACGCGGGTGAAGTTGCGCAGGCTCATGTGCGCCTGTTCGGCCAGGCGCTCGACGGTCAGTTGCGGGTCGCCCAGGTGGGCGTTGAGCCACAGGTGCAAGGCTTCGAATTCGGCGCAGTCCTGGCCCTGCAGCTTGAGCAGCTCGCTGAACTGCGCCTGGCCGCCCGGGCGCTTGAGAAACACCACCAGCTCGCGCGCCACCTGCATCGCCACGTCGCGGCCGCAGTCCAGTTCGACCAGCGCCAGGGCCATGTCGATACCGGCACTCACCCCTGCAGAGGTCCACACCGTGCCGTGTTGGACGAATATGGATTCAGGGTCCACCTGCACCGCCGGGAAGTCGCGGCGCAGCACTTCGCACATGGCCCAGTGGGTGGCGGCGCGGCGGCCATCGAGCAGGCCGGCGCTGGCCAGCAGAAAGGTGCCGCTGCACACCGACGCGGTGCGCCTGGCGTGCAGGCTGGCGCGGCGCAGCCAGGCCACCAGCGGGCCGTGGCCGGGGAGGGTACGAATAATGTCCGGGGCGCCGGGCACGATCAGCGTATCGACGGCCTGGGCCATTACATCATCCAGGCGCTCGGTGGCCACCGTCAGGCCTTCGGCAGTGGGCTGCAGGCCACCGTCGAGGCTGGCGGTGTGCAGGCGATAGCCCGGCAAGCCACGCTCGGCCATGGCCTTTGTGGCAGCCCAGAACACTGTTTGTGCGCCGCTGAGGTCGAGCAGGCCCATGGCCTCATACGCGACGAAAACCACCACCCGGGGGTGGTCGATGGGCAGGAGCGGGGGTTCAAGCTGAGCGGCGATATCGGTCATGGTTGGGCCCGCTGGCTGAGAGGCGCTTCGGTCCAACGAGTATGGACAGCCTCGGCGCGCCCAGGCAACTGTCAGGCCACGGGTATCAACCCTCGGCGCTACGCGGCTGCTCCGCTGCGCTGCAGCTGAAGGCTCTCGACATCGCTGCACAGGTACAACGCACCGCGTTCGGGTGAGTTGAACATCGACCGCAGGTTGTGCTCGATATTGCGGCACAACTCATCTGTGCGAATGCTGTGCTGGCTGCAGCCAAAAGGCGTTTGCAGGTCGGTGCCGATGCGCTCCATGGCCAGCAGCATGCAGCCCACCACCGTGGAAACGATCGGGGTGAACCAGCCCAGTGTCGGCACAAGGCTCAGTGGCATGATGACGCAGAACAGGGCGCTGAAAAGCCTTGGGAAGTAGGTGTACGGATAAGGAAGCGGCGTGTTGGCTATCCGCTCCATGCCGCCTTGCCAGTTGGAGATGTCGACCAGGGTCGACTCGAGGCGGGCCAAGCGGATGCTGTCCAGATGCCCTAGTTTGAACTGCGCAGCGATCAGCTCTGCCGAACCGCTCAGTATGTCGTTAGGGAGATTGTGGGTTGCCGCCAGCCGGTCAAGGTCCTGGTCATGCAGCAATGGCGCCAGCGCAGCAACATTCTTCTGGCCCCGCAGGTGCATGCGCAAAGCATGCAGGTAAGCCACGTGACGTCGGATGAGCAGAGCCTTGCACGGGTTGATGCCGTCTTCATCGTCGATGAGCGTCAACACCTGACGGCCGAAGCTTCTTGAACTGTTGACCATGGAACCCCACAGGGTTCGGGCTTCCCACCAACGGTTGTAAGCGCTGGAGTTGCGAAAGCTGATCAACACGACAAGTGCCGAACACAGGAGCGTCAACGGCATGAGCGGTAACTCGATGCCGTAACCTTCTACCAGCATGGCATCGAAGGTGACCGCGATATCCCACACCATCAACCAGAAGAGCGACCAGCCGACATAGGTTATGGTACGGGACAGGCATTTCCATTTGCTCATCAATGCAGCTTCCATATTGCATCACTCCAGTATCCAGGATGGAGGCGAACGCTCAGCGCCGTTTTCCTGGCCAGTCTATGAAGTGATGCTTAACGGGAGCTTAATACGCGATTTTTCGCGCCATGGCAGTCACAGTGCGTCGGGTACGATCATGCTGGCCGGCGCGTCAGCCGCGCGGCGGCGCGCCACCCAGTAATACAACACGCTCGGCACCACCAGGCCGATCAGCCAGGACACGTCCACACCCCCCAGGTAGGCGACCATGGGCCCGGTGTACAGCTTGGTGTCGATGAACGGCATCTGAATCAGCACGCCCACGGTATAGACGCTGATGCCCGGCCAGTTCCAGCGGCCATAGCGGCCGTCGGGGTCGGCCAGGGCAGGGATGTCGTAGCGTTCCTTGGTGATGAAGTAATAATCCACCAGGTTGACTGCGCTCCAGGGCACGAAGAAGGTCAGCAGGAACAGGATGAACGACTTGAATGCGCTCAGGAACGAATGCTGGCCGAGCAATGCCACCAAGGTGGCGGCGCCGACGATGGCGAGCACGAACACCAGGCGTTGCGTGCGGCTGATGGCCAGGTGGCCCCGGAAACCGCTGATGATAGTGGCGATGCACATGAAGCTGCCGTAGGAATTCAGCGTCGAGATGGTCACCTTGCCGAAGGCGATGCAGAAGTACAGCAGCGCCGCCGTGGTGCCGGCGCCACCCAGCCCGACGATGTAGGCCACCTCGCGCCCGGAAAACTGGCCACCGGCGGTGGCTGCAGCGAACACGCCGAGGATCATCGAGGCCTGGGCACCGATCACCGAACCCAGGCCGGCGGCGAAGAATGTTTTGACCGCCGAAGTGCTGCTTGGCAGGTAGCGCGAATAGTCGGCCACATAGGGGCCGAACGCGATCTGCCAGGACGCCGACAGCGAAACCGCCAGCAAGAACGTCGCCCAACTGAAGTGGCGGTTGTCGAGCAACTGGCCAATGTCGGCGAGCACCAGGATGCGGCTGAACAGGTAGACGAAGGCGATGATGCCCAACACGCTGGCGACCCGGCCGATCCAGTGGATGACCCGGTAGCCGGCGAGCGTGGCGGCGACGATTACGGCAGCAAAGATAAGGATGCCGGCGCTGTCGCTGACGCTGAGCAACTGGCCGATGGCCTGCCCGGACAGCACCGTGCCGGTGGCGGTGAAGCCCAGGTACATCAGGCACACCAGCACCATCGGGATGGCCGCACCGTAGACGCCGAACTGCACGCGGCTGGAGATCATCTGCGGCAGGCCCAGGCGTGGGCCCTGGGCGGCGTGCAAGGCCATGACGGCGCCGCCGATCAATTGCCCCAGCAGCAAGCCGATCAACGACCAGAACACGTCGCCGCCGAGCACCACGGCCAGGGCGCCGGTGACGATGGCGGTAATCTGCAGGTTGGCGCCGAGCCAAAGGGTGAATTGGCTATACACCCGCCCATGGCGTTCAGTTTCGGGAATGTAGTCGATCGAGCGCCGCTCGAGCACGGGTTTGCTGGACATTGACGGCTCCGCTTCATTGTTTTTGTGTGGGAGAGGGCCATTGGCAGGACGCGGCACGAATGGCCTGTCATCGATATGAGCATGTCTATACAAGTCCGGTCAAGTGAAGCTTGCAGGCCTTTGCAGATGGACTGTTGTGCAAGGCTGGCGGGTAACTGTGCCGGTCCGCTGATGTGAATTGGCCTTATGCTGTTACGAAATATGTCTAGAACGCCTGAAGAAGGAAGTCGCAATGCCGCTCAAGGACCTGCTGATCGCCCTGGTGGTGATCGTCGCCTGGGGAGTCAATTTCGTGGTCATCAAGGTGGGCCTCGACGGCCTGCCGCCGATGCTGCTGGGGGCATTGCGCTTTCTGCTGGTCGCGTTTCCGGCCATCCTGCTGGTCAAGCGCCCGAACTTGCCGTGGCGCTGGCTGATTGCCTACGGTGCGACCATCTCTCTGGGCCAGTTCGCTTTCCTGTTCCAGGCCATGTACAGCGGCATGCCGCCAGGCCTGGCCTCGCTGGTGCTGCAGTCGCAGGCCTTCTTCACGCTCGGTTTTGCAGCGTTGTTTCTGGGTGAGCGCCTGCGCCTGGCGAGCGTGCTGGGGTTGTTGGTGGCGGCCAGCGGCCTGGCGCTGATCGGCAGTGAAGACAGCGGCCATGTACCGCTGGTGGCGCTGGTGCTGACCCTGTGCGCCGGTGCCATGTGGGGCATGGGCAACATCATCACCCGCCGTTTCGGTTCGGTGGACCTGGTGGCGCTGGTGATCTGGGGTGGGCTGATCCCGCCGCTGCCGTTTCTGGCCTTGTCGTGGTGGCTGGAAGGGCCGGAGCGTATTGGCCATGCGTTGGCCAACATCGGCTGGAGTTCGGTGCTGGCGCTGATCTACCTGGCGTTCGTTGCCACCATGCTGGGGTACAGCCTGTGGAGCACGCTGCTGTCACGCCACCCGGCGGGCAAGGTGGCGCCGTTTTCCTTATTGGTGCCGGTAATCGGGTTGAGTTCTTCGGCGTGGTTGCTGGGGGAGCGGTTGACAGCGGTGCAAGGGTGGGGCGCGCTGCTGGTCATGCTTGGGTTGTTGGTCAATGTGTTCGGGCCGAAGCTGGGGCAGCGGTTGCGGGCGGCAAGTGCGGGTTGATGGTTCGGGGATCTCCTTGCAATCAGTAGATGCATCGCGTTGTCCAGTGGCTGCTTGCCCGTGGCGCTGCTCGTTGGCCCCTTCGCGGCAGACCGCCGCGAAGGGGCCAACGCTTTGTTAGACTTGGCCTCTTTTGCCAAGCCAACGGAGCTTCCCGATGATCATCTCCACCACCAGCCAGCTCGAAGGCCGCCCGATTGCGGAATACCTCGGTGTAGTCAGCTCCGAATCGGTGCAGGGCATCAACTTCGTGCGCGATTTCTTCGCGCGCTTTCGCGACTTCTTCGGTGGCCGCTCACAAACGTTGGAAAGCGCACTGCGCGAGGCCCGTGAGCAGGCAACCGTAGAACTCATGGCGCGGGCACGGCAGTTGCAAGCCGATGCGGTAGTGGGTGTCGATTTTGAGATCAGCATGCCCTCGGTGCAAGGCGGCATGGTCGTGGTGTTCGCCACGGGCACGGCTGTGCGCTTGAAATAAGGCGAAGTGCCACTGGTCGGTTCTGGCGCTTTTGGCCAGGCGGTCCGCATGTGACCGGCTAGTCTCTTTTTCACGGGTCGCGTTTTTCCAGGCAACGCTCAACGTGCCGGCGCGGTCGCCACTGAAGGGAGAACAGGGCATGAGTGAGTCCTTTTTCGAAGACATGAATGATGCGTTCCCGATCAACAGCCAGGTGCGTTGCGGTCAGGCGGCCTTCCGCCTGGGCTTCGCCCACATGACCTTGGACGATTCGGAGCAGCTGCAGCCGGCACACCTGCAGCGCAGCAAAAAGGGCCGCTTCACGCCGCGGGTTCCGACCAGAAAGTGAACCCGTTCACACGACCCCGCCCGCTGGCGGGGTTTTTGTTGGCCTTGATTGACCCTGCTCATGGTATTGGCAGGTTGCACTCGCCGAATCGATGATGCTGTGCTTTTCTTGCGTGAAATTTCAGGAAAGGAGGATTGTGTTCCATGCGAGTCAGGGAAGAGACCTATTGGCAGTGGGCCGATACGCAATTGCACAGCCGCTGCCATGATGAAGCGCTCAGCGACGGCACTACCCTGGATGTTCAGGTGCGCCTGTCACGGCTTGGCGCCACGCAGCTGTTTCTTGGGCTGTATGGCCAGGATGGCAGGGCGTTGCTGGAAGAGTACTACCCAGCACGGCCAGGCGAGACCATGACCCGGACCCTGGTGTGGGGTGTCGACCGGGCCAGGGCGTTGGCGACCGGTGCGCTGGCGTTGCCGCCGCGGCAACGCCAGCGTCGGCAGGCATGAAAAAGCCCGGCCTATGCAGGCCGGGCTCTGGAAGTGGTGAGGCTGCTTACTGACAAATCAGTTGAGCGGCTCGATCACCTTGACTGCCTGCCGCTCACGGGCGGCGGGCCATTCTTGTTGCAGGGTCTGCAGCACGCGGCCGACGAATTCGGTGTCGGCGGCGGCCTTCTTGCCGACGTAGCCCTGGCCACGGCGGTAGACCTTGAAGCGGGCGCGCATGCTGGGCAGGTGCGCATCGAATTCATCTTCGACCGTGTTCGGCGGCAGGCGGTCGAGGCGTACCTCGCCGGTCTGGTTGACCCACAGCAGGTGGTCGTCGAGGCTGTCCTTGCGTGCGGCGAACAGCTGAGCCAGTTGGTCGATGGTTGGATTGTTGTTCAAGTTCATCATAAAGCCCCCATTACCCGTTTTTGTTGGTGTTTTCACAGTTGGCGCTACAGATGTAGCGCGCTACCAAGGCTGCTACCGCAGCATCGCAACAGGGGCTTTCTCACGCTGCCTTTTGGACAGTTCCCTCTCCACGGACGGCTGCGTTACCGCGCAAGCCGACTGGAATACCCTTGCCACCGCTCCCGATCAGGGAGACGGCTTCATCATGCCCAAGGCTGATCGGCGGCGTCAATCGTTTTGTAGTGAATATTTTTGCTCACTACATCTTGTCGGACAATCCACCATGAACGGCCTGTCAGCCCCCAATGTGGGTGAGGATTCGGTAGGCGGCGCGCACCCGTTCTTCATTGGGGTAATTGCGGTTGGCGAGCATGACGATGGCCTTGCCTTCGGCTGGAATGAACACCGCGTAGGCACCAAAACCATTGGTCGAGCCGGTTTTGTTGTACCAGGCGGCGGGTAGTACCGGTAGCGCTGGGGCGAGGCGGCGAGCAGCTTGGGGTTCACGGATGAGCCGGGGGCCGTTGCCGTCGATCAGGGTCTCGAGCGTGGTGGGATAGGGGTAGCGTTCCCAGCCCAGGCCTTGGGTCATCGCACCCACCTGGAAGTGCCCTGCCTGGGTGATGGCAGTCGCTTTTTGCAACGCCGGTGACAGCTCGCCAGGCTGCATGTGCAGGCGCACGAAGCGCAGTAGGTCGCTGGCGCTGGTCTTGATGCCATAGGCTTCGTCGGCATAGGGCCCCGGGCCGACGTGCACCGGGCGGTTCTGTGCGTCGTAGCCTTGGGCATAGAGGCCCTGGGCGGATGCCGGAACGTGCAGGTAGGTGTGTTTCAGGCCCATCTGCGGCAGCAGGCTTTGGTTCATCAGCTCGGCAAAGGGCCGTTGCTGAGCACGCGCGGCCAGGTCGCCGAACAACCCAATGCTTGGGTTCGAATAGCAGCGCTGGGTGCCGTGCTTGGAGCGGGGCTGCCAGTTGCGGTAGAAGTCCAGGACCTGTTCGGGCGTCTGCACGGCGTCGGGAAACTGCAAGGGCAGGCAGTCGGCGCTGTACGCGCCGAGTTCGAGCACGCTTGCCTCGCCCAGCGGTGTGCCGGCCAGGGCGGGTTGGTAGCGCCGGGCGGGGGCGTCAAGGTCCAGCTTGCCTTCAGCACTGGCCAGGGCGCCGAGGGTCGCGGTGTAGGTTTTGCTGAGTGACCCGATCTCGAACACCGTATCGGCGGTGACCGGCTTTTTGTCGGCCTTGCTGGCCACGCCATAGTTGAAGTAGTGCGCCTGACCGTTGACGTACAACGCAACTGCCATGCCGGCGATGTCCTGCTTCTGCATCAGCGGGCGGATGACTTGGTCGACCTGCGCCTGCAACGGGTCGGCGGCGTGCGCCGTCATGTTGCTCAAGGCCAGAGCCGTGGCTAGCGTAATCGACGCAAGGCGAAGTGGGGGCATGCAGCGTTCCTTTTCTGGTATGTGTCCGTTGAGCGACACCGGTGGGGGTTCCGGCGTTAGCAGGAAAAAGCGCCACACCTTATTGTCTGCCCCTGCACAACGACAAGATGGAAGTAGTTATGAAGTATTTGCGCATGTTGCTCGACAACTTCACCCTGGCCTTGCTCGGGGTAGTGTTCATCGCCACCGTGCTGCCCTGCTCGGGCGACGGCGCCGTCTATTTCGGCTGGTTGACCAACCTGGCCATTGGCCTGCTGTTTTTCCTGCACGGTGCCAAACTGTCGCGCGAGGCAATAATCGCCGGTGCCGGGCACTGGCGCCTGCATGCGCTGGTGTTCTCCTGCACGTTCGTGATGTTCCCGTTGCTGGGCCTGGCCTTCAAGCCGCTGTTCGTGCCGCTGGTGGGTAACGAGCTGTACCTGGGCGTGCTGTACCTGTGCGCACTGCCGGCCACCGTGCAGTCAGCCATTGCCTTCACGTCGCTGGCAAGGGGCAACGTGCCAGCGGCCATCTGCAGCGCTGCGGCCTCCAGCCTGATCGGTATCTTCCTGACCCCGCTGCTGGTGGTGATGTTGCTGGGTGCCAGCGGTGATACCGGCTCGGGGCTGGATGCGGTGCTGAAGATTACCCTGCAGTTGCTGGTGCCCTTCGTCGCCGGGCAGATTGCGCGGCGCTGGATCGGTGCTTGGGTCAAGCGCAATGCGCGCTGGCTCAAGGTGGTGGATCAGGGCTCGATCCTTCTGGTGGTCTACACCGCGTTCAGCGAGGCCGTGGTCACCGGGTTGTGGCACACGGTATCGCCGCAACACCTGGCGGGGCTGTTCGCCGTGTGCGGCATACTGCTGGCAGTGGTGCTGTTAGGTACGCGCCTGCTGGGCAAGGTGCTGGGCTTCAACCTGGAAGACCGCATTACCATTCTGTTTGCAGGCTCCAAGAAGAGCCTGGCAACCGGGGTGCCGATGGCGCAGGTGCTGTTCGTGGGCAGTGGCATCGGGGCGATGATCTTGCCGCTGATGCTGTTCCATCAGATCCAGTTGATGGTGTGTGCGGTGCTGGCCCAGCGCTATGCCAGCCGGGTAGAGGAGGGCGAGGCTTCCACGGCTTCATCCTGATAGATTGAGGCTGTCGTACCGGCCGGCCCAAGGCCGGTACACGCTAACGCGCCTGCCCCGAACTGCGCTGGCGCAGCGCCTTCTCCACTTCGGCCTCGATCTTGTAAGCCGGCCCCTCCAGCGCCTCGTAATTGCGCGTATAGCCTGTGGCAAACGCCTCCACCCCCAGTTCCAGGTACTGCTGCACGTGCTTGAGCTCGTGCGCCCACAGCGCCACGTTATCCTCGGCATCGCTGGCATGGCGGAAGATGATGGTGTCGATCAGCGTCACTGCATTCACATCCGGGTTCTGCAATAAGGCGTTGGCGGCGCTGATCTGCTGCTCGTCGCCAACCCGGTACCGCGCCGCATCGAGCACGGCAAAGTCATACCAGGGTTCGAGCTGGGCTCGAATATGCAACGGGATCGGCTCGCTGCCGCTGGCCGTTGCTTCGTCGCGGGCTTGGCGCAACGCGAAGGCCAGGCTGCTCGAGGCCATCACCTCGACGTCCTTGAGCACCTGGCCCGCCTGGCCGGGGTCGATCGGCGCGCAGAAGCACCCCATCAGGCAGACCTGATATTGCCCGGGTGGGCAAGCCTGCTCGGCCCATGCCGGTGTACTGAGCAACAGCGCAGACAGCAGGCTAGCGGCTCTCATTCAGGGCCCTGTCGACGAAGCGGCGGCTGGCGTCCAACACTTGGGTTTGCACGGCTTCGCTGGCCAGCATGCGCCCGACCACCAATGCCCCGACGCATTGGCTGATCAGCGCCCAGGCCAGTGCCTCATCCTCCAGTGTCTGGCTCCAGGCGGCATGCAGGCCCACCAGCCAATGTTCGGCTTGTTCACGCACCGGCCGCTCGGCCCGGGCGATCTCGACGCCAAGGGGGGGTAACGGGCAGCCGCCTTCAGCATTGTGCAGGTGCGCGAGGCTCAAATACTGCTGCAGGCAGCGCGCCAGGCGCTCGCGGCTGGCACCCTGGGTGGCCAGGCGCGCCAACGGGCTGTTGCAAAGCTCTTGGCGGACCACTTCGGTAAACAGGTCGTCCTTGGACGGGAAGTGGTTATAGAAGGCGCCGCCGGTCAGGCCGATGGCCTTCATCAGCCCGGCAACACCGGTGCTGGCAAAGCCGCCGCGCTTGGCCAGCGCGCCGCTGCTGGCCAGCAACCTGTCACGGGTTTGTTGCTTGTGGTCAGTGGAATAGCGCAAGGGAAACCTCTACGCGCGGGCTTGACGATGGCGCGGATCATAACATAGCGTTCGTTTACTAAACGATCATTCATCAATAGGGGCGCGCATGAAAAAACAACAAAAAGTGGTGCTGGTGATCGGGGCGGGGGATGCCACGGGTGGCGAAATCGCCAAGCGCTTTGCCCGCGAGGGGTATACCGCCTGCGTCACGCGCCGGCAGGCCGAAAAGCTGCAGCCCTTGCTGGATGAAATCCGTGCGGCGGGTGGGCAGGCCCACGGCTTTGGCTCGGATGCGCGCAAGGAAGAGGAGGTTGCCGAGCTGGTCGAGACCATCGAGCGCGATATCGGTCCGATTGAAGCCTTTGTCTTCAACATTGGCGCCAATGTGCCGTGCAGCATTCTTGAGGAAACACCGCGCAAATATTTCAAGATCTGGGAGATGGCCTGCTTCGCCGGCTTCCTTACCGCCCAGGCCGTGGCGCGGCGCATGGTTGCCCGTGAACGCGGCACCATTCTGTTTACCGGCGCTACCGCTGGCACGCGCGGTGCGGCCGGGTTTGCCGCGTTTGCAGGGGCCAAGCACGGCCTGCGTGCCCTGGCTCAGAGCATGGCGCGTGAACTGGGACCACGCAATGTTCATGTTGCCCATGTGGTGGTGGACGGCGCCATCGACACCGCGTTTATCCGTGACAGCTTCCCCGAGCGTTACGCCCTCAAGGACCAGGACGGCATCCTCGACCCCGCTCACATCGCCGACAGCTACTGGTTCCTGCACGCGCAGCCACGCGATGCCTGGACTTTCGAACTCGACCTGCGCCCGTGGATGGAGCGCTGGTAAGCCCCCGACTCGTCAAAGGAGTGTGCTGCATGAGCAAAACCGTCGAATTCTTCTTCGATCTGGGCAGCCCGGCCAGTTACCTGGCCTGGACCCAGCTCCCCACGCTGTGCGCCCGCCATGGTGCCACCCTGCGTTATCGGCCGATGCTGCTCGGCGGGGTGTTTCAGGCAACGGGCAATGCATCGCCTGCGATGATCCCCGCCAAAGGCCGCTACATGTTCACCGACCTGGGGCGCTATGCGGTGCGCTATGGCGTGCCGTTCGGGCTGCCGCCCGGGTTTCCGCTCAATACGCTGGCCTTGATGCGTGGCGTGATCGGCATGCAGCTGCGCTCGCCGGAACGCTTCGAAGCGTTGCTGGCGGCGCTGTTCAATGGGCTGTGGGCGCAGCGGCGAAACCTTGCAGATAACACAGTGCTGGCTCAGGTGCTTGGAGAGGCCGGGTTCGACCCGGCTGAATTGCAGGCTCTGGCTACTGACAGTGAGGTGAAGGCGGCACTCAAGCAGGCCACGGAGGAGGCGGTGGAGCGAGGTGTGTTTGGCGCACCGACCTGTTTTGTCGAAGGGCAGATGTACTTTGGCCAGGATCGCCTGGATTTCGTCGAGGATGCGCTGAGGCAGCAAGTCGGTGCATGACAGTGCCGGCCCCTTCGCGGGCGTGCTCGCGAAGGGGCCGGACGGCTCACAGCCAGATCAGAAGTTGGCCGGGGTATTGGCGCTGATGATCTCCGCCTCGTCCTGGCCGATGTTCTTGAAGCTGTGCGGCAAGGTTGTGGGGATGTAGTAGCCATCGCCTGAGTTGAGGATGCTGACCTGGCCATCGACCCATAGCTCCACGGTGCCGCGTGTGACCAGCCCGCATTCCTCGCCCTCGGCATGCACGATCGGCTCGCCAGAGTCGGCGCCCGGTGCATACAGTTCGCGCAGCATGCGCATCTGGCGTGCCTCGACACTGGCCCCGACCAGCAGCATGCGCAGGCCGTTGCGGCCCAGGTCAGGCTGCTCGCTGGCGCGAAACACGAAGCGCTCTTCCCGTACCGGCTCGTCGAAGCTGAAGAACTCCGCCAGGGTCATCGGGATCCCTTCAAGCAGCTTTTTCAGTGAGCTGACCGAGGGGCTGACGCGGTTCTGTTCGATCTGCGAGATGGTCGAATTGGTCAGCCCGCTACGGCGGGCCAGTTCCCGTTGGGAAAGGCTGTTGCGTTCACGCACCAGTTTGAGTCGTGTCCCCGTGTCCATAGCCGCCTTGTAATCAGAGGTGTTAAAAATAATGAGCGACGCATTAAAACACACTCTGCACGCTTGCGCGCTGTGCTTGTCAGGCGCGTCGTTCGCGCGGCATTGGCCACAGCCCGACCAGCAGTAAAAGCAGGGCCACCGCCAGGAACGGCAGGCGTGGATCGAGCGCGTAGACCAGCGTTCCGGCCAACGGGCCGATCACCGCGCCCATGCCTTGTGCAGCGCCGATGGAGCCGGCAGTGGCGCCTTGTTCAGACGCGTGCATGGCATTGGCCGCCAGCGCCGAGAAGGACGGGAATACAAAGCCCATACCGGCGGCGGCGACGAAGTAGCAACCCCACAGCCAAGGCGCGCTGGTAGCCAGTGCGCCAGCGGCGAAGCCCAGCGCAGACACCGTGGCGCCGACGCGGATCATTTTCAGCGGCGGCCACTCCAGTTGGCGCAGGAGTACCTGGGAGAGGATAAGCGCCACCCCCACCGTAGTCAGGGCAATACCGGCCGTCTGGGCGGCCTCGGCCGGCCCCAGCTGCAGGCGGTCGAGGGCGAAGAAACCGACGATGATCTGCGACACCGTCACGCTCAGCATGGCGCTGAACGCCACCAGCAGCGGCCGGCGCAAACGTGGGTCGCTCAGCCGCACCGGGCTGGGCGCATGGCTGACCGCCAGCGGTTGCGGCTTGAGTTTGAACAGCAGCACCAGAAATGCGCTGGCAGGCAGCAGCGACATCACATGGAACGGCAGGCTCAGGCTATGCCGGGCAAGCAGCGCCGCCAGTGCCGGGCCCAGCACCAGGCCGACGGCGTTGGCCGCGCCCAGCGACGCCATGGCCCGGGCCCGCTGTTGCGGCCCGACATGGTCGGCGATCAGCGCATTGCAACCCACCGGTATGGCCGCATAGAAGGCGCCGATGCAGCCGCGCGCAATCATCAGCCCGACAAAAGCCAAAGTCGCCCCAGGCAGCCAGCGCAGGGCGCCTTCGACGAACAGGCACAACAGCCAGTAGGCCACGGTGAACCCGGCACTGCCCAGCAGCAGGATGCGCCGACGGCCCAGGCGGTCGGCCGCGCGGCCCCAGGGCCGGGCCAGCAGCACCCAGACCACGCCGGCCACGGTCACCGCCGCACCGGCTTGCCAGGTGGCCATGCCGAGCAGGCGGGCGATGGGCCCGATCAGGGCGACGAAGGCCATCATCGACATGGTGCAGGCCATGGTGGCCAGCAGCAGGGGGCGTAAGTCCAGCGTGGCGGCTGGGGTGAGGGTGGCAGGGTCCTTTGCGGCATTCATGTTGGCAATCCAGGGCAGTTGAGCATAAACCACTCAGCTTAATGAGAGCGTTTATCGTTTGTCGAGCCTGCCCTGTGCCGCATGCCATCATTCGCTGCGCCGCAGGGGGCCTGGCCACATGCTACGCAACACCCCGTCCCGGCGCACCAGTGCATGCATCAACGCCGCACCCAGGTGCACCAGCACCGTGGCGAACAACAGGTAGCCAGCCCAGCCATGTGCCTGGCGAAGTACTGCGTACAGCTGCAGGTCGTGCGGGGCGATGGCGGGCAGTTGCAGCGGGCGCGGGTAGCCGCCGGCCGACAGCATCGCCCAACCCAGCAGCGGCATGGCCAGCATCAGGCCATATAGCAGCAGGTGCGAAGCGCCAGCGGCGATGCGCTGCACGGCGGGCAGGTCGCGTGGCAGCGATGGGTGTGGCAGCGCCAGGCGCAGGCCGATGCGCACGATTACCAACACCAGCAGTGCAAGGCCAGTCGCCTTGTGCAACTCGACGAGTGTGGGGTGGCGCAGCGACAGGTCGCCCACCATGTTCACGCCAATGAACAGCATGGCCAGAATCAATATCGCCATCAGCCAGTGCAGCAGGCGAGCCAGCGGGTGGAAGGCTTCGGGTTTCATGGGTGGGCTCCTGCGCCAAGCGATTCGCGGCTGCGGCGGTTGAAGGATTCCGAATAGGCAGCCGAGCGGGCGGCGAGAATCGGGTCATCGGACGGCTGAATGCCACTGGGCAGGATCAACGGGTCGAAGTTCAGGTCACGGCAGCCGCCTTGCTCCTGGGCATCCACCTGTTCGATGACCAGGGTGCCTGCATCGACAGTTTTACGCTCGGCGGGCCAGGGGCGGGCGGGGTCGTCCTGCGCATCCCCCGGGTCGGCCAGCACCAGGCGCATGGTCCAGCGCAGTGGGCCCTGGGCCAGGCGCTGCTGCAGGTCGTGTTGCAGGAACCGCTTGTCATCGACCTGGCCGGGCAGCGCCGCGAATGGGGTTTGTGGCTCCAGTTGCCAGCGCACCGGGTGGGCAGTGCCGTGGGCATCGATCAGGCGGAACGCATTGATGCTGTGGTACTGGGTGCTGGCGAAGCTGTCGCTGGCTTTGTAGCCCGCAGCCCATTGGCGAAACGCTGCGCTTTCCGGGTGAGCGGCAAAGAACGCCTGCAGCTTTGCAGGGTCCGGTTTGCCGGTGGCGGGGTCCGGTGCACTGGCCAGCACCTGGTCATAGAACCCTTGGGGCGTGCTCACGGCCAGCACAGGCGGGTTGTTCATCCCAGTGCGCCACACCTGGCCGTCGTCAGTGCTCAGCTGGATGGCTAGGCTGCGTACCGGCACGGCGGTATCCGGGGCGAACGGGTTGGCGCCGCCGATTGCAAATCGGCCGATCACCGGCACGTATTGCTGGCTGAACGCACGCGCTGTCGACAGTACCGCAGCCTGGCCGCTGGGCTGGAAGTAGCCACTGACGCACAGGCCCTTGGCGTGGTTTTTACGATAGCCCGCGTAGTGGCCGGCCTGGGCCTCGAAGGTGTCGATGATGCGTTGCGGGGTGAGCTGCGGCCCGCCGATCCAGCCTGCGGCATAAGCAAAGCCGGCGCCCAGGGCCAGCATCACAGCGCCGATACCCGCCAGGCGCAGAGCCTTCGCCGGGCCGTGCAAGGGTGAGTTCATGGTGTTTGTCCGGTTCAGTGAAGATGCCGGTACGACGCGGCAGCAGAAAAGTTATTCCATCGGTGGGAATAGATTTTGTTGCCAGGCGTCTGCCCCATACACTGAATAACCCCAAAGGCCGGTAACTAGCCATGCACGACCTGGACGAACAGCAGTGGCGCGAATTACTGCAGCGCCTGCGCCGCTTTGCCCTGTGGCTGACCCGCGAGCCGGGCAGCGCCGATGACCTGGTGCAGGGCACCGTCGAGCGTGCCTTGGCCCGCAGCAGCCAGCAACGCGACGCTGATGCGTTGCGCGCTTGGTTGTTCACCATCCTTTATCGGCTGTTTCTCGACGGTAAACGCCGCGAACGCCTGCATGCGCGTTGGCTGTCGTGGTTCGGTAATGCCGAACGCGAAGAGGAAGCCCTCGGCGGGAATATTGAGAACATTGTGCTGGCCCAGGCCGACCTGCAAGCCTTCGCGCGCTTGTCGGCCGAGCAGCGCGCCTTGCTGTTGCTCGTCAGTATCGAGGGGCTGAGCTACAAGGAGGCGGCCGTCGCGCTGCAGATCCCCATCGGCACGGTGATGTCGCGGCTGTCCCGCGCCCGTGCCGCCTTGCGTGAACTGACCGAGGGCAACCCCCAGCCCCCGGCCTTGCGGAGACTCAAATGACACGCCTGATTCCCAGCGAAGACGAACTGCACGCCTATGTCGACGACCGGCTCACGCCGCCGCGCCGTGCCGAGGTGCAGGCGTGGCTGGCGGCCAACCCCCAGGAAGCCGCACGCATCGACGCCTGGCGCAACGATGCCCGGCGCCTGCGGGCGGCGTTGGCTGGCTTTGGCGAGCTGCCGGGGGCGGCGCAGCTCGACCTGGGCCAGGTGCAGCGGCGCTTGCGCCAACGTCGGCAGCGGCGTTTGGCTTCGGCGGCGGTTCTGCTGCTGGCTTTGGGGGTGGGCGGGCTGGGTGGCTGGCAAGCGCGTCAGGTGACGCTGGCAGGCAGTGAATTGCCGATGGCCGATGCTGTGCAGGCGCATCGGTTGTTTGCTGGCAGCGAGGCGCTGGATATCCAGGCCAGTGACCCGGCACAGTTGCGCGATTGGCTTGGCCGGCATTTCAACCGGGTAGGGCAATTGCCCGACCTGACCGGCTACGGCTTCCAGCCGGTTGGCGCGCGGTTGCTGAGCAACGAGCAGGGGCCGGCCGCGTTGCTGGTGTTCCAGGACCGCACTGGCCAGCGCATCAGCCTGTTCCTGCGCTCACCGGGCCAGCGTTACGAGCGCATGCCGCAAGGGCAGCGGGTCGATGGGCAGCTGGAGGCGCGCTACTGGTCGCATGGGGCATACAACTTTGCCCTGGTCAGTGCGGCGGATGATGTGCGGGGGGCGGGGGTGGGGGAAGCGTTGAGGCTCGGGCTGTAGCATGAGCCGCAGCGGCCTTTCGCGGGCATGCCCCGCGAAAGGCCGCATTGATCAGCTCAATTCCAGCCAGATCGGCGCGTGGTCCGAAGGTTTCTCCATCCCGCGCAGGTCATAGTCCACACCCGCTGCCTTGATGCGCGGCACCAAGTGTTGCGAAGCCATGATCAGGTCGATGCGCAGGCCACGCTTGGGCTCGTCTTCAAACCCACGGCTGCGGTAATCGAACCAGCTGAAGCGGTCGGCGACCTCCGGGTGCAGGTGGCGGAAACTGTCCACCAGGCCCCAACCCTTCAGGCGCTCCATCCACTCGCGCTCCTCAGGCAGGAAGCTGCATTTGCCGGTCTTCAGCCAGCGCTTGGCGTTGTCCGGGCCGATACCGATATCGCAGTTCTGGGGCGAGATGTTCATGTCGCCCATCACCAGCAGCGGCTGGTCATTCTTGAACTGCCCCTCCAGCAGCGCCTGCAGATCGCTGTAAAACCGCTGCTTGGCCGGGAACTTGGTGGGGTGGTCACGGCTCTCGCCCTGTGGGAAGTAGCCATTCATGACCGTGATCGGTGTGCCGTTCGCATCCGCGAACGTGCCCCAGATAAAGCGGCGCTGGGCGTCTTCTTCATCGGTGGCAAAGCCTTTGTGCAGGCTCAGCGGTGCCTGGCGCGAAAGCAGCGCGACACCGTAATGGCCCTTCTGGCCGTGGTAGTGCACGTGGTAGCCCAGGGCTTGCACGTCGGCCAAAGGGAACTGATCGTCGCTGACCTTGGTTTCCTGCAGGCCGATCACGTCGGGCTGGTGCTTTTCGATCAGCGCCGCCAGCTGATGGGGGCGGGCACGCAGGCCGTTGATGTTGAAACAGACGATCTTCATCGAAAGACAATCCTGGTAAAAGGCCGGATGCTAGCCGACATCGGCCTTGATCACCAGCGTGGCGGCCTGGCAAAGGCACTGCTAACGTGCAGTCAGGGGTGAACGAAGCGCCGCGGTGCACCTCCAAGGCACTGTATGCCCATTCCAGGAGGACTGCCCGCAATGCCCGAAGCTACTGCCGCCCAGGCTCGCGTCTGCACGCTCGATGACGGCTACAGCCGTGAGGCACGCTCACTGCTGTACAACGCCTACCGCCACGAGCCCACCTTTGCCTACATCTTCGAGGGCCAGCGCCCAGGTTACGAACGACGCTTGCGGGTCATGGTGCGTGAATGGGTGCGGCAGCACTTCTACCTGCAATTGCCCGCCATCGGCCTGCTGCTGGACGACCGCCTGATCGCGCTGGCGCTGATTGTGCCTCCGCAGCGCAGGCTGGGGGTGGCCGACAGTTGGGCATGGCGCCTGCGTATGCTGCTGGGCACTGGCCAGCGCTGTACTCGGCGCTACATGGAGTACCAGGCGGCGCTGATGAGCTGCCTGCCGACCGATCAGGTTCACGTGCTGCCGCTGCTGGGCGTGCACCCGCAGTTCCGCGGCCAGCACTACGGCGAACAATTGTTACAGGCTGTGCACGACTGGTGCGCGGAAGACCCCAACACCCAAGGTGTGGTGCTGGACTCGGGTAACGAGCATTACCTCGCGTTTTACCAGCGTCAGGGCTATGAAGAGATAGGCGAGGTGGCTGTAGGGCCAATCCGAGAGCGGGTGTTCTTTCATCCCAACCCGGTGTCATCCATGCCCTCAATTGCCTGAAAGGGCGCCAGGCGGCTCCCTTGAGCGCCTGGCTCTGGTAGCATGCGCCGCATGACGTATTCAGGAAGACTAACCTGGGGCCTGGTTTTCTGGGCCGCCAGTTTCGCAGCATGGGGCCAGAGCGAGTTGTTGGTGCAGGTAAAGCCAGCCAACAAGGCGCTCAAAGCCAATGTCGAAGGTTATATAGGTACCCTTGGTGACCGCGATGAAGAGGCGCTGCTGCGCTTCAGTCGCGGGGCCCAGGAGCAGGCGCGCAAGGCCGCGCAGGCACTTGGCTACTATCAGGCGCAGATCGACACCGAGGTCCAGCCGCCCGCCAAGGCCGACCAACCGGCAAAGCTGATCATCCACATCGACCCCGGTGAGCCCGTGCGCCTGCGCAACGTGACCGTGCGCATCGAAGGGCCGGCCAGCGAGATGAAGGCATTTCGCGTACCCGACAGCAAAGCCCTGCGCGCCGGCGAGCCACTCAATCATGGCTCGTACGAAGACGCCAAGCGGCTGATCCAGAACCAGGCTTCGCGCTATGGGTTCTTCAGCGGCCGCTTCAGCCGTCAGCGCCTGGCGGTCGACCCGCAGGCCGGGGTGGCCGACATCGAGCTGGTTTACCAAAGCGGCCCACGCTATCGCCTGGGGGCGGTCAGGTTCAGCGGTGACACGCCGCTGGACGAAGACCTGCTGCAACGCATGGTGTCATTCAAACCGGGCACCCCCTACGATTCCGAACTGATCGCCGAACTGAACAACGACCTGCAATCGAGCGGCTATTTCGAGGGCGTGCGGGTGGATGCCGCGCCTACCGCTGCGGTGGCGGAACAAATCCCCGTCGACGTTCGCCTCGATATCCGCAAGCCGCGCACCATGGGCCTGGGCCTTGGCTTCTCCACCGACGTCGGCCCGCGCGGCAAGGCCAACTGGACGCGCCACTGGGTCAACCCCCAAGGCCATAGCTATGGCTGGGAGACGGAGCTGTCGGCACCCCGGCAGAACGTTGGCCTGTGGTACGACGTACCGCTGGACCCGCCGCTGACCGACAAGCTGCGCTTCGCCGGCGGTTACCAGAACGAAGAAATCGCCGGCACCGATACGCTCAGTAAATTGCTGACGGTTGGGCCTGAGTGGCACAGCAAGTTGCCCAGCGGCTGGCAGCGGGTGATTTCGCTCAAGTACCAGCGCGAAGAGTATCGCCTGGGTGACGATTCGGGCTTGAGCAACCTGCTGATGCCGGGTGTAAGTTTTTCTTATCTGCGCAGCGACAACCGCATAGACCCGCACAACGGCTACCGCCTGCAGTTCGATACACAGGTGGCCAAGGAGGGGCTGGTTTCCGACACCAACCTGTTGCACGGCAATGTCCTGCTCAAGGGCCTGACCACCCTGGGCCACAACCACCGCTTCCTTGGCCGCGTGCAGTTCGGCGGCAGCGCCACCAACGGTTACAAGAACAACATCCCGCCATCACTGCGCTTCTTCGCCGGTGGCGACCAGAGCGTGCGCGGCTATGACTACCAGACCCTGTCGCCGAAGAACAGCGACGGCGACCGCATCGGTGGCCGCTACCTGGTGGCGGGCAGTGTCGAGTACCAGTACTCGCTGACCGAAAAGTGGCGCGTGGCGACCTTCGTCGATCAAGGTAATTCGTTCAATACGCTGGAACTGCCTAGCCTCAAGACCGGTGTCGGCTTTGGTGTGCGCTGGGTCTCGCCGGTCGGGCCGCTGCGCCTGGACCTTGCCAAGGCCCTCGATGACGACGGTGGGATTCGCCTGCACTTCTCCATGGGGCCTGAGCTGTGATGCGTGTGTTCAAATTCATTCTGCTGGCTATGCTCGGCAGTGTGCTGCTCGTTGTTCTGGCGCTCGGCGTGTTGCTGGGTACCGAGGGCGGTAGCCGTTGGCTGCTCGCGCGCGTGCCGGGCCTTGAGGTCAACGATTTCCAGGGGCGCCTTGGCGGAACCTGGCAGGCCAGTCGCTTGATTTGGAGCGACGCTGGCAGCCGGGTCGAGGTGCAGGCACCGCTGTTGAACTGGTCGCCAGCCTGTTTGTTGCGCGCCAAGCTGTGCATCGATCAGTTGCACGCCCAGCGTATCGACATGGCTTTTGCGCCGAGCGAACAACCTGCAGACACTGGCCCGCTGCAGCTGCCGACGTTGCGCCTGCCGCTGGCCATCGAGCTGGGCGAGGTCAAGGTTGGCCAGCTGCGCCTGGATGGCAGCGACCTGCTGGGCGACCTGCACCTGGCGGCGCACTGGACAGCCACCGGGCTGCGGGTCGACAGCCTGCAGTTGCAACGTGATGACCTGCACGTGGATGTGCAGGGCGACGTGCAGCCCGAGGGCGACTGGCCTGTGCAGCTTCAAGGGCAGGTGCAATTGCCTGCCGTGGAAGGGCAGGCCTGGCAACTGGCATTGACCGCCAAGGGTGAGCTGCAGAAAACCCTCGAGCTCGACGGCACCAGCAGCGGCTATCTGAACGCGCGGCTGACCGGCGAGCTGCAAGCCCTGGCCGAACACCTGCCGGCTGCCTTGCACATCAGCTCCGACGCCTTCAAACCTTCCGCATCCCTACCAGACACCCTGCAACTGAATCAGCTCACGCTTGATGCCAAGGGCGACTTGCTCAAGGGTTACCAGCTGTCCGGTAACGCCAGCCTGCCCGCCGAAGAGTCGCCGATTGCCTTGCAGCTTGCGGGCAAGGTAGATGCCAAAGGCGCGAAACTGGAGGCCCTTGACCTCATGGCCAGTGATGCCCAACGGGTCAAACTGCAGGCCAGCGTCGACTGGCAAAAGGGCTTGCTGGCTGACGCCCAACTCGACTGGCAGGACTTCCCGTGGCTACGCCTTTACCCGCTGGAAACGCCGCCCGAAGTGACCCTCAAGCGCTTCAATGCCCAGGTGCAATACCGTGACGGCAATTACCAAGGCACCTTCAACGGTGACCTCGACGGCCCTGCCGGGGCATTCACACTGGCCAGCCCGTTCGAGGGCGACCTGAGCCAGGTACGTTTGCCCCAGCTTGCGCTCACGGCGGGGCAGGGCAAGGCAGCCGGCAGCGTCGCCGTGCGCTTTGCCGATACCCTGGCCTGGGACGTCGACCTGCAATTGTCGGCCCTCGACCCGGCCTATTGGCTCGCCGAGCTGCCGGGTACCCTGGCCGGCCCGTTGCGCAGCAAAGGCGAGATGAAGGGGGAGCAGCTTACCCTCGATGCGCAGCTTGACCTGAAGGGCCGCCTGCGAGGCCAGCCGGCCATACTCAAGGTCGAGGCCAAAGGCGCCGGGCAAAACTGGACGCTCGGCGCCCTGGCGGTGCAGCTGGGGGACAACCGCATAAATGGCAGTGGCAGCCTGCAACAGCGCCTGGCCGGGCGTGTCGACCTCGACCTGCCGCGGCTGGGGCAGCTGTGGCCCGGGCTTCAGGGCCAGGCCAAGGGCCGGCTGGACGTCAGCGGTACACTGGCTGCCCCGCAGGGCACCTTGACCTTGCTGGGGCAGCAACTGGCCCAGGAACAGAACCGTATTCAGCGCCTTGACCTGGACGCGCGCCTGGACAATGCCCAGCGCGGCGTGATCGACCTCAAGGCCAATGGCATCCGCCTGGGCGATACGGTCCTGGGTACCTTGCAGGCCAACGGCAAGGGCGATATCCGCCAGCAGGCGCTGACGCTTGGGCTTGACGGCCCGCAATTGAAGCTCGCTCTGGGGCTGGACGGCCAGTTGAGCAAGGGTGACTGGCGTGGCCGTTTGGCCAGCGGCAGGATCCAGGCCGGCGGGCAGGACTGGCAGCTGCAGGCGCCGGCTCGCCTGCAGCGCCTGGCCAGCGGCCAGCTGGACTTCGGCGCCCACTGCTGGCGCTCCGGCCAGGCCAGCTTGTGTGGCGAGGATCAACGCCTGGCACCGGAGCCGCGCCTGCGCTACCACCTCAAGCAGTTCCCGCTGGAAAGCCTGGCCCAGTGGCTGCCGAAAGATTTTGCCTGGCAGGGGCTGCTCAATGCTGATGTGAACCTGGACATTCCCGCGAGCGGCCCGAAGGGTACCTTCAGCATTGATGCCAGTGGCGGCACACTGAAGGTGCGCGACAAGGCGCGCTGGGTCGACTTCCCCTACCAGGCCTTGCGCCTGGACAGCACCCTGGCGCCGCGCCGTATCGATACACGCCTGAATTTCCGGGGCGAGCGTCTTGGCGAGCTGACGCTGAATGCGCGCATCGACCCATTGGGCAAGGACAAACCGCTGTCCGGCGATTTCCGCCTTGCCGGCCTGGACGTGTCGATTGCCCGGCCGTTCGTGCCCATGGTCGAGCGCCTGGCCGGGCAATTGAATGGCAGTGGCCGGTTGTCCGGCACCTTGCTGGCCCCGCAGGTCAACGGCAGTTTGCTGCTCAGTGGCGGCGAAGTCAGTGGCGCCGAGCTGCCGGTGAGTGTGCAGGACCTGTCGCTGCAAGCACTGATCGCTGGCGAGCAGGTGCAGCTCAGTGGTGGTTGGCGCAGTGGCGAGGCGGGCAGGGCGCGGCTGACCGGCCAGCTGACCTGGGGCCAGGTACTGGGCATGGATGTGCGTTTGCAAGGCCAGCAGTTGCCGGTCACGGTTGAACCCTACGCAACGCTCGAGGTATCGCCAGACCTCAGCCTGCGCCTGATCGACGACAAGCTGGCAGTCGCCGGCAAGGTCCTGGTACCCAAGGGCAACATCACCGTGCGTGAGCTGCCGCCGTCAACCGTCAAAGTGTCGGATGACACCGTCATCGTCGGCCACCAGACCGAGGAGGGCAAGCCGCCCATGGCGATGGCCATGGATATCGATGTGGAGGTGGGGCAGGACAAGCTGTCGTTCAAAGGCTTTGGCCTGACCGCCAACCTGCTCGGCCACGTGCACATCGGCGACAACATGGACACCCGCGGCGAACTGAGCCTGGCCGATGGGCGCTACCGCGCCTATGGCCAGCGCTTGACCATTCGCCGGGCACGCCTGCTGTTTGCCGGGCCTATCGATCAGCCTTACCTGGATATCGAAGCCATCCGCCAAGTGGATGATGTGATCGCCGGGATTCGCCTGAGTGGTAGCGCCGAGCAACCCACCACCAAGGTGTTCTCCGAACCGGCCATGAGCCAGGAACAAGCGCTGTCCTACCTGGTGCTGGGTCGCCCCCTTGGCACCTCGGGTGAAGACAACAACATGCTTGCTGAAGCTGCACTGGGCCTGGGCCTGGCTGGCAGCGCCGGGATTACCGGTAGCCTGGCGTCGGGCCTGGGTATTGAAGATTTCCAGCTGGACACCGAAGGCTCCGGCAACACAACCAGTGTGGTAGCCAGCGGTAACCTGACCGAGAAGCTCAGCCTGCGGTACGGGGTAGGCGTATTCGAGCCGGCCAACACCATTGCGCTGCGCTACAAGCTCAGCAAAAAGGTTTACCTGGAAGCGGCCAGCGGGCTGGCGAGCTCGCTGGACATCTTCTACAAACGCGACTTCTGAGGGCTGCCGTCAGCGTACGGTGGCAGCTTCGACGAACTCGTTGGTGTCGGTGGCAGGCGGGGTGAGGGGCTTGCGGGCGGGGGTGATCAGCTTGGTGTATTCCTCTATCAGGCGATTGAGGGCTTCGGGCGGTTCGCTGGCTTGAAACTGCATGCGGATCTGCACCTCGTCGGGGTCGCGGGTATCACCCTGGCGGCCTTGCGCGCCGATCGTCACCTTGAACGCTGCAGTGCTGTCGCGCTCGCTTTCCGCCTGCAGGGCGCGAAGGGCCTCCGTGCCATTCACCCGCACCGATAGGTCAACCTGCATGCGCTCCAAGGCCAGCCCCTTGGGTGAAACAAGGGCGAACAATGGCACGCGAATAATATGGTTTTCGTCCATGGCGACTTCCACCATCTTGGCTTTCATCGGCGCGCCGAGGGCCTCGGAGTCGATATCGAAGAACTGGTCGAACAAGTTGATGTATTGCTGGGCAATAAGGCTGTTGGTGGCCGCTGCGGCTTCTTGAAGGCCCCGGGTGATATCCCGAAGGTCAATGGCTGTCATTGGGGCTGGTGGCTTTTCCAATCAATCGCTCCAGGGGCAGGAGCGCCCCGCTGTGACTGCGGGGCGATCATTCAGGGGGGGCTGCCAGAGACGTCACGCCAGTTCTGGAACTGGGCTTGCCGGCTCATTGGTGTCCGGCGACGGTTTACCCGTCAGGACACCGTCGGTCGAAATGGCGTCAGTGCTAGCCAGGATCGCGTTGGGTCCGACCGTTGGCTTGGTGGCGGCATCGGTTAGAAAATCGATCACCCTCATCACCGCCTCTGGCGGATCCTGGCGGCGCAACGTGGTACTGAACGCATAGCGGGCGCGGGTATCGGTCTTGCGGGTTTGCGTGGACTTGTGGCTAATGCTGCCTTTCATGTCCAGCTTGAACGGCCCCCAGCCCAGTGCGCCAGCAACCTCGCCGCTCTTGGCAGTCTCGCTGAAGTCTTCGGCCGCCTGGCTGATGGTCAGTTCGAATTCGACTTTACCCTCTTCGATGACGATGTTCGGGTGGGTGATGGCCGCCATCAGCGGCACCTTCATGGACTTGCTGACGATACCTTTGTAGTCGCCCTGCTCATCGACGATGGTTTCGTCATAGTCGAACTGGATGGCGACCGCCTTGCCGTCCTGTACACACACCTGCATGAGGAAGTCAGCATAAGACTTGCTCGCAGTGACCTGGGCCTGAACCATGGCTTGAAGCGGGCCGGCGATCATCCGGTCCATGGGCAAGGCATTGATGACGGATCCGATAAGGCTGCTGTCTATGGACATAGCGGGATTCTCTTTCTGTGGTTGATGCTGCAAATGTGGCCGTCAACGGGCGGCCAGGGTGATTGCCGTCAACGAGCGCAAGGCTCCTGGCGGCGGATATTGCCGATCTGGCGCAGGCTCAAGCCGTACTTGTCAGCCAGCAGGCTGCGTGACAAGCCATCAGCGCTTTCTTTCTGGATTTGCAGGTTGCGCAACTGCCGCAGGAAGTGGTCCGCCTTGGGAATTTCCAGGGCCACGCCGGCAAAGCGCTTGATCAGGGCGTCGAGTGCTGCGCCAGGGAGTACGTCGGCGAGCTTGGTTCGTTCGCGGTGCTTGGGGATGTACTTGGGCCTGCCACCGTAGGCGCAGGTCAGCTGGTAGGCGTTTTCAATACCGATGCATTCGATCAGGGCCTGCAGCGAATGCGGCAGTTGGCTGATATCGATGGCGGTGAGATCTGGCAATTCCATGGGAGGCTCCCTCGCGGTATGTGGGGCGCGATGCTTTAAAGACCCGGGATGGCGGGTCAGCGATTACCAGCGCTGTTCAGTCGTTGGCATGGCTGAATTGTCAGTGAGCGACGAATACCGTCGCTAGGCGCCAAGTGGGCTGGTGTTTGTAGCCTCCGTGAGCGCTATTTGAAGGCAACGGTTTAGCTGTTTGTAGGACATCGCTTCACCGCCGCCCTGAAGGCATTGATTTCTCAAGAGGTCGCTTTTCCACGAGCAGTGAGGGTGCCCGTACCCTCAAGGGCAGGGGTAGCCATGCACCAGGCTTGCGCTGCTGAGATAGGCGGAGGGGGAGTCGGCCATGTTCTGGGGCAGGCTGCGCCAGTCGATGACGAGGCAGAAGGCGTTGAGGGGTTGCTCATCGAGCATGCCGACGACCTGCCCAGGGAAAGCGCGGCGGTAGAGTGCGAAGGTTTTGTTCTGGGCTTCGACCTGGTCTGCCTTGGTCAAGGTCTCGCGGGCAAGCTGTGGCAATTGCGCTTGCGATAGCGTGAAGTAGGCGCGCCCAGGTTCGGGTTGCAAATGGCCAGCTGCGCGGGTTCGCTGCCACAACTGCTGCCATTGGTTGCTGCCGGCGTGGGCAGCCAGCTTGGTGCCCAGCGTGAGCAATTGTTCAGGCGGTAGTGGGTGGGTGTCCAGCGCGTGGGAGGGGAGTGAGGGCAGTATCAGCAAGGTGAACAGGGCGGGTTTGAACATAACGCCTCCGGCATTGGGTTGGGGCCCAATGCTTTCAGGCTTGGTGGGCAACGCTAAGCAGGAAATGCAGCGCCGTAACCCACAGGCGTTGTATCATTGCCGCGGCTCATTGCGAGCCATTTGCCCCCGATGTAGCAAGGAACTATCGATGACACACGTGCAGCGCCTCAAATATTCCCTTCTGATCATCCTGGTGGTGCTGGGCCTCATGCTGGGCCTGTCTCACCTGCAGAAACAGGGCACGATCAGTGAACAGACCTTCCAGATGCTGGCTATCGCCATCGCGGTGGTGGTCGTGGTGATCAACGGGATCATGCGGCGCAAGGTCAAACCTTGACCGTGCCGGCCGGCCAGACCTGGCCGGCCCTGCATCAGCGCGGCGACGGCTGGTCGAGCACCGCGCGCGCTTGCGGATTGAGGCTGTAGCACTTGTCACTGCCGAGGCTGATGACACCTTCCGTGCACAGCCGCTTGAGTACCTCACGTACGCTGAGGAACGACAGCGGAATGTCCAGTTGCTCGAGTTGCGCGTGCACGCCGCGCACGCCAATGCTGCGGCCATCGCGGCCTGCAGCGTGCAGAGCGTCGATGACCTTCAGGCGGATCAGGCTGGTGCGCAGGCCATAGGTGCGCAACAGTTCGCGGATCTGCTCGTTGCCGACACGCTCTTCCCCGCAGGCGTCCTGTCCTTTGTTCGCCTTGGCCGGGGCGCGCCCGGTCTGCAATGAGGGTTGCGGGTTGTACATGTGAATGCTCCTTTTCGTGGACTATCCCGAAATATGGGTGCCTCACTTACTAGGACGAATGAGAGCGGCAAATCTGCAGCCTGAGGGTGAAAAAAGTTGCCTGCCGTTTGAAGAAGACGATCCTGCCGCGCAAATTGCGTAAAATTTTCATCTGGCCACTCGTCTGATCGGGAATGATCCCTGTATCCGAGGAATGCCCGTGTTCTCTATTTCGCGTCCCCTGACTTGCGCGAGCCTGGCGGCTGCGCTGGTCGCCTCCAGCATTGCCGTGCAGGCGCGGGAAACCAGCACTGACGCCAGTGCCCAGATTCGCCGTACCAGTTTCGGTGTGCCGCACATCGTGGCCAAGGACGAGCGCGGCCTCGGTTACGGTATCGGCTATGCCTACGCTCAAGACAATCTGTGCCTGCTGGCCAACGAGGTGCTGACGGTCAACGGTGAACGCTCTCGCTACTTTGGTGCGCAGGGCAAAACCCTCGAACAGCGCGACAACCTGGCCAGCGACGTGTTCTTTACATGGTTCAATACACCGGCTGCCGTGAACGGCTTCCTCCAGGCTCAGCCGGCCACGGTGCGTGATCTGCTGGAGGGCTATGCCAGTGGCTTCAACCGCGCGCTGGCTGAGCGGCGCAGCCAGGGCTTGCCGGCCGAGTGCGGCGATGGTGAGTGGCTGCGGCCGATTACCAGCCTCGACCTGATCAAGCTGACCCGCCGACTGTTGGCGGAGGGCGGGCTCGGCCAGTTTGCCGAAGCGGTAGCGGCTGCGCAGCCGCCCCAGTTGGCGAGCCAGCAGGCGGCGCCCGGCTTTGGCGCGGCACTGGCCCAGCAACAGCGCTTTGCCTCCGAGCGTGGCAGCAATGCCGTTGCGGTGGGTGCAGGGCGATCCGCCAACGGCCGTGGCCTGCTGCTGGCCAACCCGCATTTCCCGTGGATGGGCGGGATGCGTTTCTACCAGATGCAACTGACCATCCCCGGCCAGCTGGATGTGATGGGCGCGGCACTGCCGGGCCTGCCCGTGGTGAACATCGGCTTCAATCGCCACCTGGCCTGGACCCACACGGTCGACACGTCCAAGCACTTCACCCTCTACCGTTTGCAGTTGGACCCGAAGGACCCTACGCGCTACCTGTACGATGGCCAGTCATTGCCGCTGGCCCGCCAGGCCGTCAGCGTCACGGTCAAGGCTGCGGATGGCACGCTGAACCAAGTGCAGCGACAGGTCTACAGCTCGAAGTTCGGGCCGGTGGTGCAGTGGCCAGGTCGCCTGGAGTGGGACAACCAAGCGGCCTACAGCCTGCGGGACGCCAACCTGGACAACACCCGTGTGTTGCAGCAGTGGTATCGCATCAACCGCGCCGACAGCCTGGACGCACTGAAGGGCTCGATCGAGCAGCTGCAAGGTATCCCTTGGGTCAATACCCTGGCCGTCGATGCCGGGGGCCGGGCGCTGTTCTTGAACCAGTCGGTAGTGCCGTATGTGGACCAGCCGTTGTTGAACCAGTGCAGCAACCCAGCGGCGCAAGGGCCGCTGGTGGTACTGGATGGCTCGCGCAGCGCCTGCCAGTGGAAGGTCGATGCGCAGGCAGCCCAGCCTGGTATCTTCCCTGCGCACCTGCTACCCAGCCTAGAACGCAACGATTTCGTACAGAGCTCCAACGACCCCGCCTGGATGACCAACCCGGCGCAGCCGTTGACCGGCTACTCACCACTGGTCAGCCGCAATGACCAGCCACTGGGCATGCGCGGGCGCTTCGCCCTCGAGCGCCTGCAAGGCAATGCCAAGCTGGGCGTGGACGACCTGCAGCGCATGGTGATGGATGACGAAGTCTACCTGGCCAGCCTGGTGCTGCCGGACCTGCAGCAATGGTGCAAAGGTGCCGAGGCTGATCTGCAGGCGCTGTGCGAGAGCCTGGCGAACTGGAACGGCAAGGCAGACCTGAACAGTGGCATTGGCCTGGTGCACTTCCAGAATATCGTCGACGCCTTGGCCAAGCACCCGGAAAGCTGGCGCGTGGCTTTTGACCCGGCAGATCCGCAACACACCCCGCGTGGGTTGGCGGTCGAGCAGGCGGCGGTGCGCACCTTGCTGCGCGAAGCGGCGCTGGCTTCAATGCAGCAGGTCGCCAAGGCCGGTGTTGCTGAAGACAGCCATTGGGGGCAGATCCAGCAGTCGGCCGATGGCACGCCGGTCCCGGGTGGCCCGCAGGCGCTGGGTGTTTACAACGCGATCTTCAGTGTGCCACACGGGCCGGGTAAGCGGCTGGTGGTCAGCGGAACCAGCTACCTGCAGCTGGTCAGCTTTACCGAGCAGGGGCCGCAGGCGCGTGGGTTGTTGGCGTTCTCGCAGTCCAGCGAAGCCGCTTCGGCGCATTCGAGCGATCAGACCAAGGCGTTCTCGGCCAAGCAGCTGGCGCCCATTCCGTTCACCGAGGCGCAGATCAAGGCTGACCCTGAGTATCGGCAGTATGTGATCAGTGAGCGGGACAAGGCTGCGGTAGCACGCCAGCCCTGAGTTGTAATCTGCACCGCCCTCATCGCCGGCAAGCCGGCTCCCACAGGTAAACCGCTGCTCTTGGGAGCAGTGAAGTACCTTGTGGGAGCCGGCTTGCCGGCGATGAGGCCGCAACGGCAAAGCGAGCAGTTTCAGGAAAACTCGAACGGCTCCAGCTGAAAGCCCTGCGCATCTACCTGCAGGGTCCAGCCGCGTCGGTCCCAATCGCCCAGCACGATGCGCCGGGCCGGCTCACCGTTGACCACCAGCTTGTGAATCGCCGGCCGGTGGGTGTGGCCATGCACCAGCGTTCTCACACCGTGCGCCGCCATCACCTTCGGCACTTCCTCCGGCGTGACGTCGACGATTTCGGTCGCCTTCATGCGTGTTTGTGCGCGGCTTTCGCTGCGCAGCTTGCGTGCCAGCTTCTGCCGGGTGGCAAGCGGCAGATGCCGCAAGATCCACAGGCTCAGCGGGTTGCGCAGGTAGCGGCGCATTTTCATGTAGGCCAGGTCGCGGGTGCACAAGGTGTCGCCATGCATCAGCAACACCTGCTCACCGCCCAGTTCGATCACACTCGGGTCGGCCAGCAGCGTACAACCAGCGGCCTTGCAGAAGTCCTGGCCAATCAGGAAATCACGGTTGCCGTGCATCAGGTAGACCGCCGTACCACTGTCGCTCAGCTGGCGCAGGGCCTGGCAGATCGTCTGCTGAAAGGGCGTCATGGCGTCGTCGCCGATCCAGGCTTCAAAGAAGTCGCCTAGTATGTACAGCGCCTTGGCATGCCGTGCGCGGCCGTCGAGCAGATCAAGAAACGCCCGGGTAATGTCCGGGCGTTCTTCTTGCAGGTGCAGATCAGAGATCAGCAGTATCACTCAATGATCTCGGCTTTCTCGATGATCACGTCTTCTTTCGGCACGTCCTGGTGGCCAGCTTTGGAGCCGGTGGCGACCTTCTCGATGGCGTCGACCACTTCACGGCCCTCGGTCACTGCGCCGAACACCGCGTAGCCCCAGCCCTGGGTGTTCTTGCCGCTGTGGTTGAGGAAATCGTTGTCCGAAGCATTGATGAAGAACTGCGCGGAGGCCGAATGCGGGTCCATGGTGCGAGCCATGGCGATGCTGTACTTGGCGTTCTTCAGGCCGTTGTCGGCTTCGTTCTGGATGCTGGCACGCTTGTCACGCTTCTCGTTCATGCCCGGTTCGAAGCCGCCGCCCTGGATCATGAAACCCTTGATCACACGGTGGAAAACGGTGTTGGTGTAGTGACCGGCCTCAACGTATTCAATGAAATTGGCCACAGTGATCGGGGCCTTTTCAGCGTTCAATTCAATGACGATGTCGCCGTGGTTGGTGGTCAGTTTGACTTTGGACATGCTCAAATTCGCTCTTTCAAGGCATTTGGGAATTAGGGTGCGCAGTGCGCCTTTAGTCACCTGACGCAACATCGGGCGACCGCGACACATGGCGCGCACTGGCCATTTTGCCAGCCTGCGGCAAAAAGCTGCGATAAATCACGGCAGTTTGTCCGGGCCTGGCTGTCAGCAGCTTGACTGCTTCGGCTATGATAGGCCCTTTGATTCAATCGGCCTACCCAGGCCGGACACGTGCATTCAAGGATCCTATGAGCAAGCCCACTGCCGACAACGCGCCCAACGCCGCTGCCAAAGGCGCCCCCGCCGTCCCTGCGAACTTCCTGCGGCCGATCATCCAGGCCGACCTGGACTCGGGCAAGCACAGCAGCATCGTCACTCGTTTTCCGCCGGAGCCCAATGGCTACCTGCACATCGGCCATGCCAAGTCGATCTGCGTCAACTTCGGCCTGGCCAAGGAGTTCGGCGGCGTCTGCCACCTGCGCTTCGATGACACCAACCCGGCCAAGGAAGACCAGGAATACATCGACGCCATCCAGCGCGACGTCAAATGGCTGGGCTTCGACTGGGCCGGCGACGTGCGTTATGCCTCCAACTACTTCGACCAGCTGCACGACTGGGCCGTTGAACTGATCAAGCGTGGCAAGGCCTATGTCTGCGACCTGACCCCTGATCAGGCCAAGGAATACCGCGGCAGCCTGACCGAGCCTGGCAAGAACAGCCCATTCCGCGAGCGCAGCGTCGAAGACAACCTCGACCTGTTCGCGCGCATGAAGGCCGGCGAGTTCAAGGACGGCGAGCGCGTGCTGCGTGCCAAGATCGACATGGCCTCGCCGAACATGAACCTGCGCGACCCGATCCTGTACCGCATCCGCCATGCCCACCACCACCAGACCGGTGACAAGTGGTGCATCTACCCGAACTACGACTTCACCCACGGGCAGTCCGATGCCATCGAAGGCATCACCCACTCGATCTGCACCCTGGAGTTCGAAGGCCATCGCCCGCTGTACGACTGGTTCCTCGATAACCTGCCGGTACCGGCGCACCCGCGCCAGTACGAGTTCAGCCGCCTGAACCTGAACTACACCATCACCTCCAAGCGCAAGCTCAAGCAGCTGGTTGACGAAAAGCACGTAAGCGCCTGGGATGACCCGCGCATGTCGACCCTGTCGGGCTTCCGCCGCCGCGGCTACACCCCGGCCTCGATCCGCAATTTCTGCGAGATGGTCGGCACCAACCGCTCCGACGGCGTGGTCGACATGTCGATGCTCGAATTCAGCATCCGAGACGACCTCGACCGTACCGCGCCGCGCGCCATGTGCGTGCTGCGCCCGCTGAAAGTGGTCATCACCAACTACCCGCAAGGCCAGGTCGAGCAGCTCGAGCTGCCGCGCCACCCGAAGGAAGACATGGGTGTACGCGTGCTGCCGTTCGCCCGCGAGCTGTACATCGACCGTGACGACTTCATGGAAGAACCGCCGAAGGGCTACAAACGCCTGGAGCCGGCCGGTGAAGTGCGCCTGCGCGGCAGCTACGTGATCCGCGCCGACGAAGCGATCAAGGATGCTGACGGCAACATCGTCGAGCTGCGCTGCTCGTACGACCCGGACACCCTGGGCAAGAACCCAGAGGGCCGCAAGGTCAAGGGCGTGATCCACTGGGTGCCGGCAGACGCCAGCGTCGAATGCGAAGTGCGCCTGTACGACCGCCTGTTCCGTTCGCCGAACCCGGAGAAGGCCGAGGAGGGCGCCAGCTTCCTCGACAACATCAACCCGGATTCGCTGCAAGTGCTCACCGGTTGCCGTGCCGAGCCGTCGCTGGGCCAGGCACAGCCGGAAGACCGCTTCCAGTTCGAGCGCGAAGGCTACTTCTGCGCCGACCTCAAGGACAGCCAGCCGGGCCGCCCGGTGTTCAACCGCACCGTCACCCTGCGTGACTCCTGGGGCAGCTAAGGAACCGCCGTGCTAAACATCTACAACACGCTGAGCAAGACCAAGGAAGCCTTCAAGCCGCTCGATGGCAACAAGGTGCGCATGTACGTCTGCGGCATGACCGTGTACGACTACTGCCACCTGGGCCACGGCCGCAGCATGGTGGCCTTCGACCTGGTCACCCGCTGGCTGCGTAAGAGTGGTTACGAGCTGACCTACGTGCGCAACATCACCGACATCGACGACAAGATCATCAACCGGGCCAACGAGAACGGTGAAGCGTTCGACGCACTGACCGCCCGCATGATCGACGCGATGCACGAGGACGAGCGCCGCCTGAACATCCTCAAGCCGGACATGGAGCCGCGTGCCACCGACCATATCGCCGGCATGCACGCCATGATCCAGACCTTGATCGACAAAGGCTACGCCTACGCGCCGGGCAACGGCGACGTGTACTACCGGGTCGGCAAGTTCGTCGGCTACGGCAAGCTGTCGCGCAAGAAGATCGAAGACCTGCGCATCGGTGCCCGTATCGAAGTCGACGAGGCCAAGCAAGACCCGCTGGACTTTGTGCTGTGGAAAGGCGTCAAGCCGGGCGAGCCGAGCTGGGAATCGCCTTGGGGCCCGGGCCGGCCGGGCTGGCACATCGAGTGCTCGGTGATGTCTACCTGCTGCCTGGGCGAGAGCTTCGACATCCATGGTGGTGGCAGCGACCTGGAGTTCCCGCACCACGAGAACGAGATCGCCCAAAGCGAAGCGGCCACCGGCAAGCAGTACGCCAACGCCTGGATGCACTGCGGCATGATCCGGATCAATGGCGAGAAGATGTCCAAGTCGTTGAACAACTTCTTCACCATCCGTGACGTACTCGACGTGTACCACCCGGAGGTGGTGCGCTACCTGCTGGTGGCCAGCCACTACCGCAGCGCCATCAACTACTCCGAAGACAGCCTGCGTGATGCCAAGGGCGCCCTGGAGCGCTTCTATCACGCACTGCGCGGCCTGCCGCGGGTGGCGGCCAAGGGTGGCGAAGTGTTTGTCGAGCGCTTCAGCGTGGCGATGAACGACGACTTCGGCACCCCGGAAGCCTGCGCCGTGTTGTTCGACCTGGTGCGCGAGATCAACCGCCTGCGCGACAGCGACCCTGAGGCCGCTGCTGGCCTGGCCGGTCGCCTGCGTGAGCTGGGTGATGTGCTGGGTGTGCTGCAACTGGACGCCGATGACTTCCTGCGTGCAGGGGCAGAGGGCAAGGTTGACGCGGCTGAAGTCGAAGCGTTGATCCAGGCCCGCCTGCAGGCGCGGACGGACAAGAACTGGGCCGAGTCCGACCGTATCCGTGACCAGCTGACCGCCATGGGCGTGGTGCTGGAAGACAGCAAGGGTGCGACTACCTGGCGTCTGGCTGACTAATGTAAATGGGGGCTGCAGAGCAGCCCCAGGCTCCCACAAATTTTGCAGCGCTGCATACCTGTGGGAGCTGGCTTGCCGGCGATTGGGCTGCAGAGCAGCCCCAGGCTTTACTTGGCTGGCCCAGCCAGCGGGCAATGCAACACCAGTTTCGCCCCACCCAACTCACTTTCGCCAATCTCAAGCCCAAACCCATGCAGGTCGACGATCGCCGCAACGATCGACAACCCCAGCCCGAACCCCGCATGGCGGTGGCCTTCCTCGCTGCGATAGAACCGCTTCAGCACTGCAGTTCGCTCTTCTTCGGGAATCCCTGGCCCACTGTCCTCAATGGCGATATGCACGCCCGCATCGTCCTGGGTCGCCGTAATGCCCACCCTTCCGCCTTCAGGCGTGAACTTGATGGCATTGCCCACCAGGTTGGCCAATGCCTCGAACAGTAATTCACGGTCCCCATGCAATGCCGGCAACTGCGCAGGCTGCTGCAGGTTCAGGCGAATGCCGCCGTCCTCGGCCAGCGGCAAGTAGAAATCGTGCAGCTCCACCAGCAGATCATGCGGGTCCAGCTGCACGAAACCGGCCCGGCGCTGGCGGTCTTCCAGCTCACTGATGCGCAGCAAGCCGCGAAACCGTGCCATCAGGGTATCGGTTTCACCGATGGCCTGGTCCAGTGCCTCGGCTTGCGGTGAGTCCACCGGGCTTTGCTGGCGAATGCGGTACAGCTGTGCCCGCAGGCGGGTCAGCGGCGTGCGCAGGTCATGGGCAATGTTGTCGCACACACCCTTTACCTCGTGCATCAGCCGTTCGATGCGGTCGAGCATGGCGTTGACGATGTCGGCCAGCATGTCCAGCTCGTCGCGCCGAGCCGACAGCGGCAGGCGGTGGGTGAGGTCGCCGGCGACAATCAGCTCGGCCTGGGCCTGGATCGCGCGAATGCGCTTCAACGGCCTGCGCCGCAGCAGGTACCAGCCGGCAAAGCCGGGAATCAGAGTCAGTGAGATGCCCCACAGCAACGCATGCAGGATGATGCGGGTGACCACGAACAGCGAGCCGTTGTCGCGGAACAGCACCAGCCAGCGGCCGTCCTGCACCTTTATGGCCACTGCGTCGCAGCTGTCACGGGGCATGTGCGGGTCATCGGCATCCAGGCAGCGCTTGAGCTCGTGCACCTTGCCGTCCATGCCAAGCTCGGGCGGAATGGCACGGATGCGCCCGCCAATCGGGTTGAGCTGGGCGTCGAACAGGCCGTAGGCATCGAAGGCGCGCTCTTCGAACGCCTGGCTGGCGATCAGGGCGTCATCCAGCTGCTTGCCGCTCATGTGCGCGAACAGGTGCTGGCGCTGCAGCATGGAGTGGCGGGTGAGTTTGTTCAGGTAGCTGGAAACCTCGAAGTACAGCACCCCCATGAGGATGCTGCTCCAGGCCACGAAGAGGAAGCTGTACAGCGCCAGCAGGCGGCTGGTCGAGGAGCTCCAGCCCTTAGACGGGTTCAGCAATGGCATAGCCGGAGCCCCGTACGGTACGGATCAGCGGCGACTGCCCGGGGGAATCGATCTTCTTGCGCAGGCGGCCGATGTGCACGTCGATCAGGTTGGTGCCGGGGTCGAAGTGATAGCCCCAGACTTCTTCGAAGATCATCATCCGCGTGATCACCTGGCCACTGTGGCGCATCAGGTATTCCAGCAGCTTGTACTCGGTGGGCAGCAGGTTGAGCGTCTGCTCGCCGCGCCGCGCCTCGTGGCTGATCAGGTCCAGCTGCAGGTCGGCGACCTGCAGGCGGGTCTGGGTCATCGGTACGCTGTTGCGCCGCAGAAGCACTTCGACCCGAGCGGCCATCTCGTCGGAGGCAAACGGCTTGGTCAGGTAGTCATCGCCACCGGCCCGCAGCCCGCGCACGCGCTCATCCACGTCGGACAGCGCGCTGATCATCAGGATTGGCGTGGCGATTTTCAGGTTGCGCAGGGTGGTGACGATGGTCAGGCCATCGACCTCGGGCAGCATGCGGTCCAGGGTTATCAGGTCGTACCCGCCGGCAATGGCCTTGGCCAGGCCCTCGCGGCCGTTGTCGGCCCAATCCACATCCAGACCATGGCTGGTGAGTTCGGCGACGATTTCCTGGCCGGTGACGGCGTCGTCTTCGATGGTCAGTACGCGTGTCATGCTGGTTCCTGGGCGTTTATTGAAGACTTGATTGTGCCAAAGATTAGCCAAACGGCGATTTAAGAAAAATTCATCTACCCACGGCCGGAAAACAAAACGGGGCATGCCAGTGCCTGGCATGCCCCGTGGTTCAGCGTGGCGCAGCGGCTCAGGCGACCTTGACGATCCAGCCAGCTGGCGCTTCGACGTCACCGCTCTGGATGCCGGTCAGCTCGTTGTAGAGCTTCTGGGTAACCGGGCCGACTTCGGTTTCGCTGTGGAACACATGCAGCTTGCCGTTGTACTGGATGCCACCGATCGGGGTGATAACCGCGGCAGTGCCGCAGGCGCCAGCTTCGACGAACCGCTCGAGGTTGTTGATGTCAACGTCCCCTTCGATGACTGTGAGCCCCAGGCGCGATTCGGCCAGCTCCATCAGCGACAAGCGGGTGATGCCCGGCAGCACCGACGCCGACTTCGGTGTAACGAACTCGTTGTTTGCGGTGATGCCGAAGAAGTTCGCAGAACCAACTTCCTCGATTTTCTTGTGGGTCAGCGGGTCGAGGTAGATGCAGTCGGCAAAGCCGGCTTTCTTTGCCTCGTAGCCTGGTTGCAGGCTGGCAGCGTAATTGCCACCGACCTTGGCGGCGCCGGTGCCTTGTGGCGCGGCGCGGTCGTAGTCGGAGATCAGGAACTTGTGCGGCGTCATGCCGCCTTTGAAGTAGGAGCCGACCGGGATGGCAAAGACCGAGAAAATGAACTCCGGTGCGGTGCGCACACCGATGTTGTCACCCACGCCAATCACGAACGGGCGCAGGTACAGGGCGCCCTTGCCATGCGGCGGGACAAAGCGCTCGTTGGCCTTGACCACCTGTTTGCAGGCTTCGATGAACTGTTCGGTTGGCACGCGCGGCATCAGCAGGCGGTCGCAGCTGCGTTGCATGCGCAGGGCGTTCTGGTCGGGACGGAACAGGTTGATGGAGCCGTCCTTGCAACGGTAGGCCTTCATGCCTTCAAAGCACTGTTGGCCGTAGTGCAGGGCGGTCGAACCTTCGCTGATGTGCAGCACATTGTCTTCTGTCAGGGTGCCTTTGTCCCACTCGCCATCGCGAAACACGGACAGGTAGCGCTTGTCAGTCTTGATGTAGTCGAAGCCAAGCTTGTCCCAGTTAATCTCGTTACTCATGACACCCTCGTTTGTCTTGCAGATGCCTGATCGCTCAGGCTGCTGTTATTTGCGCACCTCGCCACGATAATACATCCGTCGCGGATCGGGAACGGCCAGTCACGAATTGGTGGAGGGCAGGCGTGCATGGCAGGTGGTTTGCTGTGGATATGAGGTCGAGCATCGCGCGGGGCGCTCGATCTCATATCTGCTGCACCTCTACCGACTGGCACCCAGCCGCTTGTTCCAATCTCCGGCGTGCCCACGAGCGCAAGCCTCTTCACTGTCAAAACGCACATGCCAGGCCGGGTGGTCCAGCTGCACACCTGCCTCGTCGAGTGCCTGGGCCGTCAGCTTGAGCATGCGCGCTTTCGCTTCCCCTGCCAGCGCTGCGGCCTTGTCCGCCTCGTGTTCGAAGACCCAGGTGATGCGCAGGCTGGTAGGGAACTCGTCAGCGTCCAGGCGGTGAGTCAGCCAGGTAAACCCGACGATTTCCGCCTTGGCGGTTTCGCAGGCGTCGGTCAGGCAGGCGACCAGTTCGCGCTCCAGGCGCGCCAGCTCGCGTTTGCCTGGTGCTTTCATTGCGGGGCCTCTTCGTCGATTTGCTGGCAGAAGCGCAACAGGTTACCGAACGGGTCGCGCACCAGCATCTCCAGGCCCCAGTCGAGGCGCGCGGCTTGTGGCCGGGCGTAGCCGTACTGTTTGTCCTGCAGTTCGCGCTCCAGGGCCAGCAGTTCGTCGGTACGGGCGAATACGGTTGAGCCTGGGCAGGCGTCGCCATGGTGCTCGCTCAGGTGCAGGATCAACCCGTCGCGGTGAATTTGCATATACAGCGGTAGGTCGGGGCTGAAGCGGTGTTCCCAGTCCAGGGTGAAACCGAGGAAGTCGAAATAGAACTCCCTGGCCTTGTCGACCGAAAAGATGCGCAGGACGGGGATTGCAGGGGCGAGGGGCATGGCGGTTCCTTGGCCGTAGGCTGAGTGCACTGCAGTGCAGTCTACGTTTTCTCCCGCCTGGCTGTCTCGCCTGGGCTCTGCAGCGGCTTGCCGCCGGCACCGAAACAGGGCCGGTGACCGCCCTCGTATCGTGCGTGATGCGCCTGTGTGCCCCATGCCAGAGCCCCTGCGCAAAAGTTTCATGCGCCTTCACCTGCGTAGTTGGCCCGCAAACTGCTATATCCCAGCCAATCGAAATTGATCGAGTGGTCAGGCCTGCAGCGCCTCCGTGCGCGGCCCCCGACCCTTGTAACGGCCATGGGCCATGAATATCAGGGGCTATAGGATGTTTCTGGCAGAACGCCTCGAACAATCTGAACAGGATGCGGGCTGGAGCGCCCACCTGCAGTTGCGCTTCATCGCACGCGGTGGCGTGACCCGCCTTGGTGCGCGCCGGCATTTCGGCCCGCTTTTGGTGCAGCGCCCGTTCTATCCGGAAGGCGCGCCGTGCCACGTTTATGTGCTGCACCCGCCTGGCGGCATCGTCGCAGGGGACCGCCTGGACCTGGACATTCACCTGGAGCCGGGTAGCCATGCCCTGCTGACCATGCCCGGTGCCAGCAAGTTCTACCGCAGTATCGGCCCCACCGCGTGGCTGACCCAGCGCTTTCACCTGCAAGCCGACAGCACGCTGGAGTGGCTACCGCAGGACAGCATTTTCTTCTCCGGCGCCCGCGCCAACCTCGACAGCCGCTTCACCCTCGAACCCGGCGCCCGCTTGCTGGCCTGGGAAACCCTGTGCCTGGGGCGGCCGGTCATGGGCGAATGCTTCGAGCATGGCGCACTGGATAGCCGACTGAACATCGACCTGCCCGGCGAGCCTGGCCTGCATGAACGCCTGCGTATCACCGGTGGCCAGCTCGACAAGCTCGGCGGGCACCCGCTGGTGGCGACGTTCTGCGCGTCACCGGCCGACCCGTCCGTACTGGAACAGGTGCGGTCGCTGCTCGATGAACTCGACACCCCCGCAGGCGCGACCTTGCTCGGCCCGCTGCTGGTGATCCGCCTGCTCGACCACGATAACCAACACCTGCAACACACCCTGCAGCGCCTCTGGCACGTGCTGCGGCCGGCCGTTCTCGGCCTGCCCGCGTGCCCGCCGCGCATCTGGGCTACCTGAGAGAGCGCCATGGAGCTGACCCCAAGAGAGAAAGACAAACTGTTGCTGTTCACCGCCGCACTGCTGGCGGAGCGGCGCCTGGCCCGTGGCCTTAAGCTCAACTACCCGGAGGCGGTAGCGCTGATCAGCGCCGCCGTGCTCGAAGGCGCGCGCGATGGCCGCACGGTGGCCGAGCTGATGAGCCTGGGCCGTGAAGTGATCGGCCGAGAGCAGGTCATGAGCGGTGTCGCCGAGATGCTCCATGACGTGCAGGTTGAAGCCACGTTCCCAGACGGCACCAAACTGGTGACCGTGCATGACCCCATCGTCTGACCTGGCCGAGGAGCCCAGCATGATCCCAGGTGAAATCCAGACCGCCGCCGGCGACATCGAACTCAATGTCGGCCGTGAAACGGTCAGCGTCAGCGTGGCCAACCATGGCGACCGGCCAGTGCAGGTCGGTTCGCATTACCACTTCTTCGAGGTCAACGACGCGTTGGTGTTCGACCGTGGGCCGAGCCGGGGCTTTCGCCTCGACATCCCGGCCGGCACGGCGGTGCGCTTCGAGCCCGGGCAGTCACGCACCGTGCACCTGGTGGCCTATGCCGGCAAACGCGAGGTCTACGGCTTTCAGGGCAAGGTGATGGGCGCGCTGGAGGGCAGGGCATGAGCCGTATTTCGCGCCGAGCCTATGCCGACATGTTCGGCCCCACCGTCGGCGACCGCGTGCGCCTGGCAGACACCGCGTTGTGGGTGGAGGTGGAGAAGGACTTCACTATTTATGGCGAAGAGGTCAAGTTCGGCGGTGGCAAGGTCATCCGCGATGGCATGGGCCAGGGCCAGATGCTCGCTGCCGAGGCCATGGACCTGGTGCTGACCAACGCCTTGATCATCGATCACTGGGGTATCGTCAAGGCCGATATCGGCGTCAAGCATGGGCGCATCGCCGCCATCGGCAAGGCTGGCAACCCGGACGTACAACCGGGCGTCACCGTGGCGGTCGGGCCGGGTACCGAAGTGATCGCCGCCGAAGGCAAGATCGTCACGGCGGGCGGCATCGATTCGCATATCCATTTCATCTGCCCGCAGCAGGTCGAAGAAGCGCTCACCAGCGGTGTCACCACCTTTATCGGCGGCGGTACCGGCCCAGCCACAGGCACCAACGCCACCACCTGCACCCCGGGCCCGTGGTACTTGGCGCGCATGCTCCAGGCCGCCGATTGCCTGCCGATCAACATCGGCCTGCTGGGCAAGGGCAATGCCTCTCGCCCCGAAGCGCTGCGCGAGCAGATCGCCGCCGGTGCCGTGGGCCTGAAGCTGCACGAGGACTGGGGCTCGACCCCGGCCGCCATCGACTGTTGCCTGGGCGTGGCCGAAGAGATGGACATCCAGGTGGCGATCCACACCGACACGCTCAACGAGTCCGGTTGCATCGAAGACACCCTGGCCGCCATCGGTGACCGCACCATCCATACCTTCCACACCGAGGGCGCCGGCGGCGGCCATGCCCCGGACATCATCCGCGCGGCGGGGCAGGCCAATGTGCTGCCGTCCTCGACCAACCCGACCCTGCCGTACACGGTCAACACCGTGGACGAGCACCTGGATATGCTCATGGTCTGCCACCACCTGGACCCGAGCATCGCCGAGGACGTGGCCTTTGCCGAGTCGCGCATCCGCCGCGAAACCATTGCTGCCGAAGACATCCTCCACGACATGGGCGCCTTCGCCATGACGTCGTCCGACTCCCAGGCCATGGGCCGGGTGGGCGAAGTGGTGCTGCGCACCTGGCAGGTGGCGCACCAGATGAAGGTGCGCCGCGGCCCGCTGGCGCCGGACAGCAGCTACAGCGACAACTTCCGGGTCAAGCGCTACATCGCCAAATACACCCTCAACCCGGCGCTGACCCATGGCATCGCCCATGAAGTCGGTTCGGTCGAAGTGGGCAAGCTGGCCGACCTGGTGCTGTGGTCGCCGGCGTTCTTTGCGGTCAAGCCGGCGCTGGTGATCAAGGGCGGGATGATCGTCACCGCGCCCATGGGCGACATCAACGGCTCGATCCCGACCCCGCAGCCCGTGCACTACCGGCCAATGTTCGGCGCACTCGGCGCGGCCCGCCATGCCACGCGCATGACCTTCCTGCCCCAGGCCGCCATGGACCGAGGCCTGGCCCAGGAGTTGGGGCTGCAGAGCCTGATCGGCGTGGCCCATGGCTGCCGCCGCGTGCGCAAGGCCGACATGGTCCACAACACCTTGCAACCGGTGATCGAAGTCGACTCGCAAACCTACCAGGTGCGCGCCGACGGTGAGCTGCTGGTGTGCGAACCGGCCAGCGAACTGCCGCTGGCCCAGCGTTATTTCCTGTTCTGAAGGAGCGAAGATGATTGTCCTGACCCGCCGGATCGCTGAATCCGACACGATCACTGGCACCGTCACCCTGGACGTCGACAGCCGCATCAAGAGCCGGCTGCGAGTGACCCTCGACGATGGCCGCGATGCCGGCCTGATGCTCGAGCGCGGCCACCTGCTGCGCGGCGGCGAGCTGCTTGCCGATGCCAGCGGCAGCCAGGTGGTGCGCGTGCTCGCGGCCCCCGAAGCCGTGTCGACGGTGCGCTGCCGCGACCCCCATCTGCTGGCGCGCGCGGCCTACCACCTGGGCAACCGCCATGTACCGCTGCAAATCGAGCCGGGCTTGCTGCGCTACCAGCATGACTACGTGCTGGATGACATGCTGCGCGGCCTGGGCTTGACCGTGGAGGCCGAGCAGGCGCCGTTCGAACCGGAAGCCGGGGCCTATCAGAGCGCTCCGCACAGCCATGGCCACGCACACGACCATCCATTCGTGCGCCTGCCCGCGCATTCCTGAACCGCCCACCGGAGCCCACAATGAAAAAAACACTCGCCCTTGTCCTGCTGATGGTCGCACTGCCGGCTTTCGCCCACCCTGGCCACGACAGCAACCCGCTGCACGATGGCCTGCTGCACCCGCTGACCGGCCTTGACCACCTGTTGATGCTGCTGGGCACCGGCGTGCTCGCCGCCTTGACCCGTCGCAACCTGAGCCTGCCCTTGGCGACCCTGGCGGCGATGTTCGCCGGTGCCGTGTGCGGCCACCTGTTCGGCGGCATGCTGGGCATGGAAACCGTCATCGCCGTCTCGGTGCTGGTGGCTGCCGCCGCCGTACTGCTGCCCAGCCGCCAGTTGCTGCTGGCCTTGGCCATGCCGGTATTTGCCCTGTTCCATGGTTGGGCCCATGGCGTGGAAGCCACGCCGAGTGCGTTCTGGCTGTTCAGCGCCGGCTTTGTCACCGTCAGCGGCCTGCTGCTGGTGGTGGGCTTTGCGGTCGGCTGCTTGCTGCGCCGCCACAGCGGCCTGCAAAAAGCCTTTGGCGGCGGCCTGCTGGCCGGTGCTGCCGTGGTGCTGGCCGGTTGATGAACAGCGACCTGGCATTGCTGCGCCTGCTGCAGCTGGCCAGCCCCGGCCTGCCGGTGGGTGGCTTCACCTATTCACAGGGGCTTGAGTGGGCCGTGGAGGCGGGCTGGGTGCGTGACATCGAAGGCTTCAGCGCCTGGCAGCGCGAGCAGATGCACGACACCCTCGTTTACCTGGACTGGCCGGTCCTGGCGCGCCTGTACCACGCCTGCGAGGCAGACGATGCCGAAGCGTTTGCGCGCTGGAGCCGTTTTCTGCTGGCCAACCGCGAAACCGCCGAACTGCGCCTGGAAGAGCAGCAGCGAGGCGCGGCGCTGGCGCGCTTGCTCGACGGCTGGCAACTGGGCCAAGCCTCGGCCTGGCGCGCCAGCCTTGAACTCAGCCAACTGGGCGGCATGGCCTGGCTCGCCGTGCACTGGTCTATCCCACTGCGCCAGCTTGCCCTCGGGCATGCCTTCGCCTGGCTGGAGGGCGCAGTCATGGCCGGTGTCAAGTTGGTACCGTTCGGCCAGCAGGCGGCCCAGACCCTGCTGCGCGACCTGAGCGCAGCGCTGCCCGAGGTCATCGACCAGGCCCTGGCCCTGGGCGACGACCAGCTTGGCGGCGGCCTGCCGCTGCTGGCCATCGCCTCATCGCGTCACGAAACCCAATACACCCGTTTGTTCCGTTCTTGAGGACTGCCAACATGCAAAGCTATCAGCAACCCCTGCGCGTCGGTGTCGGCGGCCCGGTCGGTTCCGGCAAGACCGCGCTGCTCGAATGCCTGTGCAAGGCCATGCGCGATCACTACCAGATCGCTGTGGTTACCAACGACATCTACACCAAGGAAGACCAGCGCATCCTCACCGAGGCCGGTGCACTGGAGCCTGAGCGCATCGTCGGCGTCGAGACCGGCGGCTGCCCGCACACCGCCATCCGTGAAGATGCCTCGATGAACCTGGCCGCCGTGGAAGGGCTGGCGCGCAAGTTCGGCAACCTCGAAGTGATCTTCGTGGAAAGCGGCGGCGACAACCTCAGTGCCACCTTCAGCCCGGAGCTGGCCGACCTGACCATCTATGTCATTGACGTTGCCGAAGGCGAGAAGATCCCGCGCAAGGGTGGCCCCGGTATCACCAAGTCGGACTTCCTGGTGATCAACAAGACCGACCTGGCGCCTTATGTCGGCGCCTCGCTGGAAGTGATGGAGCGCGACACCCAGCGCATGCGCCCCCAGCGTCCGTGGACGTTCAGCAACCTGAAGAAAGGTGAGGGTTTGCAGGCGGTGATTGATTTTATCGTTGAACGCGGGATGCTCGGGGTCAGGGGGTGATGCCTGTCCGGCATGACACAAAACTTCAGTGGTGCAGAGATAGAGCGCTGCGCGGGCGGTGTATCGCGAAGCGCTTGCCTTGGGATTTTCAGCGCCCTTGAGATCGAGCGCCGCCCGCGCGAAGCGCTTGTCTTGGTATCTTCAGCGTCTATGAGATCGAGCGCCGCCCGCGCGGCGCTTCGCGGGGCAAGCCCGCTCCCACATTTGTTGCAACGTGCCGTTCCAGTCAGGCCATGGTTGTTCGCCTTGGCGCATGGCTGAAGACAGGTGGGGCGCCGGCCGCGCCAACCAAAAAATCGCGTCGTGCTAACAAGGCTGGCAACTATGGCCTATCAGGCCATGGCACGTTGCAACAAATGTGGGAGCGGCGGTGCGGCGATCCGACTTGCCCCGCGATGCGCCGCGCGGGCGGCGCTCGATCTCCCAGGCGCTGAAGATCCCAAGGCAAGCGCTTCGCGCGGGCGGCGCTCGATCTCAAGAACACCAACCACCCCACGGCGAACACACCAAGGCATCACTCATTTCACCAGCCGCCCGGCTTCCATCTGCGCAATCACCGCCCACAACCGCGGATCATCGAAATCTTCCACCACCAAACTCGCTCCCGCAGCCAGCAACCGCTCTGGCGCCTGGGTCGTGGCGATGCCAACGGTGAAAATCCCGGCACCGCTGGCGGCCTTCACCCCCGGCAACGAATCCTCGAACGCCAGCGCCTGCCCAGCCTCCGCGCCCAGGCGCTCAAGGCCAGTCAAGTAAGGCAGCGGATCCGGCTTCGGCCGCGCCAGCTCCTCAGCCACCAGCACATGCTCGAAGCGCGCCTCCAGGCCCATCGCTGCCAGCATGTGCTCGGCATTGAGCCGAGGTGCATTGGTCACCACACACATGCCAATGCCGTTGGCCTGGGCATGCTCCAGCAGGCGCAACAAGCCCGGCATGGGTTCGAGCGCCGGGGCCAGGTCACGGAACAGCGCCTCCTTGCGATCGGCCAGTGCAAGGCATTCAGCCGCGCTTGCCTGCGCAAACAGGTCGGCAAACAACGGCCCATTGGCGCGGCCACTGATCTGGGCATCGAACTGCGCCTGGGTCAGTTCACGGCCGTCATGTTCGCGCAGCAACTGGCGGAAAGCCTGCAAGTGCAGGGTGTCGGTATCGGTCAGGGTTCCGTCGAGGTCGAACAGCAGGGCAGTCAGCATCAGGTATCCAGGCATTGAAAAAACATAAGCCTGGGGATGATAGCGAAACCTGACGACGAAGGGGGCTGTTCAGTGTGCTACGAAAAGAGTACAAATGTGCTCCATGGACAATCTAACCCCCAAACGTCGTGCCATTCTCGAATTCATCCGTGAGCGCATTGGCGATCACGGCCAGCCGCCGAGCCTTGCCGACATTGCCAGCCGCTTCGGCTTCGCTTCGCGCAGCGTCGCGCGCAAGCACATCACCGCCTTGTGCCAGGCCGGTTACATCGACGTCACGCCCAACCAGGCGCGGGGCATCCGCCTGGCCGAGCCGCTGCGCCGCCCGGAAATTCTCGAGCTGCCCGTGCTGGGCCAGGTGGCGGCAGGTGCGCCCATCGGCCCCGACCTGGGTATTCACGAACAGTTGCTGCTCGACCCCAGCCTGTTCCGCCGTACCCCGGACTACCTGCTGAAGGTGCGCGGCGACTCGATGGTCGATGACGGCATTTTCGACGGTGACCTGGTGGGTATTCGCCAGCAAGGTGATGCCCGTGATGGCCAGATCGTAGTCGCTCGCCTGGACGGCGAGGTCACCATCAAACGCCTGCAACGCCAGCCCGGCGGCTACCGGCTGTTGCCGCGCAACCCGGCCTATGCGCCGATCGATGTCGGCCCCGAGCGCGAATTCTTCATCGAAGGCGTGTTCTGCGGCCTACTGAGGCGCGACTGATGGGCGCCGTGGTCGATCTCGATCGGCTGCTGGACCAGCGCCAGGTCTGGCGGGGGCGGCAAGCCCAGGTGCGCCCGAGCGGGTTGCAGCCGACCGGCCATGCCCTGCTGGACCAGCGCCTGCCCGATGGCGGCTGGCCTGCGGCAGCGCTCAGCGAACTGTTGCTGGCCAGCCCTGGTTGCGGCGAGCTGCACCTGTTGTGGCCCTCATTGGCGCGGCTGACGGCCGAAGGTGGGCGCGTGGTGCTGGTCGCCCCCCCTTTCATTCCTTACGCGCCTGCCTGGCAAGCGGCTGGCGTGGATCTACGCTGGCTGGTCCAGGTGGATGCCGAGCAGGCCGATGCGCTGTGGGCTGCGGAGCAGTGCCTGCGCTCTGGCAGCTGCGCCGCCGTGCTGTGCTGGCCGGAGCGCGCCGATGACCGTGCCCTTCGGCGGCTGCAGGTGGCGGCCGAAACCGGTCAGGCGCTGGCCTTTGCCTGCAGGCCGCAACAGGCCGCGCACAACCCTTCGCCGGCCGCGCTGCGCATCGCCATCGACACCCGGCCCGCGCAATGGCGCGTGCTCAAGTGCCGGGGCGGTATGCCGCCGGCTACTGCCATCGCCTGCCCTGGGCGGGGCTGATGCAGCATGCTCTGGGCCTGCATTCTCCTGCCGCAACTGGCGCTGGACGCGATCCTGCGCGAACGCGACGACGCCGATGCGCCACTGGTACTGATCGGCGGGCCGGTGCAGCGTCGCGTGCTGCAGGCCGTCAACCCCTCAGCGGCTGCACTCGGCTTGCGCGCCGGGCAAACGTTGACCGCCGCACGCGCGCTGGCCGATGGTTTCCACTGCGTCGAGGCCGATGACGCGCGCATCGACCAACTGCAGCAACTGCTCGCGGCCTGGGCCTATCGCTACAGTGCCCAGGTGAGCCTGCACTATCCGCGCGCCCTGTTGCTGGAAGTGGGCTCAAGCCTGCAGCTGTTTGGCCCTTGGCCGGTGTTCCAGGCCCGCCTGCGCGAGGAGCTGACTGCATTGGGGCTGCGCCAGCGTATCGTACTGGCCACCAACCCAGTGGCAGCCCGCATGCTTGCCAACGGCCATGACGGCCTGGCACTGACCGACCTACAAGCCACCCGAGCCGCGCTGGCACGCATGCCCACCGCGCGGATAGGGCTGCCCAAGGAAGCCGCAGAAGCCTTCGCCCGCATGGGCTTGCATCAGCTTGGCCAGGTACTGGAACTGCCACGCGATGCCTTGGCCAAGCGTTTTTCCGCCCAGGTCCAGTTGCACCTGGACCAGTTGCTAGGCCTGCGCACGCTGGGGCTGGGTTTCTATCAACCGCCAGACCGTTTCGAAACGCGCCTGGAACTCAACTTCGATGTCGAGTCCCACCAGGCGCTGCTGTTCCCGTTGCGGCGCATGCTCAACGACCTTGGCGCCTTTCTTGCCGGGCGTGACTGCGGCGTTCAGCGCTTTTGCCTGTACCTGGAGCACGCCGAAGGGCCGGACACGCAATTACAGGTTGGCCTGCTGGCCGCCGAGCGTGATGCGGCGATGCTGTTCGAGCTGGCACGTGGGCGCCTGGAGCCGCTGCGTATTCCGTCACCGGTGCGCAACGTGCGGCTGGTAGCCGATGAGTTGCCTCCATTCGTGCCTCAGCACCAGGCCTTGTTCGATCCCCGTGCCCAGCAGGCCCAACCCTGGGAACAGTTGCGCGAACGCCTGCGTGCCCGTTTGGGCGACGAAGCGGTCAAGGGCCTGCGCGCCGAAGCCGACCACCGCCCCGAATGTGCCTGGCTGCCCGCCGAACAAGGCGCCCCTGGCAGCCTGCCGGCCACGCCCGGGAGCCGCCCCGGCTGGCTGTTGCCTCAGCCGCAAGTGCTGGAGGCCAGCGGGCACCGGTTGCTGGGGCAGGCCGAACGCATCGAGTCGGGCTGGTGGGACGGTGGCGATGTGCGCCGCGACTATTACCGCATCGAAACCCGTGAAGGGTTGCGCGGCTGGGCCTATCACGACTTGGCGCAACCCGGCCCGCTGTGGCTGCAGGGGTGGTTCGCATGAGCACGCCGGGCTACGCCGAATTGCACTGCCTGTCCAACTTCAGTTTCCAGCGCGGCGCCTCCAGCGCCGAGGAGCTGTTCCGTCGCGCTCGAGAGCAGGGCTACCAGGCCCTGGCAATCACTGACGAGTGCACCCTGGCAGGAATCGTGCGCGCCTGGCAGGCCGCCAAGGAGCAGCAGTTACGCTTGATCGTCGGCAGTGAAGTACAGCTGCAGGACGGGCCGAAACTGGTGCTGCTGGTACAAAACCTCAGCGGTTACCAAAACCTGTGTGGGTTGATCACCCGCGCACGGCGGCGCGCAGAGAAGGGCGATTACCAGCTTTTCGGTGACGACCTGCGCCAGCATCACCAAGGTCTGCTGGCGTTATGGATTGCCGACGACCCTAGCGACCCCACACCCGGCCTGTGGCTGCAAGCCTTGTTCGGCGAACGGCTGTGGCTGGGCGTGCACCTGCATCGCGGCAGCGATGACCCACTTCGCCTGGCTCAACTACGCGCTCTGGCGGCTCGTTTGGGTGTCCGAGCCGTAGCCTGTGGCGACGTGCACATGCACATTCGCGGTCGGCGTGCGCTGCAAGATTGCATGACCGCGATCCGCCAGCATTGCAGCGTCGCCGAGGCCGGGCGGTTCCTGTTCGCCAATGGTGAGCGCCACCTGCGCACCCGGGAACAACTCGCCGAGCTGTACCCGGCCGACCTGCTGGCCGAAACCCTCAGCATTGCCGAGCGTTGCCAGTTCGACCTGAGCGAACTCAAGTATCAATACCCACGTGAGCTGGTGCCCGCGGGGCAAACGCCTGCCAGCTGGCTTCGCCAACTGTGTGAGCGCGGCCTGCCGCTGCGCTGGCCCTCAGGGCCGAGCGACAAGGTCAGGGACGTCCTGGCAAAAGAGCTCGCGCTGATCGAAGAACTTGGCTACGAAAGCTACTTCCTGACCGTGCACGATATCGTCGCTTTTGCCCGCAGCCAGCACATCCTCTGCCAGGGCCGCGGCTCAGCGGCCAACTCGGTGGTGTGCTTCGTGCTCGGTATCACCGAACTGGACCCGATGGCCCATCGGCTGCTGTTCGAGCGTTTTCTGTCCCGCGAGCGCAACGAGCCTCCGGATATCGACGTGGACTTCGAACATGAGCGCCGCGAAGAAGTGATCCAGTACGTGTTCCGCCGCTACGGCCGGCATCGCGCTGCGCTCACCGCGGTGGTCAACACCTATCATGCTGCCGGCGCGGTACGCGATGTGGCTCGGGTGCTTGGCTTGCCTGCCGATCAGGTGGATGCCCTGGCAAAATGCTGTGGCCGCTGGAGTGATCGTATCCCCGACGAGCAGCGCCTGGCCGAGGCTGGTTTCGAGCCTGGCAGCCCTTCATTGCAGCGCATCCTGGTGCTGGCCGGCGCGCTGATCGGCTTTCCGCGTCATCTGTCCCAGCACCCGGGTGGTTTCGTCATTTCCGAACAGCCACTGGACCACCTGGTGCCGGTGGAAAACGCCGCCATGGCCGAACGTACGGTCATCCAGTGGGACAAGGACGACCTGGACATGGTCGGCCTGCTCAAGGTCGATGTGCTCGCTCTGGGCATGCTCAGTGCCTTGCGCCGTTGCTTTGACCTGTTGCAGCACCACCGTGGCCGGCACCTGACCCTGGCGAGCATCCCCAGCGAAGACCCGGCCACGTACGCGATGATCAGCCGCGCCGAGACCATGGGTGTATTCCAGATCGAATCTCGGGCGCAAATGGCCATGCTGCCCCGGCTCAAGCCGGTGACGTTCTACGACCTGGTGATCGAGGTGGCGATCGTGCGCCCGGGGCCTATACAGGGCGACATGGTGCACCCCTACCTGCGCAGGCGGCTGAAGCAGGAGCCGGTCACCTACCCGTCGCCCAAGCTCAAGGAAGTGTTCGAACGTACGTTGGGGGTACCGTTGTTCCAGGAGCAGGTCATGGAGCTGGCCATGGTCGCTGCCGACTACAGCCCAGGCGAGGCCGACCAGTTGCGCCGCAGCATGGCCGCCTGGAAGCGCCACGGCGGCCTGGAGCCGCACCGTGAACGGCTGGTCCAGGGCATGTTGCGCAATGGTTACGACCTGGCCTTTGCCGAGCGCATCTTCGAGCAGATCAAGGGCTTTGGCAGCTACGGTTTCCCCGAGTCGCACGCGGCCAGTTTCGCGTTGCTGTGTTATGCCAGTAGCTGGCTCAAATGCCATGAGCCGGCGATATTCACCTGTGCCCTGGTCAACAGCTGGCCGATGGGTTTTTACAGCCCTGATCAGCTGCTGCAGGAGGCGCGACGCCAAGGGATAGAAGTGCGGCCGGTTGATGTGTTTCATAGCCAGTGGGATTGCACCCTGGAACCGGTTGCCGAGGGGGACCTGGCCATCCGCCTGGGGTTGCGCCAGATTCGCGGGTTCGCCGAAGCCGATGCCCGGCGGCTCGAGGAGGCGAGGGCGGCCAAGCCGTGGCGCGATGTTGAAGACCTGTGCTTGCGTGCAGCCCTCGACAGCAGGGCCCGCGCCCGCCTGGCCGATGCCGGCGCACTGCGCGCGCTGGCCAGCGACCGCCATCAGGCACGCTGGCAGGTGGCTGCGGTGCAGCCGCAGCTACCGTTGTTTGCAGACGTGGAGCCGGCGGCTGAGGTTGCAGTCGCGCTGCCTGCGCCAACCATCGGCGAGGACCTGGTCGCCGATTACGACACCCTGGGCACGACGCTCGGGCCCCATCCGCTGGCGTTGTTGCGCCCACGTTTGCGGGCGCTGGGCTGTCGCAGTTCACGCGAGCTGGCGCGTGTTGAGCATGGCGATGCGGTCGCCGTGGCCGGCCTGGTGGTGGGGCGGCAACGGCCGCAGACTGCCAGCGGCGTGACCTTCGTCACCCTCGAAGATGAGTTCGGCATGGTCAATGTGGTGGTCTGGCGCGATCTGGCCGAGCGGCAGCGGCGGGCGTTGGTGGGGTCGCAACTGCTCAAGGTGAGCGGGCGGCTGGAGCAGGAGAACGGGGTGCGGCACCTGATTGCGCGGCGGCTGGAAGATGTCAGCCCGTTGTTGCAAGGGCTGGATGTTCGTAGTCGGGATTTTCACTGAGCTTACGGCCGCCTCGCGGGCAAGCCCGCTCCTGCAGGAGCGGGTTCACCCGCGAAGAGGTCTACGGAATCTCTCAGACCATCGCCAGATGCTGCTTGCGCTTTGGCGCCGGAAACGCCCGATCGATCGCTCGCAGGTCCTCGCTGGTCAAGGTCAATGCCCCCGCCGCCGCATTGAGCCGCACATGCTCAGGCGCCACGGCCTTGGGAATGGCAATTACCCCGTCATCGCGCGTGACCCAGGCCAGGCTCACCTGCGCCGGCGTTGCCCCATGCCGCTCGGCAATCTCGGCCATTACCGGGTGCTGCAACAGTTGCCCTGCCTGGGCCAACGGGCAGTAAGCCATGGTCGGCAAGCCGCGCTGCCGGCTCCACGGCAACAGGTCGAACTCGATCCCCCGTTGCGCCGGGTTGTACAGTACCTGGTTGGTGGCGCAATCCGGATTGTGGAGTTCACGAAGGTCGTCGACATCGAAGTTGGAAACGCCCCAGCGGCGGATCTTGCCCTGCTCGCGCAAGCGCTCGAACGCTTCAACGGTTTCTTCCAGCGGGTACTGGCCACGCCAGTGCAGCAGGTAAAGGTCGATGACATCGGTGCCCAGGCGTTTCAGGCTACGTTCACAGGCAGCCGGCACGCCGCGCTGGCTGGCGTTGTGCGGGTACACCTTGCTGACCAGAAATACCTGCTCGCGCCGCCCGGCGATGGCCTGGCCGACCACTGCTTCGGCGCCCCCTTCGGCATACATCTCGGCGGTGTCGATCAGGCTCATGCCCAGGTCGATGCCTTGCTGCAGGGCGGCAACCTCGGCCGCCCTGCGGGCGGGGTCTTCGCCCATGTACCAGGTGCCCTGGCCAATGGCCGGTACGTCGCTACCTGCCAGTTTCACGTATCGCATGTCACCTCCGGAGTCTGAGTGGTGCAAAGCAGTACCTCAAGCAGCGCCTGGGCTGCCGTGGAGAGTTTATGGTCGCCCAGGGCGATGACGCCGATGCGCCGTTCGACCGCTGGCTCTACCAGCCTGAGGCAGCGCGCGCCAAGCTCTTGCATCTGGTTGATGCACAGGGCTGGCACCGCGCTGACCCCCAGGCCACTGGCGACCATGCGGCCGATGGTCGATAGCTGGTGGCTCTCGAACGCCACCGCCAGCTTGCCGTGCAGTGCCGCGACGTTCTGCTCCAGCAACAGGCGCACCGCCGAGGGGCGTTGCAGGGCGATGAAATCCTCGGCCAGCAATTGTGTCCAGCTGACTTCGCCCTGTAACGCGAGCGGAGAGTCGGCTGGCACCACGGCAACGAAGCGGTCCATGTACAGCGGGTGGAAGCGCAAACCGTCGGTGTTGTCTGGCTCGAAGCCAATGCCCAGTTCGACGCGACGATGGCGCACCAGTTCCAGCACCTGTTCGTTGATCACGTCGTGCACCGTGACGTTGACCTTGGGGTAACGCTGGCGGAATACCTTGAGTGAATGGGGCAGCAGGTTACCGGCAAAGGCCGGAATCGCCGCCACCGATACCCGCCCCAGCTGCAGGGTAAAGCGCTGGCGCAGCATCTCCTCGGTGTCATCCCAGTCGGCCAGCAGCCGCCGGGCCAGGGGCAGCAGTACTTCGCCCTCGGCCGTCAGGCTGACGCTGCGGGTGGTGCGGGTGAGCAGGGCGCCGCCGAGGTTGTCCTCCAGCGCCTTGATGGTCAGGCTCAGGGCCGGCTGGGACACATGCAGGTGTTCACCGGCCTGGGCAAAACTCTGGTACTTGGCCACGGCGACAAAGGCGCGCAGTTGTTTGACGTTCATGGCGGGCTCACGGTTGTTTTGAAAAAGTTATCAATCAATGACGAAAACAAAATTAACAAATCAGTCGCCAGCGGTGAAGATGGTTGCACACGCTCACCGACAGCCTCGTCGGTCAACAACTACAAAAGGCGGATCAGCATGGCCGGACTGGACAAGCGCGTAGCAACCTATGAACAGGCCCTCGAAGGCCTGACCGACAACATGACGGTACTGGCCGGCGGTTTTGGCCTGTGCGGCATTCCGGAAAACCTCATCGCCGAAATCAAGCGCCGTGGCGTCAAGGGCCTGACCGTTGTCTCCAACAACTGCGGCGTCGACGGCTTCGGCCTGGGCGTGCTGCTGGAAGACCGGCAGATCCGCAAGATGATCGCCTCTTACGTGGGCGAGAACGCCGAATTCGAACGCCAGCTGCTCAGCGGCGAACTCGACGTAGAACTGACCCCGCAGGGCACCCTGGCCGAAAAAATGCGCGCCGGCGGCGCCGGCATCCCGGCCTTCTATACCGCCACCGGCTACGGCACCCCGGTCGCAGAGGGCAAGGAAGTGCGCGAGTTCAAGGGCCGCAAGTACATCCTTGAAGAAGCCATCACCGGCGACTTCGCCATCGTCAAGGGCTGGAAGGCTGACCACTACGGCAACGTTGTGTACCGCAATACGGCGCAAAACTTCAACCCGCTGGCCGCCACCGCCGGCAAGATCACCGTGGTGGAAGTGGAAGAGATCGTCGAGCCTGGCGTGCTGCTGCCCAGCGAAATCCACACCCCGGGTATCTTCGTCGACCGAGTGATTGTCGGCACGTTCGAAAAGCGCATAGAAAAGCGCACCGTCAAGGCCTGAGCGCCGCCCTTCAGAACAACAAAGAGATCCTGACAATGGCATTGACCCGCGAACAGATGGCGCAACGCGTCGCCCAAGAACTGAAGGACGGCTTCTACGTCAACCTCGGTATCGGTATCCCGACCCTGGTTGCCAACTATGTACCGGCCGACATGGACGTCATGCTGCAGTCGGAAAACGGCCTGCTCGGCATGGGCGAGTTCCCCACCGAAAGCACCCTCGACCCGGATATGATCAACGCCGGCAAGCAGACCGTCACCGCCCGCCGCGGTGCTTCGATTTTCGATTCGGCCCAGTCTTTTGCCATGATCCGCGGCGGCCACGTCGACCTTACCGTGCTCGGCGCTTTCGAGGTGGACGTGGAAGGCAACATCGCCTCGTGGATGATCCCTGGCAAGCTGGTGAAGGGCATGGGCGGCGCCATGGACCTGGTGGCCGGTGCCGAGAACATCATCGTCACCATGACCCACGCCTCCAAGGACGGCGAGTCCAAGCTGCTGCCGCGTTGCAGCCTGCCGCTGACCGGCGCCGGTTGCATTCGCAAGGTGCTGACCGACCTGGCCTACCTGGAGATCGAAGACGGCGCCTTTATCCTGCGCGAAACTGCGCCGGGGGTGAGCGTTGAAGAGATCATCGCGAAAACCGCCGGTAAGCTGATCGTGCCGGATGATGTGAAGGAAATGTCCTTCTAAATCCTCCACCGTCCCCCCCCTGCAGGAGCGCCCCGGCAAGGCTGCTCCTGCAGGGTTTTTGCGTTTTTGCAGATCAATCCGATAAAACCAATAAAAGGAAGTCACCGTGGCCGCTGATATCCAAGACAGCCGCTCCGCCCGTTTTGCCCTGCGCTGTTCCAACTGGGCCGAGCGCTGGTTCCCCGACTCCTGGGTGTTTGCCGCCCTGGCCGTCATGCTGGTCAGCCTCGGCGCCCTGGCCATGGGGGGCAAACCCACCGACACTGCCAAGGCTTTTGGCGATGGTTTCTGGAGCCTGATCCCGTTCACCATGCAAATGGCCTTCGTGGTCATCGGCGGCTATGTAGTGGCCAGCTCGCCACCTGCCGCCCGGCTGATCGACCGCCTGGCGCGGGTGCCGAAAAATGGCCGCTCAGCGGTGTGCTGGGTAGCGCTGATCTCGATGCTGGCATCGCTGCTCAACTGGGGCCTGTCGCTGGTGTTCGGTGGCTTGCTGGTGCGTGCGCTGGCGCGTCGCAGCGACCTCAAGATGGACTACCGCGCCGCCGGCGCTGCCGCCTACCTGGGCCTGGGCGCGGTGTGGGCGCTGGGGCTGTCGTCCTCGGCGGCGCAGTTGCAGGCCAACCCGGCCAGCCTGCCGCCGTCGATCCTGTCGATCACCGGGGTGATCCCGTTCACCCAAACCATCTTCCTCTGGCAGTCCGGGGTCCTGTTGGCGGCGCTGGTGATCGTTTCGCTGGTGATCGCGTACGCCACCGCACCCGGCCCCAACAGCGCGCGCAGCGCCGAAGACTGCGGCGTCGACCCCAGCTTCACTGCACCGCCGGCGCCCCAGCGCACGCGCCCGGGCGAGTGGCTGGAATACAGCCCGATCCTGATCCTGCTGATGGTGGCCCTGGCCGGCGGCTGGCTGTACCAGGAGTTCGCCACCAAACCGGCCATTACCGCGATTTCCGGGCTGAACACCTACAACCTGCTGTTCATCATGCTCGGTGCCTTGCTGCACTGGCGCCCGCGCAGCTTCCTCGACGCCGTGGCCCGTGCGGTGCCGACCACCACCGGTGTGCTGATCCAGTTCCCGTTGTACGGCTCGATTGCCGCCATCCTCACCCAGGTCAAAGGTATCGACGAACAGACGCTGGCCCATCACATCTCGCTGTTCTTCACCCAGATCGCCACTCACGACACCTATGCGTTGCTGATGGGCGTGTACTCGGCAGTATTGGGCTTCTTCATCCCCTCGGGCGGTGGCAAGTGGATCATCGAAGCACCGTACGTGATGTTGGTGGCCAACGACCTGCAATATCACCTGGGCTGGGCGGTGCAGATCTACAACGCCGCCGAAGCGTTGCCCAACCTGATCAACCCGTTCTACATGCTGCCATTGCTCGGTGTGCTGGGGCTCAAGGCGCGGGACCTGATCGGCTTCTCGTTTGTCCAGCTGCTGGTGCATGTGCCACTGGTCCTGGTGCTGCTGTGGGCGTTGGGCACGACATTGCAATACGTGCCGCCGGTGATGCCTTGAATTGACGGGTTGCTGCAGACAGAAGGGCGGCTGAACACCGCCCTTCTTTACGTTTTGCTGACAAATCAATAACGATTCTCATACGAGATTCGTTTTCATGTGAATGCCGCTTATTGGCAGCCATGGATTTTCATCGAACGTACAAGGAGTAAGGCAGCGATGTTCGCGCCCATCAACCGTTCCACCACCCTGACCCTGGGCCTGTGTGCCAGCCTGTTCAGCTCGGTCGAAGCACATGCAGAAGAGGGGGTGCTGGAACTTGGCTCCACCGAAATCCTCGCCCAAGGCCTGGGCAGCACGACCGAACACAGCGGTTCATACACCACCGGCAGCATGAGTACGGCCACACGCCTGAACCTGTCGATCAAGGAAACCCCGCAATCGGTCTCGGTCATCACCCGCCAGCAGCTCGACGACTTCCAGCTCGACAGCCTGTCCGAAGCGCTGGCCCATGTCACCGGGGTGACCGTGCAGCGCAACGACTCCGAGCGGCCGACGTATTTTTCGCGCGGCTACGCGATCAACAATTTCCAGATCGACGGGATGCTCAACACCTTCTCAGGGCTAAAGTCGGACTCGGACACCATCATCTACGACCGGATCGAAGTGGTGCGCGGTGCCACCGGCCTGACCACCGGCGCCGGCGACCCCTCTGGCACCATCGCCATGGTGCGCAAACGGCCGACCCATGAGTTGGCGGTGAAGAGTGGCGTCAGCGCCGGCAGCTACGACAACTACTACAGCTACCTGGACGTCGGCGGCCCACTGGGCTGGGACGGCCGGCTGCGCGGGCGCACCGTGCTGGCCTACCGCGACAGCAAGTCGTTCATGGACAAATACGCCAGCCAGCGCGAAGTGGCCTACGGCATTCTCGAAGCCGACCTGACCGACAGCACGGTCCTGGCGGTAGGTTACGACTACCAGAACAAGGACGTGCAGGGGGCCTCGTGGGGCACGGTGCCATACTGGAGCGCCGAGGGCGGCAAGGCCGACCTGCCACGTTCCACCAATATGTCGGCGCCCTGGTCGTCATGGCCATTGAAAGACAAGACCGCCTTCGTCACCCTCGACCAACGCCTGGCCAATGACTGGCTGCTGAAGGCGGCCTACACCCACCGCCAAAGCGATACCGATGGCAAGGTGTACTACGGCGGCAGCGGCTTCCCCGCAGCCGACCGCAGCGGCATGGGCGCCTACATCAGCCACTTCTCCGGCGAGGAGAAAATGGATGCGTTGGACCTGAACCTGGCGGGCCCCTACCAACTGCTCGGTCGCAGCCACGACTTCATGATCGGCTACGGTGTGTCCGAGCGCCGTAACCGTCAGCCATTCTTTGCCGGGCGCAATGACCCAGCTGGCTACGGCGTGATTCCCGACTGGAAGTACATGGGCACTATCGTCAAGTTCAGTGACTACGACACCGGCCTGGATTCATCGCGTTCGAACGTCAGGCAGAAGGCCGGCTACATCGCCACGCGCCTCAACCCGACCGACCGCCTGCATTTCGTCCTCGGCAGCCGTTATGGCAGCTGGGAAACCGAAAGCAAGTCCTGGTCCTATGACAGCAACCTCGCGGTGACCCGCAGCACACGCAGCGAACAGACCCAGAACGATCAGTGGACGCCATACGCCGGGGTCCTCTATGACCTGAGCGAGCAGTACACCGTGTATGCCAGCTATGCCGACATCTTCAACCCGCAGACGGTGCGCGATGTTGACGAGAAATACCTCGAGCCCATCGTCGGCAAGGTCTACGAAGTCGGCCTCAAAGGCGGGCTGCTGGATGACCGACTGAACCTCAGCACCGCGGTGTTCCGCAGCAAGCAGGACAACGTCGCCGAGCAGGACGACTCGGTACCGCCGGGGCCCAATGGCGAGATCTATTACAAATCCGGTGGCAAGGGCGTGGTGGTGGAAGGTTTCGAAGCCGAGATTGCCGGCGAACTGACCCCTGACTGGCAGATGAGCCTGGGCTACAGCTACACGCACGCCGCCACCGGCGACAAACAGCGCAAGAACACCGAGCAGCCGCTGAACCTGGTGCGTTTCTCCACCACCTACCAGCTCACCCCGGCGTTGACCGTGGGCAGCACGGTAGACTGGCAGAGCGACAACTACAAGGCAGCCAGCCGGCCAGTAGGGCGCAATGCGGATGGCAGGATCATCACCGTTGCCGACACCATCAGCCAGAAGGCGTTTTCTGTGGTTGGGTTGATGGCGCGCTACCGGTTCGACGAGCACCTGTCGGCTTCGCTGAACGTGAAGAACCTGTTCGACGAGCATTACTACAACAATCTGGGCTTCTATAACGGCGTGTACCACGGCGAGCCACGGACGATGATGGTGAGCCTGGACTGGACGCTTTAAAAACTGGGATCCTGTAGCAGCAGGCTTGCTGCTGCTACAGGGGGGTATCAGACCTCGATGTCCAATTTGCCAAGCAGTGTGGCCAAACACTTACGCCCTTGCTCATCCAGCCCGAACACCGGCCGCCGCGGCTCGCCCACCGCCAACCCGGTCATCCCCAGCCCGGCCTTGATCGTCGCCGGCAGCCCGCCCTTGAGAATGAAATCGAGCAATGGCAACTGCCGGTAGAACACTGCCTTGGCCTGCTGCAGATCGCCGGCCAGCACTGCCTGGTAAAGCTGCTGGTTAAGCGCCGGGATCAGGTTCGGTGCCGCCGTGCACCAACCTTTGGCCCCCGCCACGAATGCTTCCAGTGCCAAGGGATTGCAACCGTTGTAGAACGGCACCTGGCCTTCACCCAGCAGTTGCAGCTTGTGCATGCGCTGGATATCGCCAGTGCTCTCCTTGACCATGGTGACGTTGGCGACTTCGCGCACGATGCGCAGGATCAGCTCCACCGGCATATCGGTGCCGCTGGTGGCGGGGTTGTTGTAGAGCATGATCGGGATATCGATCGCCTTGCCGATGGTGCTGTAGTGCTGAAGAATCTCAGCCTCGCTGAGCTTCCAGTACGCCGCTGGCAGCACCATCACCGCGTCGGCGCCGTGTGCCTGGGCGAAGCGAGCGCGGCGCACGGCGCCGGCGGTGGTGAGGTCGGACACGCTGACGATGGTCGGCACACGCTTACCGACCTGGGCGAGGCTGTATTCGGCCACTTGCTGCCATTCGCCGTCGCTCAGGTAGGCGCCTTCGCCGGTGCTGCCCAGTGGCGCGATGGCCTGCACGCCGCCCTTGAGCAAGCGCTCGATGGACTGGCCGAGCGCTGGCAGGTCGAGGTGTTCACCGGCGGCGCTGAATGGGGTGATGGTGTAGCCGATGATGCCGTGGAAATCTGTAGTCATGGTTGTAGGCTCCGCAAGCAAGGCATTCAGGGGTCAGTTCAGGCAGTCGGCGTGGGTATGCAGGCTCTGCCGGGCAAAGTAGTTGAAGGCGGCGGCGTGGCGCTTTGGCCGGTCGATCCAGTCGTGCGCTTCGCGGCCCAGTGCCGGGGCGATGGGCTTGACGGTGCCGGCGGCCATGGCCAGCAACTGCAGGCGTGCGGCGCGTTCGATCAGCTGGGCGTACACGCAGGCCTGCTCGATGCTGGTGCCGGTGGACAGTTGGCCATGGTGCGAGAGCAGAATGGCGCGCTTGTCACCGAGGGCGGCACTGATGATCTCGCCTTCTTCATTACCCACCGGCACACCGGGCCAGGCTTCCAAGAACGCGCAGTCGTCGTACAGCGGGCACAGGTCCATGTGCGAGACCACCAGCGGCACTTCCAGCATGGACAACGCCGCCACGTGGGTGGGGTGGGTGTGGATGATGCAGTTCACGTCCGGGCGGGCGCGGTACACCCAGCTGTGGAAGCGGTTAGCGGGGTTGGGCATGCCCTGGCCTTCGAGCACATCGAGGTCCTCGTTGACCAGCAGCAGGTTGCTGGCGCTGATTTCATCGAAGCCCAGGCCCAGTTGCTGGGTATAGAAGGTGCCTGGCTGCGGGCCGCGGGCGCTGATCTGCCCGGCAAGGCCCGAGTCGTGGCCGTGGTCGAAGAGAATTCGGCAGGTCAGGGCCAGCTTTTCCTGCACAGTCCACGTATTATCGGCGAGCGAGCCTTGCATCTGCGCCAATGCTTTCTGTACCAGTTGGTCTTTGCTGTGGGTCAGGGTCTTGGCCATGGAAGCGTCCTCTGGGGCGTGATGAGCGGTGTCAGTGCCTGAACACTCCGATGCTTTGGTCGGTGGAGGGGTGTTCAGCTGGTGACACAAAATATCCTATATGACACAAAGTGTCATAAGCAAGCAGGTAAGCCCGGGAAAATCGCTTTGCATGTCTAACCGACTGAAATTACTAAGAAAAAAACTTGGCGTTACGCTTGAGGCGCTGGCTGACAAGGCCGGCATGACCAAGAGCTACCTGTCGAAGGTCGAGCGTGGCCTCAATACGCCGTCGATCGCTGCCGCCCTGAAGCTGGCGCGGGCGTTGAACGTCAATGTGGAAGAATTGTTCGCCGAAGAGCAGCCCGGGCAAAGCCGCTACAGCCTGGTGCGCCAAGGCGAGCGCCAGGCCCTGGTGGGGGATGGGCACGGGCCGGGCTATGCAGCGCTGACCAGCCAGGTTGGGCAGCGGAGTTTGTTGCCGTTTCTGATCCAGCCGCCGACCGCGTTCAGCGACCCCACTTTCAAGGAGCATCAGGGCGAAGAGTTCCTGTTCGTCCATGAAGGGCAAGTGGAAGTGGACTTCATGAATGAACGGGTGCTGCTGCAGCAGGGTGACGCGCTGCACTTCAATGCCCAGACACCCCACCGCCTGCGCTCGGTCGGCGAGCGCCCGGCGCAGTTGCTGGTGGTGGTGCACGACAGCGGCGATTGAGGGCAGGGCGATGATCGAGGTGTCACGGTTCTGGCGGGATCCGGCATTGCCCTTTGTCGAAGCGCGGCGCGTTGGGGATGGGCGCAAGGTGTGTTATGCCGCCCATTCCCACGAGAGCTTCTCGATTGGCGTGATCACGGGCGGGCGCAGCACCTACCTGAGTGGTGGCAACCAGGGCGAGGTGCGTGCCGGCACCACCGTGCTGATGAACCCAGGCGTGGTCCACACCTGCAATCCGATTGCGGGGCAGGCGTGGTCATATCTGATGCTTTTCGTCGATATGCCTTGGTTGCAAACGCTTGGCTTCGCACTGCCAGTGCAGACCTGCAGCACCTCTCCTGCGTTGTACAGTCGCCTGCTGCAACTGTTTGCTGACCTGTTCGACAGCCAGCAGGAAGGACGGGAAGAGCGCCTGACGAGCTTTTTCATTGAGCTGCCGAGCTATCTGCAGGCAGCTTGCGAAGAACCCCAAAATGCACACCCGCGCCTTGACGCGGCAGCGGCGTTCATTCGCGCCCATCGGCTTGACGCGCTCACGCTGCAAGACATCTGCAGTGCCAGCAACCTTTCCCGGTCTTACCTGATCCGCGCGTTTCGCCAGCGTTTTGGCTTGACCCCGCACGGCTACCTGCTCGACCAGCGGGTGCAACATGCGCGGGCGCAACTGCGCAGCGGGCGAGCGATTGCCGAGGTGGCGCTGGAAGCCGGGTTTTCCGATCAGGCGCATCTGCAGCGCGCGTTCAAACAGCACCTGGCAGCAACGCCGGGGCATTATCGCGATGCCAACCTCAAATGACCAGGTAGCCTGCACTGATCACCAGCAATACGGCCAGGGCGCGGTTGAGTAACTGCATATGACACGGCTCACTCAGATAAGACCGAATCACGCTGCCCGCCCACGCCCAACTGGCCACCGAAACAAAACAGACGGGGCCATAGATTGCAGTAAACAGCCAAAGCAGCGGCTGCTCCCCGCCGGTGTAGGCACCGACGCCCGCCACTGCCGCCAGCCAGGCCTTGGGGTTCAGCCACTGCATCGCCGCTCCCTGCCATGCCGAGGGTGCGCGTCGCTGGCACTCACTGCCCAAATGGCCGTCATCGATGGCCAGTTTCCAGGCCATGTACACCAAGAACGCCACGCCGCCCCAGTGCAGTGCTGCACCCACTGACGGCCAGCGTATCAGCACTGCATGCAGACCCAAGCCAACCACAACCAACAGCAGGCAGAACCCCAGAGTCGCCCCTGCCACATGCGCAAGGCTGGCGCGCAAGCCGTGGCGGGCGCCGCTGCCAAGCGCGACGATATTGACGGGGCCGGGAGATATCGAGGCTGCCAGGGCGAACGCAGCCATGGAAAGAGACAGGCTCATCGGGGAAGTTCCTTAGCTGGAGATGCTCGACATTCTGCGCGTGAGGGCAGAGCGGGTATTGAAGAAAAGTCCCCTCAAACACTCCTACAGGTTTTGTAATAGTTATGCGCTATCAAAAAAATCTGCTGTTCTAGTAGGATCATTTTCCCAATTTTCTATCAAGGTCCCTATGAGCACCTTCGCGGAGCCCCCCAGTTTCTGGCTTTCACGGCCATCCTCCCTGCGTCCTCGTGACGCCGTCCCCGAGAGTACCCGCTAATGGAATGGCTAGCTGACCCCACGGCCTGGCTGGGCCTGTTGACGCTTATCGTCCTCGAGCTGGTGCTGGGTATCGACAACCTGGTGTTCATCGCCATTCTGGCCGACAAGCTGCCGCCGCATCAGCGCGACCGCGCGCGGGTGATCGGCTTGAGCCTGGCCCTGATCATGCGGTTGGGCCTGCTGGCCAGCATCTCGTGGATGGTCACCCTGACCGCGCCGCTGATCGATGTGTTTGGCAAGAGCTTCTCGGGCCGTGACCTGATCATGCTGTTCGGTGGTGTGTTCCTGCTGTTCAAGGCCACCATGGAGCTGCACGAACGCCTCGAAGGCCATGTCACGCAAGCCAGTGGTACGCTGCGCCATGCCGCCTTCTGGCCGATCGTGGCGCAGATCGTCGTGCTTGACGCGGTGTTCTCGCTGGATGCGGTAATTACCGCCGTGGGCATGGTCGAAGAGTTGTCGATCATGATGATCGCGGTGGTCTTCTCGATCGGCATCATGATTGTCGCCAGCAAGCCGCTGACCCGCTTCGTCAACGCCCACCCGACGGTGATCATGCTGTGTCTGGGCTTCCTGATGATGATTGGTTTCAGCCTGACTGCCGAAGGCCTGGGCTTCCATATCCCGAAAGGTTACCTGTACGCGGCCATCGGCTTCTCGATCCTTATCGAGCTGTTCAACCAGCTGGCCCGTGCCCGCCGCAAGCGTAGCCTGCAGCAGCACCGGCCCTTGCGTGAGCGCACTGCGCATGCCGTGCTGCGCCTGTTGGGCGGGCGCAGGGTGGAGGCGGACGAAGTGGGTGAAGAGATCGCCGACCTGGTCGAGGGCGGTGAAGAGCATGTGTTGTTCGACCGCCGCGAGCGAGTGATGATCAGTGGTGTGCTCAACCTGGCCGAGCGGCCGATCCGCACGGTGATGACCGCCCGCGCCGAAGTCGATGTCCTCGACCTGGCGCAGCCTGCAGCTGCCATTACCGAGGCCTTGGCCAACTCGCCTTACTCGCGCCTGCCGCTGATTCGCGAGGGTCGTATCGATGAGCCGCTGGGCTTCGTGCACAAGAAGGAGCTGCTCAAGGAGTTTTTGTCAGGCAATCAGCCAGACCTTGAGCGCATGGCCCGGGCACCGTTGAACCTGCTGGAAAGCTTCAGCATCCTCAACGCATTGGAGCAGATGCGCAGCCAGTCGACGCACATCGCCTTCGTGGTCAACGAATTCGGTGACTTTACCGGCCTGCTGACCATGACCGACATCCTTGAGTCGATCGCGGGTGAGCTGCCGGATGCCAGTGAGGTGGAAGGCCCCGGCATCGTCGAGGAGGCCGACGGCTTCGTCGTCAGCGGTGCATTGAACCTCAGCCAGGTGCAGGCGCGGACCGGTTTCAGCGCCCGCGCCACCGAGGATTACCAGACCCTCGCCGGCCTGGTAATGAGCCTGCTGGACCGCCTGCCAGTGGTCGGCGACCACCTGGCCTGGAACGGCTGGAGCATGACCGTGGTGGCGGTGGAGGAGCGGCGGGTGCGCCAGGTGCGCCTCAAACCGAACGCCGACGCTGGCGCATCAAATGCTTGAAGCCCTCTAGCACCAGCACCAGGACCGCGGCCCAGATCGGCAGGTAAGTCAGCCACTGATCCGGGCCGATGCTCTCGCCCAGCAGCAGCGCCACGCCCACCAGCAGCACCGGCTCGACGTAGCTGAGCAGGCCGAACAGGCTGAACGGCAACAGGCGGCTGGCCAGCACGTAGGCGATCAGGGCCGAGGCACTGATCGCCCCAAGCAGGGGGATCAGGCCGTACAGGCCTGGGTGGCCCAGCAAGTCTGCTGTCGACAGCGGCCCCTGGATCACGAAGTACAACGCCCACGGCAGCAACAGGCACATGTCGCACCACAGGCCACCCAGGTGGTCGGTGCGGCAGCGCCGACGCAGAACGAAGTAGATCGGGTAACCGATCATCACCAGCATGGTCTCCCAGGCAAAGCTGCCGTTTTGGTACAGCTCATGGCCAACCCCCAGCGCCGCGCAGCCCACCGCTACTTTTTGCAGGCGAGACAGGCGTTCGCCATAGACCAGCCGGCCGGTCAGTACCATCGCCAGCGGCAGCAGAAAGTAGCCCATCGACACCTCAAGGCTGCGCCCATGCAGTGGCGCCCAAAGAAACAGCCACAGCTGCACGCCCATCAACCACGAGGTGCCGACCATGCCCAGCAACAATACGGGCGTCTGGCGCACGCGTGCGAGCAGGTCGCCGACCCGCGTCCAGTCTTTGCTCACCAGCATGAACAGCGTCAGGCAAGGCAGGGTCAACAATGTGCGCCAGCCGAAGATTTCTTCGCCATCAAGCGGTGCGAGCAGGGAGGTATAGAAGTACATCACGGCGAACAGGCAGGATGCCGTGACCGAACAGAGAATGCCTTTTGACACGAATGCCTCGAATTGGGGGGTAAGCGGCTGGATCAGCCGCGCATGATCTCAGGGGGCGCGTCCTGCGGCAACCGCGCAACGCCTGGACGGGTGGCCAGCGCCTGGAGAAATTCGGCCGCCGGCATCGGGCGGGCGAACAGATACCCCTGCTGATAGTCCACATCGTGCCTGGCAAGGTAGTCACGCTGAGTTTCGGTTTCCACGCCTTCGGCAACAATGCCCAGGCCCAGTTTGCCGGACAGTTCGATGACGCTGTCGAGGATGTGTTGCGACAGCGCGTCACTGCCGATCATCGCTACGAAGCTCTGGTCTATCTTCAGGTAATCGACTTTGAACTGACGCAGGTAATTGAGGCTGGACTGGCCCGTGCCGAAGTCGTCCAGGGCAATCATCACGCCCATTTCATGCAGCTTCTCGAACAGCTCCAGTGTAGCGGGGGTCGCTTCGATCAGCTTGCGTTCGGTCAGCTCCAGGGTAAGTCGCACCCGGCCGGGCGGGAAGTGCTGAAGGAAGGTCTGGCAATCGTTGATGAGCGCCAGGTCGCGGCAATGGTCGGCGGTGATGTTGACGCCGATATGGAAGCCGTCCTCCAGCAAGGCCGCATAAGGCGCCAGGCTTTGTGCTGTATGCAACATCAGTGCGCGGGTCATCTCGACGATCTGGCCACTGTGCTCGGCGTAGGGGATGAACAGGTCGGGGCGTACCAGGCCCTCATGCGGGTGGTTCCAGCGCATCAGCACTTCGGCACCGGCCCAGCGGTAATCACCCTTGCGCACCACGGGCTGGAAGTACGGCAGGAACTCGTCAGCCTCCAAGGCGCGGCGCAATTCGGCGCGCGGGGAGTTGGCGCGGCGGATTTGCCAGCGGCACACCACGCCGGCCGCCACCCCGAGCAACAGCAGCAGGCTAAGCAGGGCCGGGTAGTGGTTACGCAGCAGTTCGCCGGGTTTGGCGGCGGTAAAACCGCCGTGCACGCTGAACGGGTAGCGGGTCGAACCCAAGGTAATGTCGGCGACAGGGTACGCCGGTGGCTGGCCGTGATGTACAACCCCGTCACTGCCCATCCAGGCATTGCCAACGCGCAATTGCAGGTCTTCATCGGGGGCGATCAACCGAAGTGCGGTTACCAGGTGGTCGCCATCGGCGGTGCTGATGGCACCGCGGTCGCCACTGCTGGTGCGGTAAACCAGCAGCGCGTGGCCAGGTGTGACCGAGTTGCCGTCCATCAGCCACAGCGTGCCATCGGTGTAGTCGCTGGCGTCGACCGGTTCATCGAATTCGCCGAACAAAGAGGTGCAATACAGGGTGTCGTGCTGGAACAGGTTGGTCGAGCGCACGAACGCATTGCGCGTGACCTCGCCACGCAGGGCCAGTTGGGCCTCCTCGCACGGCCTGCCGGCCAACGGCAGCAGGGCCTGAGCAGCCTGGGCGAGGTTGTCGAGGATGCGCTCCACCTGCTCCACCACTTGGCGTGTGGTGGCCTGGCTGCTGGCGCGAAGTTCCCGCTCGATTTGCCAGTTCATCACCACCAGGCCGAACACCAGCGGCACTGCGCCAATGGCCCAGGGGAGGAGGGCGCGCCAACTCCAGCGGGCGGAACGTTTAACCGAGAGGGGCATGCTAGCCTGATCTTCATGTAGGAGAATGTGCAGAGGATAGCCGCTTGTCGGAGCCCGTGGCCAAGTAATACGCGACAAAGGAATTTACGCACTGTAGAATCCGTTTACGAATACAACAATAAGGTCCTTCGTTGTCGAAGGGTCAACTCGACCGAGAATGGGTCCATATGGCAGACAATGGGTTCAAGCTGATCATGGGTGGGTTCCTCGCCCGCAGTGTGCGCGGTATTCCGTGCGCCCCGCCTTTTGTGTTCAACATCCTGAGCATTCAATAATTTCCGCTGCAGATGAGGACACGAACATGGCTGATATCTTTGAGAACCCAATGGGCCTGATGGGCTTCGAATTCATTGAACTTGCTTCGCCGACGCCTGGCGTACTGGAACCGGTCTTCCAAATTCTCGGTTTCACCAAGGTGGCCACCCACCGTTCCAAGGATGTGCACCTGTACCGACAGGGTGGCATCAACCTGATCCTCAACAACGAACCGAAAAGCATCGCTTCCTACTTCGCCGCCGAGCATGGCCCGTCGGTGTGTGGCATGGCCTTCCGCGTGCGCAATGCCCATGAAGCCTATGCCCGCGCCCTGGAACTGGGTGCCCAGCCTGTCGAAATCGAAACAGGCCCGATGGAATTGCGCCTGCCAGCGATCAAGGGTATCGGTGGTGCGCCGTTGTATCTGATCGACCGTTTCGAAGAAGGCAGCTCGATTTACGACATCGATTTCAATTTCATCGAGGGCGTCGATCGCAACCCGGTGGGCGCAGGCCTGAAGATCATCGACCACCTGACGCACAACGTTTATCGCGGGCGTATGGCCTATTGGGCCGGCTTCTACGAGAAGCTGTTCAACTTCCGCGAGATTCGCTACTTCGACATCAAGGGCGAGTACACCGGCCTGACCTCCAAGGCCATGACCGCGCCGGACGGCATGATCCGCATTCCGCTCAACGAGGAGTCGTCCAAAGGGGCGGGGCAGATCGAAGAGTTCCTGATGCAGTTCAACGGCGAGGGCATTCAGCACGTAGCCTTCCTTACCGACGACCTGCTCAAGACCTGGGATGCGCTCAAGGGTTACGGCATGCGCTTCATGACCGCGCCGCCGCAGACCTATTACGAAATGCTCGAAGAGCGCCTGCCGGGCCATGGCGAGCCTGTTGACCAGCTCCAGGCGCGTGGCATTCTGCTCGACGGCGCTTCCGAGCAGGGCGACAAGCGCCTGCTGCTGCAGATCTTCTCGGAAACCCTGCTCGGGCCGGTGTTCTTCGAGTTCATTCAGCGCAAGGGTGACGATGGCTTTGGTGAAGGTAACTTCAAGGCGCTGTTCGAGTCGATCGAGCGCGACCAGGTACGCCGCGGTGTACTTAACGCCGAATGAGTGAAGCGTACCGCCGTCACGCGTTGTCGGCGGCGGTACGCCCACGGCTTCTGCGCTGCCTGAACACACTCCAATAGAAGATCGAGCCGGTGATGATGCCGACCAGCGCAAGTGACGGAAGCACCTGCGTCAACGCTTGGCGCCGATCGTTGGCTGCAAAACCTTCGGGGTAGCCGACTTTCACGGTGTAGCCAAATTTCGTCGAATGCTCTGTAGTGAAGAACTCTGATTGAGAAGGGCGTACAGCGTCGCGGCTGTCACCGTCAGCCCATATGTATGTATCACCAAATTCCAGCAGCAATACCACGCCCGTTTGAAATGCACGCAGCTCGTTGCGTAGCTCCATGCCATAGGTTGAGGCGATCACGCTCAGATTTCCTTGACGCAGTTGATAGGCGACAAGTACTGCGTTGGGTGTGGCGGGTGAATCGAAGATCAGTTGTACCGGTGATTCCAGGGCGGCATACAGCAAGTCGTTTTCGTGGGGCGGTACCAACGTGTCGCAATAGGTCCGACCATCGGCAACCAACGCCAACGCACGCAGATACTGAACGTCTTGTATCTGCTTGAGCAGATGCTCCTTTGCTGTTTCGCAAGGGCTGCCGGCATACGGGATTGCTGCTGTCGCCGCTTCATGTAATCGGTTTATAGCCAAATCAACGGAGAAAATGGCTTCCTTGGCCGAAACACGCGCGGTTTCACTGAGTTTGCTGTCCTGGTGGTAGTGCATCACCATCAGGCCTGAAGCGATGGGTATGGAACTGATCGCCAACGTGAGCACCAGGTCCATCACCCCGCGACCAATAACCTTGAATTTTGACATAGGCCTGCAGCCCTCCTGATTCAAGTTGTCCGAGCTGGACAGTTGAACGAAGAGCCTATGGAGTCGGGGATGCCCTTACTGTAATCCGCAGCCGCGTTTGCCTGACGATTTACGCAGTCGGCGTGTCAGACCGATAACTTTTCGAGTGCCTCGACAACTTTTTCGGCCAGCAACTGGGTTGAGGCCGGGTTCTGTCCTGTCAGCACGCGGTCGTCGCACATCACGAAAGGTTTCCAGGGCTCATCATGCTTTATGTAGTTGCCGCCTCGCGCACCCAGTTCGTTTTCAGTCAGGAATGGCACTGCACCTTCAAGCTCCGCAAGTTTTTCTTCAGTGTTCGAAAAACCTGTGACCTGGCGATCCTTGAGCAATAACCTGTTATCGCTGAGCTTGATGTTAAGCAGGCCGACCACCCCATGACACACGGCGGCGACAACTCCGTTTTTTTCGTAGATCTTGCGTGCCAACTCTTGCAGCGGCTGGTTATCAGGGAAGTCCCACATGACCCCATGGCCACCCGTGTAATAAATGGCACAGTATTCGTCGGCCTTGACCTGGCCGGGGCTCAACGAAGTGCCCAGCCGGTTCATGAATGCTTTGTCGTCGTAATAGTGCCAATCCAGTTCTGGCGCCATCTGCAGGCTATGCGGATCAATTGGCACGTAACCCCCACCGGGGCTGACATAGTCCACGGTATAGCCGGCTTTTTGTACGGTATCGACAAAATGCACCGCCTCGCCAAGCCATAAACCCGTGGCTCGGTTCAGGCTCGGGTACTTGGCGGTATTGGTCAGCACAACCAGAATCTTCTTGCTCATCACTACACTCCTGTCTGTAGTCAAACGGGGAAGTCAGTCCATGGAGCAGGGAAACCTGAACAGCATAGCTGCCGCTCAGGGATATGCACTTGACTGGTGGCATTGTGCTACTTTTGTTGGGCTGCCATCATGTGCTGTCCTTCAGCGTGCGGCTGGATAGCGACGGTGTTCACACGGCCGCTATTGCAGTAGCGAACACGGCAGCAGATGATGCAGCAACCCTATTTCCCCTAGAGCACAGGCGGATCACTCCATTGAGCGCTAACGGTCCTTCGCACAAACCTTCGCCCCGTGGCGTGCAGCTGTCCTCGGGCGCAAAGCCGGCCGCAGGCATGGGTGACAGGATCGCGCATTTCGACTGGCGGCAGACCGGGCTTGGCCAGTTGCCGCACTGGCAGGCGTCGTTGCGCATTGCTGTGGACATGATGCTGCTTTCGCCGTTTCCCAGTGCTGTTGTCTGGGGGCCGAACTTGATCGTCATCCACAATGACGCCTATGTGGCATTGCTCGAGAATCTTGAGCATGGGTTGGGCAGAAGCTTCGATACGTTGTGGCAGGCGGCCTGGAGTGATGTGGGCCCATGGGTATTCAAGGCACTCGAGGGGCGCTCCAGCTTTGTCGAAGATCAACCACTATGGATCGAGTGCGCGAAGAGTGGTGTCAAGGCGTGGTATGCGTTCAGTTATACGCCCATTCGTGACGAGCAACACGAGGTGGTGGGGTTTCTGCATACAGTGATCGAAACCACCGCCAGCGTGGATCTGCATCATAAATGGCGCGAGCAGGCGCAGACCTTCGAGCGCCAGATCAAGCGCTACATGGATGATCGCGAGTACATGTGGCAGCTGTCGCGCGACGCGATGATCATTGTCACCCGCGACCTCAAGCTGCAGTCTGCCAACCCGGCCTGGCACCGTATCCTGGGCTGGAGCGAGGAACAGGTAAAGGATTTGCCGATCCTGCAACTGATCCACCCGGCAGACCGGGCCGAGTTGCAAGTGTCTGTGATGGATTTCGTCCGCCAGCGCGGCGCCGAACAGCTCGAAACACGCATGCGCCATGCGGATGGCCACTACCGCTGGTTCCGTTGGAATGCCAGCTTTGATGGTCATGTGCTGACGGCCGTGGGGCGTGACATCAGCGAGGATCGCGAAGAGGCGATGCGTCAGTCGAAAGCCTTGTTGCGAAACAGCCAGCGGTTGGAGGCTGTCGGCCATCTTGCCGGCGGCATGGCACATGAGATGAACAACCTGCTGTCGGGGATTGGCGGTAGCCTTGAGTTGTTGCAGCGACGCCTGAGCCAAGGGCGCATGGAGCGCATCGACAGTTATGTGGACCTGGCCCGCGATTCGGTGCAGCGCGCCATGAGCCTGACGCATCGGCTGTTGGCGTTTTCCCGGCAACAGCCCCTGGCCCCCAAGCCGCTGAACATGAACAGCCAGCTTGCGGACATGGAGCCATTGTTGCGTCAGGTGCTCGGTGCGGAAATCCGCTTGAACTGGGAAATGGATGTAGAGCCGTGGGCCGTCTTGCTGGATGTCGGCCAGCTGGAGAACAGCCTGGTCAATCTTTGCGCCAATGCGTACGAAGCCTGCCTGGGGCAGGGCAATGTGACGATACGCACGATCAACACACGCCTGGCCTCTGCGTTCCCTGATGAGCTCGGGCTGCCGCCGGGAGATTATGTTGCCCTGCAGGTCATGGACGATGGGCATGGCATGCCGGCCGATGACTTGGCCAAGGCCTTCGAGCCGTTCTTCACCACCAAATCCACCGGGCGCGGCTCCGGGCTGGGGTTGCCCATGGTCCATGGGTTTGTCGGCCAGTCGGGTGGTTACATCTGGCTGGAATCGGTGCCGGACCACGGGACCAAGGCCTGCATGCTGTTCCCTCGTTGCCATGAGGCGATAGCAGAGCCGCCCATGCCGCCTGTGCCGCAAGTTTCGCCGGCCAAGGGGCAGCGCGTGCTGCTGGTCGATGACGAGCACAACCTGCGTTTGCTGATGCGGGAATACCTTCGCGAACGTGGTTTTGTGGTGTGTGATGTAACGGATGCCAATGCTGCGCTGGGGCGGTACAGGCACGATGGGCCTTTCGACCTGGTGATCACCGACATCGGCTTGCCGGGTGGCTTCAGTGGGCGCCAAGTGGCCAGAGCGGTGCGCATGATCAACCCTGAACAGAAGATTCTTTTCATCACTGGCTACATTGATCACCCGCTGGAGCCGCAATTGCTGGAAGTCCCGGGTACAGCGTTGCTGCTCAAACCATTCGAACTGGCCACCCTGGGCAATCAGGCGCTGCTCATGCTGGCCGATTGACGGGGCTGGCCTCGCCAATCATCTGTGCCACCTGGGCCTGTAACTGCTTGAGCTCGAACGGTTTGCAGATCAATTGCATGCCTGGGCCAAGAAACCCCTCCCGCGCCATTGCCGTCTCGGCGTAACCGGTGATGAACAGCACCGGCAGTTGCGGGCGCAAGGTGCGGGCAATTTCTGCCAGTTGGCGGCCGTTCATGCCGGGCAGCCCTACGTCGCTGATCAGCAGGTCGATCGACTGGGATGAGCGCAGCACCTGCAAAGCTTCGCTGGCATTGCAGGCACTGCGGCACGGGTAGCCGTGCTCCTGCAGGGCCTGACACAACAGCTGGCGAACATGCGGGTCGTCCTCAACCAGCAATACATCGCAGCCGTTACCCGTCGGGAGCGGCTTGGCAGGCTTGTGCGCCTGCGCCTGGTCGATGTGACGTGGCAGGTACAGGTCCACGCGAGTGCCCTGGCCTATCTGGCTGTGCAGCTCCACATGGCCTTGCGACTGTTTGCTGAAGCCGTACACCATCGACAGGCCCAGGCCGATGCCCTGGCCGACCGGCTTGGTGCTGAAGAACGGCTCGAAGGCATGTTCCAGGGTACTTTGCGACATGCCCTGGCCTTCATCGATGATACTCAGGCACGCATAGTCACCGTTTGCCAGGCCGCCGTCGGCGAACTGCTTCGTCGCCACCTTGCAATTACTCGCCACGATGCGCAGCACGCCGCCACTGGGCATGGCTTCACGGGCATTGAGCAACAGGTTGTCGAGTGCTTCCTGCAATTGCCCATCGTCGGCCTGCACGGGCCAGAGGTCGGCAGGTAGACGCACATCCAGAACAACGTTTTGCTCAAACGGGGCTTGGAGCCGCTGCTGTTGCAACATGGCATGCAAATCGATGCGCTGGCTGTGCAGTGATTGCCTTGAAGAAAACGCCAGCAGGCGATGGGTCAGCCGCGCAGCGCGAGAAACGGCTTCCTGGCCCATGCGCAGGATGCCCTCAACGCCCTTGGTACTGCCTTGTTTCAGGCGGCGGTCGATCAGTTCGAAGCTGCCACCGATACTCGTGAGCAAATTGTTGAAATCGTGAGCGACGCCGCCGGCGAGTTGGCCAATCGCCTCCATTTTGCGGGTCTGGTGCAGGGCCAGTTCGGCGCTCTGTTGCACCTGGCTGCGGGCATCCAGGCGCTGCTGCAGGTCGAGCAATTTGTCGCGTGCCTGATACTGGCGACGACGGTGGCGCAACGCGAGCTTGATCAGCTCCAGCAGCTGTTCTTCTTCGAATGGAATGGTCAACAGCGTCAGGTTGCCCAGCGGATGGTCGTTAGGTGTCGTGGCAGGGGAGGCTTGAGCGCTATGGGTAAGCAGCACGATGGGCAAATCCGACCACGGGGGCTGCTCATCGATAAAGCCCTGCAGTAAATCGCGCTGGCTGCCGTTGAGCGCATTCTCGGCAATGATGGCCAGCGCTGCACCTTCGCCAAGGCCGTCTCGCAAGCTGCCGATATCACGCGAGCACAGGCAATCGATCCCGGCGCTCGCCAAAAACGTCGAGGTGTCCGTGGCGAGTTGCGTGGGTGCCAGGATAAGGGCACGTTCGTCCAGCGACAGCGAGCTGGCCAATGCGATTCTCCTTGAAGGCACTGCCATGCTTGGCCATGCCGTGGGTGGTCCGATACCCTCTGGACCACAGCCCTTCCCCCAGGGTTCAAAGCATCTACAACCCTTGCTGCAAGATAGGGTCGTCCGGGTTTTGCCGTTCGAGTTCAGCCAGCAATACCTGAACGTTCTGCAACTGCCCGGTTTCTTTCCAGTACTGGATCAGCAGCACCCGTGCCCGGCGGTTGGCCGGTTGCCGGCTGAGCAAGGTTTCGAGCTGCTTCTGTGCTGCATCGGACTGCTCCAGATCATGCAGGGTTACCGCCAGCGTGTAGCGATAATCGGCGTTGTCCGGCTCCAGTTCGACCGCGCGTGACAGGGCGAGCAGGGCGTATTCACGCTGGTCGTGACGGATCAACCAGAGGCCCAGCTCGTGCTGCAGGAAGGCCGAGTCAGGCCGCAGTGCCAAAGCCTTGGCCAGCACCTGTCTGGACTGGTCATGATGGCCCTGGCGCTCCAGCAGGCGCACCTGCGTCGCCAGGGCATCGGGGCTTTCCGGGGCCAGGGCGAGGCTGCGCTGCAGGGCGGCTGCGGCCTGAGTGTATTCATTTTCATGCAAGTACAGGCGCGCCAGGTGAACCTGGGCTTCGGCGTCGTCAGGCTTTTGCTGCAGCGCCTGTTGATACTGCTCCAATGCAGCTTGCAGCGGGCCGAAATACAGGCCGATGGCGTCCGGGTCGAGGCCGAGCAAGGCATCGACAGCGGCAAACCGCACGCTTTGCTCGTCATCGTCCAGCAGCGGCCCCAGCACCAGGCTGCGCTGGGCAGCGGGTAGCAGGCGGCGGATGCTGGCGATCGCGGCGCGACGCACCAGTGGTTCATCGTTTTCCAGGTCTACCTGGGCCAGTTTCAGCGCTTGCGGCGACGGGTAGTTGGGCAGCTCTGCGTACAGGGCGGCGCGGCGGATCGGCGCCAGGTCGTGGCGTTGCAGCTGCTGGTAAAGCACCCGGGCAGCACCCGGCTGGCCGTCGTGGGCTTGGCGCAGTGCCTTGACGTAGCTGTGCGGCGGCAGTGCCGCGGGCGCCGAGGGGGGCTCACGGCGCAGGTACGCGATACCGACCGATACCAGGATCAGCAGCAACACAGCGATCAGGTAATGGTGACGTCTGGGCATCGGGCGGTCCAAAGCGGGGGAAGCAAGAGCTTGGGGCAGAATGCCCTGGGGTGCAAGCCGCATAAAAAAGCCCCGCGGGCCGAGGCCAGCGGGGCAAACGGTTGGGGGAGGAGCCAACCAAAGGAGTCGTTGAAACGGGACGAGTCAGCGTGCGCTGGCGACTGTCTCCGGCTGCCAGCCACCGCCAAGTGCCTTGTAGATCGAGACAATGCCGCGGTACAGGTCAACTTCGCCCTGCGCCTGGGCGTCCTCGGCACTCAGCCGTTCACGTTCGGCGTCCAGTAGCACCAGGTAGTCCACGGTGCCTTCGCGATAGCGTACCGAAGCCAGCTCTGCCGCCTTGCGGCTGGCATCGCTCTGGCGCATCAGCGACAACAGCCGCTGCTGGGTCTTGTCATAGTCGCTGAAGGCATTGGCCGATTCCTCCAGGGCCAGCAACACCTGCTGCTCATAATTGGCCAGGGCGCCTTCGGCGTCGGCTTTGGCGCCGCGCAGGCGGGCCCGCACGCTGCCCAGGTCGAACGCTGCCCAGGTAATGCTGGGGCCCAGCGCCCAGGCGTTGGCCGCCGAGGAGCCGATCTGTGAGCCGCGCGCGGCGGTGAAACCCAGGAAGCCGCTGAGGCTCACCCGCGGGAACAGGTCGGCCGTGGCTACGCCAACGTTGGCAGTGGCTGCGGCCAGCTGCCGTTCGGCACTGCGGATGTCCGGGCGGCGGCGCAGCAGCTCACCCGGGTCGCCCACCGGCAGCGCCTTGGCGATTGCCGGCAAGGCCTTGGGCGAGAGGTCCACGGTCAGGGCGTCCGGGCGCTGGCCGAGCAGGGTGGCGATGCGATGTCGCGCCCGTGCCTGTACCGCCTGCAGCTGCGGCACGGTGGCTTCGACCCCGGCCAGCCGCGCATCGGCACGCACCACATCGAGCTCGTTGCCGACCCCGGCATCGCGCAGGGTCACGGTGATGGTGCGTGACTCCTGCTGGGTTTTGAGGTTGGCTACCGCGATGTTTTCGCGCAATTGCGCGCCACGCAGCTGGCCGTAGGCATCGACCAGCTCGGCGATCAGGCTGACCTGCAGCTGGTGCAGGTCAGCCTGGGCGGCGTCGGCCTGGGCATCGCTGGCTTCGATCTGGCGCTGGATGCGGCCGAACAGGTCGAGTTCCCAGGCCATGTCCAGGCCCAGGTCGTAACGCTCGCTGTTGACCCGCTGCTCGGTCTCGCCGGGCACCTGGCCCTTGCCGACTTCACTGCTGGCGCGGCTGGTGACCACCGGCAACTGGTCGTTGGCGGCATCGTCGCGAATCGCCCGTGCCGACTTGAGCCGGGCAAAGGCCACGCGCAGGTCACGGTTGCCGTCCAGCGACGCCTGCACCAGCTGGTTCAGAACCGGGTCGTCGAACTGCTTCCACCACACGCTCTCGAAGCGGCTACGGTCGAAGGCCTTGGCCTGCACGGTGCTGTCCAGATGTGCAGGTTCAGTGGCCGGCGCCTGGTAATCCGGGCCTACCGCACAGGCTGCCAGGGCCAATGCCAGCAAGCTCGGGGTCAGGGGTTTGAGCAGGTTCATGCGTGGCTCTCCAGCGATTGAACGCGTTCGGCCTTGCGGGCCTGGCGACGCTCGACGAAACGGCGGATCAGGAAGAAGAACACCGGGGTCAGGAACAGCCCGAACACGGTCACGCCGATCATCCCCGAGAACACCGCGACACCCATGGCATGGCGCATTTCCGAGCCGGCACCGGAGGAGAACACCAGCGGCACCACGCCCATGATGAAGGCGATCGAGGTCATCAGGATCGGCCGCAGACGCAGGCGGCAGGCTTCCAGTACTGCGGCCAGCGGGTCGAGGCCCTTGGCTTGCTCGTCCTTGGCGAACTCGACGATCAGGATCGCGTTCTTGCACGCCAGGCCCACCAGTACGATCAAACCGATCTGGGTGAAGATGTTGTTGTCGCCACCCGAGACGATCACCCCGGTAATCGCCGACAGCAGAGTCATCGGCACGATCAGAATCACCGCCAGCGGCAGGCTCCAGCTTTCGTACTGGGCCGCCAGCACCAGGAACGCCAGCAGTACGCACAGCGGGAACACCAGCAGCGCGGTATTGCCGGAGAGGATCTGCTGGTAGGTCAGGTCGGTCCACTCGAAGGTCATACCGTTGGGCAGTTCCTCTTTCAGCAGCTTCTCGATGGCCGCCTCGGCCTGGCCGGAGCTGTAGCCTGGGGCTGCGGCACCGTTGATTTCCGCGGTAATGAACCCGTTGTAGTGCATCACGCGGTCAGGCCCGGAGGTGTCGCTGACCTTGAGGAAGGTCGCCAGCGGGATCATTTCGCCCAAGTTGTTGCGCACCTTCAGCTGGCCGATCTGCTCGGCATTGAGGCGGAACTGCTGCTCGGCCTGGACATTGACCTGGTAGGTGCGGCCAAAGCGGTTGAAGTCGTTGGTGTACAGCGAGCCCAGGTAGACCTGCAGGGTGTCGAAGATGTCGGTGATCGCCACGCCGTGGGTCTTGGCCTTTTCGCGGTCGATGGCAGCATCGACCTGCGGAACGTTGACCTGGTAGCTGGTGAACAGGCCCGCCAGTTCCGGCACGTTGTGGCTCTTGGCGATGATGTTCTGGGTTTCCTTGTACAGCGCTTCGTAGCCCAGGTTGCCGCGGTCCTCGATCTGCAGGCGGAAGCCGCCAATGGTGCCCAGGCCCTGTACCGGCGGCGGTGGGAAGATCGCGATGTAGGCGTCCTGGATGTCGGCGAATTGGGCATTCAGCGCGGCGGCGATGGCCGCAGCCGACTGGCTTGGGTCCTTGCGCTCATCGAACGGCTTGAGCGGGGTGAACACGATGCCGCTGTTCGGGCTGTTGGTGAAACCGTTGATCGACAGCCCCGGGAAGGCCACCGAGTCGGCAACGCCCGGTTGCTTCAGGGCAATTTCGCTCATGCGCTTGATCACCGCCTCGGTACGGTCGAGGCTGGCGGCATCCGGCAGCTGGGCGAAGGCCACCAGGTACTGTTTGTCCTGGGCCGGCACAAAACCGGTCGGAGTGGACGAGAAGCCCAGGTAGGTCAGGCCCATCAGGCCCGCATAAACGAACAGGGCGATGCCGCTGGAACGGATGACCCGGCGCACGCCACCCACGTAACGGTGGCTCGCACGGTCGAAGAAGCGGTTGAACGGGGCGAACAGCCAGCTGCCCAGCAGTTTGTCGAGGAACCGCGAGAAACGGTCCTTGGGTGCGTGGTGGTCTTTGAGCAGCACCGCAGCCAAGGCCGGCGACAGCGTCAGCGAGTTGAATGCCGAAATCACGGTGGAGATGGCGATGGTCAGCGCGAACTGCTTGTAGAACTGCCCGGTCAAGCCGGAAATGAATGCGGCAGGTACGAACACGGCGCACAGCACCAGCGCCGTGGCGATGATCGGCCCGGTCACTTCGCTCATGGCCTTTTGCGTGGCTTCCAGGGGTTTCAGGCCCAGCCCGATGTTCCGCTCGACGTTCTCCACCACGACAATGGCGTCGTCCACCACGATGCCGATCGCCAGTACCAGCCCGAACAGTGACAGCGCGTTAAGTGAGAAGCCGAACAGGTGCATCACGGCAAAGGTACCGATCAGCGATACCGGCACAGCCAGCAGTGGGATGATCGAGGCGCGCCAGGTCTGCAGGAACAGGATTACCACCAGTACCACCAGTACCAGCGCTTCGAACAGCGTATGCACCACCGCTTCGATGGAACCGCGCACGAAGACGGTCGGGTCATAGACGATGCTGTAGTCCATGCCTTCCGGGAAATCCTTCTTCAGCTCGGCCATTTTTGCCCGCACTTCGTCGGAGATGTCGATGGCGTTGGAGCCTGGGCGCTGGAAGATCGGGATGGCGACGGCCGGCTGATTGTTCAGCAGCGAGCGCAGGGCATATTGGCTGGAGCCGAGCTCGACCCGGGCGATGTCCTTGAGGCGTGTGATTTCGCCATCGGCACCGGCACGGATGATGATGTTCTCGAACTCTTCCTCGTTGACCAGGCGGCCCTGGGTGTTGATCGACAGCTGGAAGCTGGTTGAGCCGGGGGCGGGCGGGGCACCCAACTGGCCGGCCGCTACCTGGCGGTTCTGTTCGCGGATGGCTGCGACCACGTCACTGGCGGTCAGGTTGCGCGAAGCGGTCTTGTTCGGGTCGAGCCACACGCGCAGCGAATAGTCGCCCATGCCGAACAGCTGCACATCGCCCACGCCGCCCAGGCGCGCCAGCTCATCCTTGATGTTGAGAATGGCGTAGTTGGACAGGTAGAGCATGTCGTAGCGTTGGTCCGGCGAGGTCAGGTGCACGACCATGGTCAGGTCCGGCGAGGCCTTGTCGACGGTGATACCGATACGCGTCACTTCTTCCGGCAGCTTGGGTTGGGTGCGGGTGACGCGGTTCTGCACCTGTACCTGGGCGTTGTCCAGGTCGGTGCCCAGGGCGAAGGTGATGGTCAGGGTCAGCTTGCCATCGGCGGTGGACTGCGAGGACATGTACAGCATGTTCTCGACACCGGTGATAGCCTGCTCCAGGGGCGCAGCGACGGTTTCGCCGATCACCTTGGGGTTGGCGCCGGGGAAGTTGGCGCGCACCACCACGGTAGGCGGTACTACTTCCGGGTATTCGCTGATCGGCAACTGGAACAGCGAGATCGAACCTGCGATCAGCAGCACCAGCGATAGCACCGCGGCGAAGATCGGCCGGGTAATGAAGAATTTGGAAAAGTTCATCGGAGTGATCCCTTAACCGCGTGGCGCTTGGGCGCTGGCGACTTTCTCGGTGGAGCCCGCTACCTTCTGCGCCGTGTTGCTGGCCTCGAGCGCCTGGCGTTGCTTGGCGAGGGCGGCGAGGGTCTGTTCGCTGGCCATTGCTGTTTCTTCCGGAGTGACGGGCGAGCCCGGCCGTACCCGCTGCAGGCCCTTGACCACGATGCGGTCGTCCTTGGCCAGGCCGCTGCGCACGATGCGCAGGCCTTCAAGCTTCGGCCCCAGTTCCACGGCGCGGTAGGTGGCTTTGTTGTCCTTGTCCATGACCAGCACGAACTTCTTACCAAGGTCGGTGCCCACGGCTTCGTCGTTGATCAACATGGCGTCGTACTGGGCGCTGCCGACCAGTTTCAGGCGCGCATACAGGCCGGGGGTGAACTGGCCGTCGCGGTTGTCGAACACGGCGCGACCACGGATGGTGCCGGTGCGCGGGTTGACCTGGTTGTCGACGAAGTTCATCTGGCCAAGGTGCGGGCTGCCGGTTTCGTTGGTCAGGCCCAGGTACACCGGGGTGGTCTGGCCGCGCTGGCCTTCGCGCGCCAGCTGGGTGTACTTGAGGTACACGCGCTCGTCGGCGTCGAAGTAGGCATATACCTTGTCGGTCGAGACCACGCTGGTCAGCGGCGTGACATCGGCGCTGACGATGTTGCCGGCGGTGTACTGGGCCCGGCTGACACGGCCGCTGATAGGCGCCGTGACGCGGGTAAAGCTGAGGTTCAGGCGGGCCAGGTCGAGCTGGGCCTGGATCGCATCCACACCGGCGCGGGCTTCGGCGGCGGCGCTGCTGCGCGATTCGGCAAGCTCGGCGGAGATGGCGTTGCTGTCACGCAGACGCTCACCGCGGCGCGCTTCGTTGGCGCTGCGGATGGCCGTGGCCTTGGCTTGTTGCAGCTGGGCTTCGAGGCGGCGCACTTCAGCCTGGAACGGGCGCGGGTCGATCTGGAACAGCAGGTCGCCTTTCTTGACTTGGGCGCCTTCAGTGAAGCCGACAAGGTCGATCTGGCCGGAGACCCGTGGGCGTACTTCAACGGTTTCCGGCGCTTCGAGGCGGCCGGTGAATTCGTCCCACTCGTTGATCGGTTGTTCGATCACCTTGGCAACGGTGACTTTCGGCGCGGCGGGAGCCTGCACGGCGTCTGGGGTTCGACCGCAAGCGCTGAGCACCACCACTGCCAGGGCAGCGAGGGGAAAGCGCGAGGGTTTGAGTGAGTGGTCCATGGAGAACTCCGCCAATGTATTAGTAGTGGGCGGAGTGTGAGTGCCTTGCGCGTGACGCACGAATCGAATGCAGCGAAGGTTATTATCACGCGCAATGATATGTCGGGATATTTCATCGATGGCGGGCATGGTAGGGTGCCTGTGCCGGCCCTTTCGCGGGGCAAGCCCGCTCCCACAGGTACCGTGCAGCACTCGATGGCAATCGGCTACCTGTGGAAGCGGGCGTGCCCCGCGAAGAGGCCGGCCCTGACACCCCGCACATGACCTAAGGCCTTACCGTGACCAGTACCCCGCAATTCCCCAGGCCCTTTGGCATCGTCTGCCTGGGCATCCTGCAAATCCTGGTCTGGGGCGGTTCGTTCTTCCTCATGGCGGTAATGGCCGACCCGATCAGCCGCGACACCGGCTGGCCCAGCCAGTGGGTGTATGGCGCACTGTCGCTGAGCCTGATGGTGTCTGCCCTGTTCGCCCCGCTGTCCAGCCGGCTGGTCGCCCGTTATGGCGGCCGCCCGCAAATGGCGGCCAGCGGCGCGGTGGTAGCAGTGGGCCTGCTGATCATGGCTGTCAGCCAAAGCCTGGCGCTGTTTCTGCTGGCGTGGGCGGTGATCGGGGTGGGTATGGCCATGGGGCTGTACGAGGCTCTGTTCGCCACGCTTGGCGGGCTATATGGCGACGGCGCCGGCAAGGCCATTACCGGCATTACCTTGATCGCCGGCTTTGCCTCGACCCTGTCCTGGCCAACTGTGGCATTGGCCATCGAACACCTGGGCTGGCGCATCACCTGCGTGTGCTATGCAATCGTGTTGCTGTTAGTGGTAGCACCCTTGTATTGGCGGGTGTTACCGCCGGGCGGGCGGGTCGAGGCGCGCAAGTCCCAGGAGAAAAACGCCGATACCGGGGTGGATCGGCCGCTCTACCTGCTGTTGACCAGCATGTTCGCCATTGGCGCGATCATCATGACGGCGATTGCCGTGCAACTGGTGGCCGTGCTGCAGGGCCTTGGGCATTCGCTGCCGGTGGCGATCGGCCTGGCGGCGATGCTCGGCCCCAGCCAGGTGGCATCGAGAGTGCTGCAAATCCTGGCTGGCAAACGTCACCCGATCTGGACGGCGCTGGCCTGGGTAAGCCTGGTGCTGGTGGGCCTGTTGATGGTGACGCTGGTACCGGCGGCCACCGCGGTGGGGCTGCTGGTGTTCGGCTGCGGTAATGGCTTGCGGGCGATCGTGCGCGGGCTATTGCCGCTAGCGATGATGCCGCCGGCGCAATATGTGCTGCTGATGGGGCGCATGTCGCGGCCCTCGCTGATCGGGCAGGCGTTGACGCCGCTGGTGGGGGGCTACCTGTTCGAGCACTTTGGCTCGATGGGGGTGTTGCTGACGCTGTGCTCGCTGGCGTTGGTCAATGTGGTGCTGGTGGGGGTGGTGATGCGGCGCGTGCGATCCGGGGCTTGGCGATAAAGTTTCAGTGCGGCGCAGACCGAGCGCCGCTCGGTCTTCCAGGCGCGCTGAGCGTCATGGCAAACACAAAGCCCGCCAGAAGGCGGGCTTCGCTGAAGCTGTCAGTGCTTAACGCTGTGGGTTCAGCGTCAGGTGCACGTGACGGTTCACGTCTTTGTACAGCAGGTAGCTGAAGTTGCCTGGGCCGCCGGCATAGCAGGCTTGCGGGCAGAAGGCGCGCAGCCACATGAAGTCGCCGGCTTCCACTTCGACCCAGTCCTGGTTCAGGCGGTAGACCGCTTTGCCTTCCAGCACATACAGGCCGTGTTCCATCACGTGGGTTTCGGCGAATGGGATCACGCCGCCCGGTTGGAAGGTGACGATGTTGACGTGCATGTCGTGGCGCATGTCGGCCATGTCGACGAAGCGGGTGGTTTTCCAGCGGCCTTCGGTGCCCGGCATTTCGATGACGGTGGCGTTGTCGCGGTGAGTGACGAACGACTCGGGAATGTCCAGGCCTTCGACCTTCTGGTAGTGCTTGCGCAGCCAGTGGAAGGTGACGTTGGACTTACTGTTGTTGCGCAGGCTCCATTCGGCGCCTGGGGCCAGGAAGGCATAGCCGCCAGGTACCAGGGTGTGGTGCTTGCCTTCAACGGTGATGTCCAGCTCGCCTTCGACGATGAACACCACAGCTTCTGCGTTAGGGTCCAGCTCCGGGCGCTCGCTGCCGCCTTCCGGGGCCAGCTCGACGATGTACTGGGAGAAGGTTTCGGCAAAGCCGGTCAGCGGGCGGGCGATGACCCACATGCGCATCTTGTCCCAGAACGGCAGGTGGCTGGTGACGATGTCACGCATAACGCCTTTAGGGATGACGGCATAGGCTTCGGTGAACATGGCACGGTCAGTCAGCAGCTCGGTTTGAGCTGGGTGCCCACCGTGGGGGGCGAAGTAGGAGTGATTCGACATGAACGGTCTCGACTTGTTGTTCTCTCCCCGTGCCTTGGACCACACCGGCCGGTGCGTGCAGGGGATGCACGGACAGCATAGGGGCCAGCCCGTGTCATCCACAAATTAAATGTTGTAATACCCCGTATTTGCTTACTGAATGCGGACTTGCCGGCCAGCGTGGGCTTCAGGCAGATGATCGCCCCGGCTAAACAGCTTGTGGCGCAAGGTGCCGTCGGCATAGCCCAGCGGGTAGCGGCCGCGGCGCTGCAGCTCGGGCACCAGCAGCTCGACCACGTTGGCCAGGTCGTCTGGTTGCACGGCATACGTCAGGTTGAAACCGTCGATGCCGGTCTGGTCGAGCCAGGTTTCCAGCTGGTCGGCAATCTCGCTGGCGCTGCCTACCAGCACCGGGCCGCGGCCACCCAGGCCAATGAACTCGGCGGCTTCGCGCACGGTCCAGCGGCGATCGGGGTCGGCGGCGGTGAAGGCAGCCAGGGCGGCGCGGCCGGCATCGTTCTCGACATACTCGATGTGGGTGTCCGGGTCGAGGCCGGCGAAGTCGATGCCAGTCCAGCCCGACAGCAGGGCCAACGCTGCATCCAGGTCGACGTAGCGGCGGTATTCGGCAAAACGCGCCTGCGCTTGCTCGGTGGTCGCAGCGACGATCAGCAGTGCCTGGGCGTAAATTAGCACCTCGTCGCGGCCACGGCCGGCCACTTCACTGGCCTGGCGAATGCCGTCGGCATAGCGGAGCAGTACGGTAGGCGTTGGCCCGCTGATGAATACGCATTCAGCGTGCATGGCGGCAAACTGCTGGCCGCGTGCCGAGGCGCCGGCCTGGAACAGCACCGGCGTGCGTTGCGGCGAGGGCTGGCACAGGTGCATGCCAGGCACCTGGAAGTGCTCGCCGGCATGGCCGATGGCGTGCACTTTCGACGGTTCGATGTAGCGGCCGGTTTCCCGGTCCAGTACCACGGCGTCGTCGTCCCAGCTTTTTTCCCAGAGCTTGTACAACACCTGCAGGTACTCCTCGGCCAGGTCGTAGCGCTGGTCGTGGCCAAGCTGGCGGGCCAGGCCCAGGTTGCGCGCGGCGCTGTCCAGGTAGCCGGTAACGATGTTCCAGCCGACGCGGCCATTGCTCAGGTGGTCGAGCGTGGACATGCGCCGGGCGAAGGGGTAGGGGTGTTCGTAGGTCAGCGAAAAGGTCACGCCAAAACCCAGGTGTTCGGTGACCCCGGCCATCGCCGGCACCAGCAGCAGCGGGTCGTTGACCGGCACCTGCACGCCGCCGCGCAGGGCGGCGTCGGGGCCGCCCTGGTACACGTCGTAGATGCCCAGTACATCGGCGATGAACAGCGCATCGAACAGCCCGCGTTCCAGCAGGCGCGCCAGGTCGGTCCAGTAGCTGAGGCTATTGAAGGCCACGCTGGTATTGCGCGGGTGGCGCCATAACCCAGGCGACTGATGGCTGGCGGCGTTCATGCTGAAAGCGTTGAAACGAATGTGACGGGGCATCGCTAAGGTTCTCCGCTCAAGGCAGCACGGAAGCCGGGTAGACCGCATCGGCCACCTGCAGCTTGTGCGGGATCAGGCCCAGGCCCTGGAAGGTGTCGGCCAGCTTCTGCTGTTCGGCGACGATCTGTGGGGTGATGGCCACGGCGTTGTAGTTGCGCCGCTCGCTGGCGACTTCCAGCACGCTAGCGTTGATGCCCAGTTGCGGCGCCAGCAGCGCGGCGACTTCGGCGGGTTGGGCGTTGGCCCATCGGCTGACCTTGCCCAGCTCGGCAAAGAAGGTCTTGAGCAGCGCGCGGTGCTGGTCGGCGAACGCGGCGGTGGACAAGTAGAAGGTGCGGTTGTTGGACAGGCCGCTGCCATCACGCAGGCTTTTCAGGCCAGGCTGGCTTTGCGCGGCGGCAAGGAACGGGTCCCACAGGGTGGCGGCCTGGACGCTGCCCGACTGCAAGGCGGCCACGGCGTCGGCGGCGTTGTTGACGTAGGCCGGGGTGATGTCCTTGTAGCTCAGGCCGGCCTGTTCCAGCGCCACCGCCAGCAGGTACTGGGCGTTCCAGCCGCGGCCGGTGGCCACGCGCTTGCCGTTGAGGTCCTGCACGCCGCCGAGGTTGTCCTGTTCCCGTACCACCAGGCCGATGCCGCGTGGGTAGGGTTGTTCGGCGGCGAGGTAGACCACCGGCTTGCCAGCAGCCTGGGCGAACACCGAGGGCGCGTCGGCGGCGTGGCCAAGGTCGATGGCGCCGGTGCTCAAGGCTTCGAGCAGTTGCGGGCCAGCGGCGAACTCGTGCCAGCTGACTTTTACACCCTGCGGGGCAAGGGCTTTTTCGAGGGCGCCGCTGCCTTTGAGGATGTTGATGCTGTTGAATTTCTGATAGCCGATGCGCAGGGTCTTGCCGTCATCGGCGGCGGCATTGGACCAGGGCAGCAGGGCGCTGGCGACGGTCGCCAGCAAGCCGCCGACGAGCAGGCGGCGCAGGGGTGAGAAGGCACGGGCGGGCATGGGAGCGATCCTTGGGCGGGGTGGGAAGCGGTGTACCCAGCCTAAGGAGGTGGCGTTTGGCTTTCAATTTTTTAATTCCATTTAGTTAGAATGTTTTGTTCTTTTTATATCCTTTTATTTTTTGCAGCACGTGTGAGGCTGTTTTTCGCGATTGACAATTTTTTCACATCCTCTTGCTAGGATCCTGCGCGAACCTTTGGAGCCCCCTTTTCATGCCCATCCTGCGCCTGCGCGGCCCGCGCATTGCCCTTGCCGCTACCGCCGCACTGCTTACCGCCACCCTGGGCTTTTTTGCCTGGCAAAGCTTTTACCCGGTCCAGGCCAGCAATGGCTGGAGCGTTGAGGTACTGCACACGGACGTCGCCAAGGCCGCATCGCTGCTGCCCCAAGCCGATGGCAGCCTGCTGGTCAGCCGTGAGCTGGATGATGGGCATGGCAGCATCCTCAAAATCACCGCCCAGGGCGAGCGCGTGGTGCTGATCGACAACCTGTCCAAGCCCGACGGCATGGTGGCGGCGCAAGGCGGTTGGGTGTTCAGCCAGGAAGGTGGCCAGGCGCCGGTCAGCTTGTCTCGCGATGGCCAGGTGACCCACCTGTTCGAAGGGGACAGCGTGCAGGGGCTGTGGAACGACGGCGATTACCTGTATGCCATCGAGGACCGCAGGGGCAATGGCCGGCTGATGCGTTACCAGTGGGCGAGCGGCCAGCTGGACGTACTGCGTTCGGGGCTGACCGAAACCGAAGGCCTGGCCCGTTGCGCCGATGGCCGCCTGCTGTACACCGAAAAAGGCACCGGCAAGGTGCGTGCGCTGTCTGACGATGGCCAGGACCCGGTGGTGGTCGAAGGCTTGCGCCACCCCACCTTCCTGATGTGCGATCAGCGCGGCCTGTGGATCAGCGAAGACAATACGCACCGCGCCCGCCTGCTGCGCGTTGATGCCGATGGCACCCAGCACACGGTGCTGACGTTCCTCAAGGCGCCACAGTCGATCGTGGCGGATGGCAAAGGCGGCTACCTGCTGGCCGAAGGCGGCCGCAACCGCGTGCTGCAACTGACTCCACCGGCCGAGCACAGCACCGCGCAGCGTTAGCGGCGGGTCTGTACGACGGTATCTGTGGGAGATTACCCAGCCCTTCGGCACCGGCTTTGCCGGTGTTCGCGGCTGAAGCCGCTCCTACAGGATCCCTGCCAAATCAGTAAGTTAGCTTTTGTTCTGTGGGAGCGGGCTTGCCCCGCGAATGGGTGGCGCAGCAAAACACTTATTCAGCGACCAACAATAAAGATTGCGGCACAGCACTTTGAGGATGCTGCGGCTCCTGCAAGTTCACCAAGCGCAACCCCGCCATATCCAGCGCATTCAACCAGCTGGCCAAGGTGCGGAAATACCACGGCATCGGCTGCCACTGGCCGGCAAACCCGGTAAACGATTCTTCGCGCCAACCATCCTGGTAATCCCCGTTCGCCATGCTCCAAGGGTGCAGGCTCTGGATCACCATCGTGCCGCTTGGGGCCAATAGCGCTTTCATCGCCGCCAGCAGGGGGATGATGTCTTGGTGCAGCAAGGCGAAGTTGGCGCAGACCAGGTCGTAGTCGCCGCCAATGTCCACTTCTTCAGCGGCCAGTTGTTCATAGCTGGCTTTATGAACCGCTGACGAACCGGCTGCGCGCGCCGCTTCGACCAGCACAGCATCACCGTCCACTCCGACAGCATCGATGCCCCGGTCAGCCAAGGCGCGAAGCAACCAGCCTTCGCCGCAACCAAGATCGAGGACCCGTTCAGGCTGGCGGCCGAGAATCGCCAGCAGGATAGCCTGGTCGGTGACCTGCCGCCGGCTTTCGATGGCGCCGCCGCGAACGGCGTCGATCCAGGCTTTGGCATTGAGCTGCCAGCTATGCAGCAAGTCGGCTTCAGAGGACGGCATGGCGGTATCCTGGCGAAACGTTCACCAAGCATAAATGCCCCGGAGCGGCTCCGGCTACCCCTGCCAGCCACCGCCATGCGGGGTTCACGTACTTCGCCGGCCTCAGGCTGCTCACCCCCTGCTGCGGCTTGACGGCGCGTCGCTCCGCTTCGGCGCGCGGCGTGATCGAAGCACCTAATTGGTGCGCAGCACGCGTGCGTTGAGTAGCCCACAACGACGAAATCGTTAGCATGCGTACGAGTTGGCGCATTACTTGCTATCACTTTGCCACTTTCATGTCGCATGTGGTGAAGATAATGTCGCTTTCAAGCAGCTCCATGCCGTTGTCCTCAAACGAAAAGCGTTGGCTCCCTTGGTTGGGAAAAACAGGTAGATTCAGCATGGGCTGGGCCTGCTGGCTCAACCGGGCCAGCTACCCAGTGATCGAGCAAACGTTTGAAGCCATCGCCCAGACCCGCATGCAGTTGCTGCACAGTTGGGCCCGTGAACAGTGGGAGCACTTGAGCGAACTGGCCGATCACCTGACGCCGGGCTTCGCCAATCTCGACAGTACGGCACTTCACAGCAAGCTTGCGCAGGCTGAAGACTTCTCGGAACTGTTCGTCATCGACTGCACCGGCACGGTCATCGCCTCGACCTGGCCGCAACGCGCAAAGCAGCGGGTCGAGCAAACCGCAGCCGTGGCCGAAGGGCTCAAGGCAGCGTTCCTGCACGGCCCCTACAGGGACCCGCTGACCCTGCAGATTGGCCCCTCGTCGTCGCGCTTTCACGATGAAGTCACCTTGATGTTCTATCAGCCGCTCAAGGCCAACGGCAAGGTGGTCGGCTGCCTCTGCGGCCGGGTGCCCAACGATGTGTTGGGGGACCTTATCCAGCGTGAGGCCGGGCACATCTTCGCCGAGTCGGGGGACAACTACCTGTTCATGGCGCACTCGCGCTTCGACCCTGCAGTCCAGCCGGGCACCGCGTTGTCACGCTCGCGTTTCGAAGACGCTACGTTCACCCAGGGCGAAAACCTCAAGAGCGGGGTACATACGCGCTGGGCCACCGTGCAGGTTCAACGCCATACGGAGCTTGAGCTGCGCTTCACCGACCCGGCCACGCAGCTACTTCACCCCGGCGTGCGGGAAACCATCCGCCACGGCGCCAACCTGTTCGTCACATACCCCGGTTATTCCGACTACCGCCATGTACCGGTAGTGGGCAAAGGCGTCACGTTTCAGTTGCCCGGTTCACCGGACCGTTGGGGGATGATGTGTGAAGCCGACCTGGAAGAAGTCTACCGCCGGCGCTCGCTCAGCTACGGGCTGATGAAACCGTACATTGCGATCATGGCCGGGCTGTTCGGTTGCAACTTCCTGGTGCAACACTACGCCGGCCTGGCCCAAGGGCTGAACGATGCATTGGCAGCCTTGAGCATGCTGGGGGCCACGCTGTTGTTCAGCGTGGTTGGGCCCCGAAGGCTGGCGGCCAGGCTCAATGACATGAGCGGGGTGCTGCGGACCATCGCCGAGGGTGAAGGCAACCTGCGCCAACGCCTGGACACCACGGCCATGGCCAATGACGAGACCGGCGACATGGCGCGCTGGATCAACAGCTTCATCGACCGCCTGGATTCCGTGGTGGGGCAAGTGGTCAAGGCCAGCCGCACGGTGGGCGCCACCAACCAGATGATGCTGGGGCGCAGCCAGGAGGCGAGCGTCAGCTCTGCCGAGGTAGCCGATGCAGTGCACCAGATGATGATCATCATGGAGGATCAACTGGGCGAACTGCAGCAAGCTTCGGTCAGCGCCGAGCAGATGAAACAGGCCATGGATGAGGTGGTCAGCCGTGCCCGTGAGCAATACCTGGCGGTGCAGGAGGGCACCCAGTCGATTCGTGATGTGGTGGCGCGCTCAGCCTCCAGCGTGCAGTCGCTCGACAGCAGGATGACGCAGATCGGCAACATCACCGGGCTGATCAGCGACATCACCAACCAGACCAACCTGCTGGCCCTCAATGCTGCCATCGAGGCCGCGCGGGCGGGTGAACATGGCCGCGGCTTCGCAGTGGTGGCGGATGAGGTACGCAGCCTGGCCCTGCGCACTGCGCGCGCCGCCGATGACATCCGCGACAAAGTCGAAGGCCTGCAGAACGAAACCCAACAAGCAGTGAGCTTCATGGAGGAGGGCGTGCAGAACGTCGATGACAGCCTGCGCCTGGCTGAAGGTGCGTCGTCGGAAAACGTGCAGTTGCATCAAGCGGTGGAAGGCATGTTCGCGATCATTCAGCAGCTTCACAGGCGCAGCCTCGTGTATGGCAAGACCATCGAGCAGGTCAACCAGTCTTCCAGCGAAATGCGCCAGACGGCGGTGGTGTTGCAGAACAGTGCAGAGACGGTGAAGGTCAATGCCAACAAACTGCAAAAGCTGGTAGGGCAGTTCGAGGTCAGCAGCGATAGCGAACGGGTGGCAGCGGCGTGAACTGCAGTGTGGCTCAATGACTTGGGCGCGAGTTTATGGGCGGCGGTCTATTTGCGATTCACCCAACGCTGCTGCCTTGCGTTACCATCCGCACCCCGCAAACGGAGCCGCCCATGGCCAAGGACATCGACAACCCCTGCGTCTCGCTCTGCCAGCTCAACAGCGAGCTGTGCGTGAGCTGTGGCCGAACGCGGGATGAAATACGCAAGTGGCGCGGCATGAAGCGCCCCGAGAAAATGGCCACGGTGCAGCGGGCCGCCACGCGAATGAAGGCCATCGTCAAGAAAAGCGCCAAGCGCAAGGGCAGCGACTGATTCTTTACCCGTTAGTGGCCAGGCCGTGCATGCCGCAAGCGGCCGAGCACGATCCTGCTCCCAGTTCATGGCGGGCTTCAGATGGAACGCTGATTGACCCGCGCCGACAGCTGCTCGGCGCTTTCCTTGCGCTCGGAATAGCGGTCCACCAGCGCGTCCCTGCGATCGCGCAGCAGCAGGGTGAACTTCACCAGTTCCTCCATCACATCGACAACCCGGTCATAGTAGGCCGAGGGTTTCATTCGCCCCGCCTCGTCGAACTCCAGATACGCCTTGGGCACCGAAGACTGGTTAGGGATGGTGAACATACGCATCCAGCGGCCCAACACCCTCAGCTGGTTGACCACGTTGAAGGATTGCGACCCGCCGCAAACCTGCATCACCGCCAACGTCTTGCCCTGGGTGGGGCGAACGGCACCGAGCGCCAGTGGCACCCAGTCGATCTGCGCCTTGAACACGGCAGACATCGCCCCGTGACGCTCTGGTGAGCACCACACCTGGACCTCCGACCACTGCATGAGGTCGCGCAGCTCTTGCACTTTGCAATGCTCGACTGGCGCATCGTCGGGCAGCGGCAACCCCGATGGATCGAAGATGCGGGTCTGCGCACCGAAGTGCTCCAGCAGGCGGGCGGCTTCCTCTACCAGAAGTCGGCTGAACGAACGCTCTCGCGTGGAGCCGTACAGCAGCAAGATGCGCGGCTTGTGGTTGCTGGCGCGGGCTTCGGGTGGGGCATCGCCGAACAGGGAAAGGTCGAGGTTGGGCAATTCATCGTGCATGCAGTTGTACCTGTTCAGAGCGAGCCGATGCGGTCCAGCTCGTGCTTGAGTTGTTGAGGGCCGAGCTCGTCGAAGGCGAGCGCGAAGAAGGCTCTGCAGCGCACTTCGATGCGCAGCAGCGTGGCGACAAAAGCGGCGTTGATCTGTGCATCGTCCCCTGTGACATCGGACGGGTCTTCAAGCCCCCAGTGCGCCTTCAGGGCAGCGCCGAAGTACACCGGGCAAGTCTCGCCGGCTGCCTTGTCGCAGACTGTGATGACCAGGTCTGGCGGGTTGCCTTCGAAGGCATCGTTCCCTTTGCTGCTGAGGCCTTCGATCGAGATACCCGCCTGCTGCAGCGTGGTGAGGCTGCGCGGCAATACCTGGCCTTTGGGAAAACTGCCGGAACTGACAGCTTCAAAGCCTGCCGGCGCCAGGTGATTGAACAGCGCTTCGGACAGGATGCTGCGGCAACTGTTGGCCGTGCACATGAACAACACTCGCATCGATAACTCCTGCCGCTGTGTGGCGGCGTCAAAGGGCTCAACAGCAGGTGGCTTCACGGACGGGGCGCCCGTCCATGGTTTTCAAGCGTGCGCAGTCGTGCGCCAGCCAATCGGCATTGGCCCGCAGCGTGACGTGCAACATCTCGCCCACCCAAGCCGGCAGGGCAGGGTTGAGGCGGTAATAGACCCATTGGCCCTGGCGACGGTCCAGCAACAGGCCGCTGTTGCGCAGTTGCGCCAAGTGCCGGCTGATTTTCGGCTGACTGTCATCCAGCGCGCACATCAGTTCGCAGACGCACAACTCGCCCTGGCTGGCGATCAGCAGCGTGGCGCGGGCACGGGTTTCGTCCGCCAGGCTCTTGAAGACTTCAGGAGGGGTGATCATGGGGCATCCTTGGATGTGAATATACGTATATGCGCATATTCGAATTTCTATCGCAAGCCCTCATCAGCAATGTGATGTTGGTTAGGAGCACGCGTATGATGCCAATTGATCAAACCTGTTAACCGAGTGGCACCATGAACCGTCGCAAAAAAATCAACCAGCTACTGAAAGCCCACCAGAAAAAAGCCGCGGCGAAGCTGGCGCCCAAGAGCAAGCCCAAGTACATCTGCAAGGCCGACCGATTGAAGATGGAGGCGCAGGCTGCCGGCGAGCAGAGCACCGTTTCCGAGGGCTGAGGCCGCCTGCCTGGCGGCCGCTACCCCAGGCGTCTCACCCCATCAACGCAGCCGCGAAGGCTTCGGCTGTTGGCGTTTCCGGCCACTGTGCAACGCCTTCCGGCAGGGTTACCCACTGCTGTTTGCGTCGGGCCCAGATATGCGCGACAGGGGTGAGGTGCTCTGCGCCCTCCAGCACGCCGGCGCGCACCACGCGCATGCCGGGCGCGGCTGTCGTCTCGTTGAACATGCGGGTATGACAGATGCCACAGGCATATTGCGTCGACGTCTGCCCCTCATGTTCATGGGTGTAGATGCTGGGTTCCCCCGTTAACTGCACCGCTGACGCCACGCACAGCATATGCAGGCCGAACGCGCTGCCGCTCCAGCGCTGGCAATTGAGGCAGTGGCAGGCATACAGGGGAGGGCGCGCAGCGGCTTCGATTTCGAGCGCGAGTTGCCCGCAGCGGCAATGACCGGTGAATCGCATGGTGTTAGTCCTTACAATGGCGTCCGAGACGAATCAGGGGCGCATCATCCTCGTTGGCCGCCCCCGGTAGAAGAGCGAAAAGGGAGCAGCCGTTGGTCAAGAATGTATGAGCGGGCTTGAATGGGAAAGCCAGCGGGTGTTTCTGGCGGTGCTGCGTTCCGGTAGCCTGAGCGGCGCGGCGAAGCTGCTGGGGATTGCCCAGGCCACGGCGCGGCGCCGGCTCGACCACCTGGAACGCTCGCTGGACCTGAGCCTGTTCACCCGCACGCCTGCGGGCCTCACGCCGACCACGGCGGCGCGCGGGCTGATCGAGCATGTCGAGCGTATGGACCATGCTGCGCAGGCGTTCAGCCGCATGGCCAGCGCCGAAACGGCCACCGACAGCGGTACGGTGCGGGTAACCTGTGGCAACTTGCTGGGCGTCGAGGTGCTGCCTGGGTTATTGCGCGACTTTCATCATCGCCACACCGGCGTGAAGCTGGAGTTGAGCATCGGCGACGCGCTGGAAGACATCGCCAGGCTGCAGTCGGACATTGCCGTGCGCCTGCTGCGCCCGGTTGAAGCCGACATCACCGTTAGGCGCGTCGGCAGCTTGCGCATCGGCGTGCATGCCAGCGCCGAATGCCTGCAGCGCTACGGCAAACCTGAAAACCTCGATGCGTTGCGCCGCGGCCCGCTGATCGGCCCTGACCGGCGCTCGGCCGATGTGCGCCGGTGGGTTGAAACAGGGCTATGTGAACCGGATCAGTATTTCGCCGTAGCATCCGACAATCATCTGGCCCAGCTCGCTGCGCTGAAGGCTGGGCTGGGTTTCGGCCTGTGCCCGACCTGCATCGGCAAACAGCAGGGGCTCACCCACGTGCTACCCGACAGCTTCGGTTTTGAGGTCGATGTGTGGATCGCGATGCACAGCGACCTGCGCCGGATCAAGCGTATCGCTCAGGTGTTCGAGGTGTTGGGCGAGGCGTTGCATGGCCACCTGAGCGCCTGAACGGGAACTTGGATGCCTTGTTGAGGTCGATAGCCCCTTCTTTCGAGCCAGACCCACCTGGCCTTGTCGAGTGCTTTCTTGATGCCTAGCAAGCGTATGCTGTCGGCCCTTACCCTGTTGTTCAGTGTCGCCGTGTGCTCTTTGAGCCTCGCCGGCGAGCATAGGGCGCCTGCACGCAGTAACACCGCCTCGACCTTGTTGATCGAAACCGCCTCCAGGCAATATGCCGAAGGCCGGCTCGACCAGGCTGCCGCCACACTGGAGCGGGCTCTGCAAATACAGCCGAGCAATCCCGCCACGCTGCACTACCTCGGTGTGCTGCGGCTGGAGCAGGGGCAGTACGATCAGGCTGAAGTGCTGGCGGCACGTTCCAACTTGCGTGTCGGGCGCAACGTGGCATTGCGCAATCGCAACCTGCAATTGATTCAGGCGGCGAACAAGGCCCGCGCGTCAGGCAAGCTGCCCCGCGCCATGAAGGCCTCAGCCATTCAAAGTCACTAGCCTGCCGCTGCGCGGGTGCTAGAGGGCATACTGGGCAATGCCGTTGCCAAACGACCAATTCTCTTTGCGCACCTCGACCAGGTTGATGAACACATCCTCCATGCGCACCCCGGCTTCGCGGTTGAGCCCTTCGGCGATGGCCAGGTACAGCGCCTTTTTCTGTTCGACCGTACGCCCCTCGCTGAGCGTGATCTGGATGAACACCTGGCCATCGGTGCGCTGGATGCCCAGGTACTGTGGGTCATACACCAGGCGGTCGCCATCGTGCTCGGTCAGCACCTGGAAGTTGTCGTGATCGGGCACATTGATCGTTTGCTTGAGGGCGGCGTAAACGACGCCACCCAGCTTTTGCAGGTGAGTGGGGTCGGGGTGTCTTCTGATGTCGATGCGTACCAGAGGCATGGGCGGCTCCTAGGCTTGAAAGCTTGGCAGGTCAGCTCACCTGCGAGCTTAGCCAACGCAAGCCACCGCCGCTGGCCGATCATCATCGGCGGCGACCTTGCTTGAACGCTGCCACTGCGGCGCTCGCGGGCTTTGTGGCAGCGGCCTTGCCGCGGCTACAAAACAGCCACGACTGGCCAGGCCAGATGTCAGAAGATGTTTATCGGATAACTGATAATCAGCCTGTTCTCATCGTAGTCGCTGGCGTTGAAGCCACGGCGAACACTCGCGTTGCGCCAGCGGACTGATGCATTTCGCAGCGGCCCGCTCTGGATCACGTACCCGATCTCCGTCTCCCTGACCCATTCCTTGCCATTGTCCACGGCCGATGTCTTCACGTTGCGGCCCTGCACGTAGCGCGTCATGAATGTCAGGCCCGGGATGCCGTAGCCTACGAAGTTGAGGTCATAGCGAACCTGCCAGGATTTTTCCCTGGGGTTATCGAACGCATGGTTGAACGTGTTGTTGGCCAGGTAACCGCCACCGGTGCCGGTGATTCTCATCCATCCGCTCTCACCGCTGACATCCTGCAGGCCCATGCTCACGGTGTGCTGCCGCACAGTGAGCCCGATCAATGCGGACGCCGTCTTGTTCTGCAGGCGCCCTGCCTTCGCGCGCCCATCGTCGCTGCCCTGGAAATAGGCAAGGTTTGCGTTCAGTGCTATCCCGGGCGCGAGCTGCCAACCTTGCATCAGGCCTACATAGTGCTGCTTGTAGATATCCTTCAGCTGCCCTGATGCCAGGCGCAACTGGGTCTTTTGCGTGGGTAGCCGATAGTCAGCGCCCACGAAACGGAAGGCATCCGAGCGGGCATTTGCGAACGCCAAGTCTTCCATCGAAGAGTCGTTGCGCAAGCTGGTGCTTGTGAACTCGCCAGCGTACAGGCTCCAGTCCTTGAGGGCGTCAGAGGTAAGCTGTGCGCCCCTGAACGTTTGCGGCAGCGCGCGGAAGTCATCTGCTGTAACAAGAGGAAGATTGGGCATCCATTCACCCGCTTTCAGTTCAGTGGCTGAAAACTTCGCCTTGAAGGCGATGCCCAGTCGGCCAAAGTTGCGTGCGGGGCCTCCGTCATCATCTTTGGGCAGCAAGAGCGCGCCGTAATGCCCCGCGCCGCCGTCAAGCTTGATGGCATATTTACCAAGCACATCAATGCCCACGCCTGAACGCCCTGAGGTGAAGCCGGATTTCAGGTCGAAGATGAAACCTTGTGTCCACTCGCGTGCGTGGTGTTGAGGGGTATTCGATGACGTGAAGTTTCTATCGAACAAGAAGTTTCTGGTCGTTAGCGTCGCTTTCGTGTTGTCGATAAAGTCATTGCCATAAGCCTGCGCAGCGCCCATGGCGAAGGGAATCACTAATACCCTGATGCGCGAACCCGCGTGTATTTTCAACATGCCAACCCTTGTTATTTTTATTGATGGGTTCAGGTGGTGACAAGGCCCTGTCAACACAGGGCCTTGTTTGTTTCAGTGGTTGAGTGCGGCGCCTGGGGCAGGCGCCAAGGGTTTGTTCAGATCAAGCCAGCCGAACGCAGTGCGTCGGCGATTTCACGATCTGCGCCTTCGGCAAGTGGCAGCAGCGGCGAGCGTACCGTGGCGTGGTCCAGGATGCCGCGGGCAACCAGGCCGTGCTTCAGGGCCACGGTGCCTTCCATGTGGGAGCCACGGTGGTAGACGTTGCGTGTTACCGGCAGCAACTTGTCGTGAATGGCGCGAGCAGCTGGGTAATCGCGACGCTTGCCGGCAGCGATCAAGTCGATCAGAGGCTCAGGGGTCAGGCCGCCGTAACCCACCAGAGCGCCATCGACGTCGAACATGGTGTGCAACAGGTACTCGTCGTGGCAGGTGAGGATCTGCAGTTCAGGCACTTCTTTGCGGATCACCGGGATTTCGGTGTCCCAGCGGCGCATGTTGCGTACGCCGTTTTTCATGGCGAAGACGCCGGGTTGTTTGGCGATCTCCAACTGTGTTTCAAGGTCGTAGGTGGCTTTGGTGGCATCCGGGTATTGGAACAGGATCAACGGCAGGCCGCTGTTTTCATAGATTGCCTTGTAACGGTCTTGTGCTGCGCCTTTCTGGTAGCCGAAGCGCAGCCAGCCGTGGGAGGGGTACACCAGCCCGGCGCTGGCACCATTATCTACGGCACGCTTTGCTTCTTCGGCAGCCACTTGCGTGCCTTCACCGGTAATGCCGGCGATGATAGGCAGGCGGCCACCGCAGGATTCTTTGAACGCTTGAATGACACGCCCTTGTTCAGCCTGGGTCAGGAAGGTGCCTTCACCGGCGTGGCCCAGCACCACCAGGCCTTTGACGCCGTCGAAACTGGCCAGCCAGGCCCCCAGCTTGTGAATGGCGTCGTAGTCCACCTGGCCCTCACGGGTGAATGGGGTAACCGGCGCAGGAACCAGGCCTTTGAGATCCAGGGTATTTTTAGTGCTCATGATGTTTCCTCTTGGTTATGAAATGCCGCCACTGACGCGTGCGGGGGCGCAAAAAATACAGGTCTGTACTTTCTGGTAAGTTGGGATCTGAACTTCGGTGTTGCAGGTAATTACGGTTTTATAAACGTTGCGGGTTTAGTTTCAGGGCGAGAGTTCTTCCAGAATGCGGCCCTTGGTTTCAATGGCGAACAGCGATGTCATCAAGCCTGTGGTAACCAGAACCAATGCGAATGCGCCGAACACGTAGTGGACACCGCCACCGCCTACTGTCAGGCCGACGATCAATGGGCCTGTGGCGGAACCTAACCTGAGCCATGCACTGCCAACACCGGTGCCCAGTGCGCGAAGGCGAGTGGGGTATAACTCTGCCGAGTACAGGTACAGTGAGAACGTCACGGTTTGTACCAAGGCATATGCCAGGCCCGCCAGGGCGAGGATCTGCAGGGGGGCCGTTGCCCCTGTGAAGGTGAGCAGGGCCAATGGCACTGAACCGAGGAACAAGGCCCCGATGTACCAGCGGCGGCGCCCTACCTTGTCGATGAGCAGGGCGCATATCACCGCTGCCACCACACCGGCTGCCGAGGTGATAAAGCCATACGCCAGGCTGGTTTCCAGCGGCAGGTTGAAGTGTTGTCGGTACAAGGTGGGCAGCCAGGTAATCAGGCCATTGGCGACCATGTAAGAGCCGAACCACATCGCCCAGATCACCAGCGAGCGCTTGAGGTACATGCCCCGGAACAGTTCCTTCCAGCCCTGGGCATCCGGGGTGCGCTGGATCTGTGGCACTTCAACGGGCGGCTGCAGCACTCTGCCTGCTTTGATGGCGCTGTCCTCCAGCCGATTGACGATCTGGTCTGCTTCCTCAAGCCGCCCTTTGGAAGCCAGCCAGCGGGGCGACTCGAAGAGGAAAAACCGTAACGGGATCAGCAGTGTGGCCGGAACCAGGCCCACCGCGAACATGGCTTTCCAGCCGTACACGGGGACGAGCAGGTAGCCGATGATGCCTGCACCCACCAGGCCCAGGAGGAACATCACCTCGTACAGCAAAAAGAACTTGCCGCGTTTTTTCGACCCGATCAACTCGTTGATATAGGCACTGGCCACCGGCACCTCGCCACCCGTGCCGATGCCCTGGATAAACCTGAAGGCGATCATCATCGCTGCGCTGGAGGCAAACAGGCATGCAACGTCCATGGCCACGAACAACAGGATGGTGAAGGTAAGCACCTTCATGCGCCCGATGCGCTCGGCAAGCCAACCGAAAATCAACGCGCCGAACAGCTGGCCCAGGTAGCCGGCAGAGAGAATCATGCCGATCTGTGCACCGGACAACCCCCACTCTTTGGCCAATACCGGCATGGCATAGGCTATTGCGATGATGGTATAGCCGTCGAAGAACGTGGCGGCGCCAATGATGTTGCGTGCCCAGAACACCTGACGGGTGATTGGAAGCCGTTCAAGCCGTGCGCTGATATTCGCCTGGCTTTTGACCTTGTCGGGCAATGTTTCAACTTCCTGCTGCATCAACATAGCGTGTCCTTTTATTGTTTTTAGCTTTATCAGGGACGAGCAGAGCCCGCTGTCTATTGTTCAGCTATTGGGTTTACCGCTGCAGTTACAGCACTGTTTCGATACAGGCGCGCCGGTGGCTCAGCCGACGCTTCCATTGGCCTGCAGTGCTTTGCCAATGGCATCGGCGGCCGCCAGAGTTGTTTCCAACGCTCGAACTTTCAGTTCTTCGGCCGTACAACGAACCGCCGGCGCGGCAATACTGATAGCCCCCACCGGGTAACCATCGATATCCAACACCGGCACTGCGAGTATTCTCAAGCCTTCGGTAAACAGGGAGTCTGTCAGCACGTATCCGTTTTCACGAATGTGTTCCAGGGTGTCCGCCAGCCGTTGTTCATCCGCTTGCGGTTTCATGATGAAAGGCATCAAAGGCTGCAATTGGGCGATGCGTTCCACCTCAGCCTTTGGCAGGAAGGCCAGGATCGCACGGCCAACAGCGGTTTGCGCTGCGGGGACCGTGGTGCCGACTCGAATATCGACACCGAGGCGGGTGATGCCTGCGCGCACTCGCTCCAGGTAAAGAACGTCGGCCCCCTGCAGCACGGCGAAACTTGCCGCCTCATGGGTTTCGCTGACCAGGCCCCGCAGAATGGGGCGCACGATACTGCGCAGGTCTGTTCTGGCAATGGCGTGGAAGCCAAGGTCGAGCACTTTTAGCGTCAAGGCAAAACGGCGGCTCTCTGGCAGCCTGGAGACATAGCCCAAGTCCACCAGGGTATTGAGCATCCTGAACGTGGTGCCGGGGTCGAGGTCAGCGGCTGCCGCAATTTGGCTCAGCGTGAGCTCTTCATTGTCGGCAGTGAACGACTCCAGTACCCGGAAACCTTTTGCCAGCGATTGCACAGTACTGCGTGCTTTCTTGTCATCCAGTTCCTTCATGGCGGTAGTGCCGGGAGCAACTTGTTTAACGACTTTATCCATGGCTTCGCACCTTTTTTGTTTTTTCGGATTGCGAAATATTTTTCTTTCATTTAGATTATCACTTAGTCTGCTAACGATCTATTCGATTTTTAATCGCTTAAACTCTTTTCTATTCTGATAATGAATAAGCAAGCCAGTTGGCTATGCGTCGTTTGGGCTACACCCTGCGCGCTGGGACGGTATTAATGCTTTTATTTTCATTAGTTTAACCAGTGTGCCATTGGACTCGTCGACGGCTTCTGCGCTGATCGCCCACGCGCTTCATGCCACTAAAAAACAGCGTAATGTCACCCCGGTTCAATTAGCATGGGGCGCCCAATGCCGCCTGCCTGGCGCATCAGGCTCCCTTCTCTGCGAACTGACATAGCTCCCGATGACCGTCTTTTATCTCAAGTTCCTCATCACCCCCACACTCATGCTGGCCATCTCGCTGGCGGCCAGGCGCTGGGGTACGCAAATTGGCGGGCTGCTCTCCGGGCTGCCCGTGACGTCCGCGTTGGTCATGCTGTTTCTGAGCCTTGAACAAGGGCCGGGCTTTGCGTTGCAGGCGGTGCCTGGGGCATTGGCGGGGTTGGCGGCGGTGCAGGCGACTTACTTGTTCTACTTCCTGGTGACGCGCCGCGTGGGTGCGCTTACCGGCTGCATCGCGGCGCTGGCGGTCTACGCTGCGACCGCCTTTGTAATGAGCCGGATAGGGGCGGTGGCGCTGTCGGTCGGCGTGACGGTGCTGCTGCTGACGCTGATCATCGTCGTCACCTCGACGAAGGCGCAGGCCCATGCCGCGAACGTTGTGCCGTTACCACGCTGGGTGATCCCGATGCGCATGCTCACGGCAACCCTGCTGCTGGCGGCGATTACCGCCAGTGCCCAATGGCTCGGGCCGGTCGCCAGCGGCCTGTTGGCGCCGATCCCGATCATTGCCTGGCCGCTCGCGGTGTTCGCCCACGTTCAGGGCGGGCACCACGAGTTGGGGGCCATTGTGCGTGGCAATGCCATTGGCGCGGTGGGGGTGCTGGGCTTCTACCTTGCTGTGAAAAGCACCATCGTAGCGCTGGGGACTGTGCCGTCGATCTCGGCCGCAGTGGTGCTTGCGGTGGTGGCGACCTTCGTGTTGGCGAAGGTGCTGGGCAGGCGTTGAGCGCCCTCAGAAGTCGTAGCGGGCCGTTACCCCCAGCGTGCGCGGCGTGCCCAGCACGCCGGTGTAGGCGCCATTGGGCGAATTCCACAAGGTGGTGTAGTAAGTCTTGTCGAAGGCGTTTTTCAGCCACAGCGAGACGTCCCACTGGCCATCCCCAAGGTCGCCGCGCAGCCCTGCCGATACATTCACCAGCGCATAGCTCGGCAATTGTGCGTAGCGCGAGTCGTCGACTGTGCCCACGGCATGGGAGCGGAACGCGTAACTGGCATTCACGTAGGGCCGCAGTGCTTGCAGTTGCCATTCGTAGGTGCCGTTGCCATTGAAGGTCCACTTCGAGGCGCCGACCACAGCGTGCCCACCCAGGTCGCAGGAAGCCGGCGCGCCTGGCTGCAGTGCCATCTCGGCCGGGCAGGGTGCGTCGGGGTAGGAGAGGTAGCGCACGTCGTTGAAGGCGCCGTTGACGTTTAGCGTCAGCCCTCTTGCGGGCAGAATGGTGGCCTCGAACTCGGCGCCACGGCTGCGCACCGAACCCGCATTGGTCAGGTAGCTGGTCAGGTTGGCGTCGTCGTAAGCGTTGGTCTGGTAACCGTGCACCAGCGTCCAGAACAGGTTGGCGTTGAGTTGCAGGCGTTGGTCGAACAGCGAACTCTTGATCCCTAGCTCGGCATCGTTGGCGCGCTCGCTGCCGATCAGCAGCGAATCGGCGCCTGCCACTGGGGCGCTGGCCACTGACAGGTTGACGCCGCCGGACTTCTCGCCGTGGGACAGCGAAACGTAGCCCATCACCTGTTCATCGAAGCGATAACTCAGGCTCAGCAGCGCCGAGGGGCTGAAGCTGTACAGGTTGAGGTCGCCCGAGTCGTAGGCGCCGAGCCTTGCGTTGCGCACGTTGGCAGCACGACCGTCGACGGCCACACCTCCAACCGGTGCATCGCGGGTAACGCGTGCCTGTTTGGCCTCGTAGGTGCCGCGCACGCCGGCAGTGAATTCCAGGCGGGGCGAAAGGTGCCAGGTGCCTTGGGCGAACAGCGCCAAGCTGTCGGTATCGACATGCCCGTGGCCGATGCTGGTGACGTTGTTCAGCGCGCCCTGGGGCGTGCCGTTCCAGGTGTCGGCGAGTGGCCCGTAAGCGGTGAACACCTTGTTGCGCATGGCCTGATGGAAGTAGAACGCCCCCAGTACATAGTCGAATGTGCCACCCGACGGCGACGCCAGGCGCAGCTCCTGTGTGTATTGCTCGTCGCGCGCCGACTGGCCGACGTTGTACATCACCGGCACGTTCAGTTCGTCATCGTTGCGTGGGGTGAAATCCCACCAGCGGTAGGCACTGACGGATGTCAGGGTGTAGTCGCCGGGTGTGGTCCAGTTGGCTTCCAGGCTGGTACCCCCCTGGAACACCGTTACGCGTTGGTCGGCGTCCAGGTTGACGTGGCGACCGTGCGCCAGTGTGGCGCCGACCGCGTCCGCGCGCTGCTGGTAAAGGTTGACGCCGTTGATGGTCGGCCCGGTGCTGAACAGTGAGCGGGTACCGGCACTGGACGCTTCTTCGTTGTAATCGGCGATCCAGCGTGCGTTGAACGCTTCGTTGGGCTCGAACAGCAACTGGCCGCGTACGCCCTGGCGGGTGCCGCCGCCCAGGGTATGCCCGTCGAAATCGTTTTGCACGTAGCCGTTCTCGCGGGTGCGGTAAGCCGAGACGCGCCCGGCCACTGTTGTGCTCAACGGGCCGGAGACACTTGCCTGGTTCTGCACGTAGCCGTCTTCGCCCAACGAGCTGGACACGCGCCCCTCCGGGGTGAAGGTCGGCTTGCGGGTGCTGATGTTCAGCACCCCGGCAGTGGTGTTCTTGCCGAACAGCGTGCCTTGCGGCCCGCGCAGCAGCTCCAGCTGGTCGATGTCCAGCAGGTCGAATACGGCCATGCCCGGGCGGCCCAGGTAGACGTTGTCCAGGTAGATCCCGGCACTGCCTTCAAGGCCGTCGCTGGCCGGGTTGTTGCCTAGCCCGCGAATCGACAGGCTCGACTGGCGGGCGTGCATGAACGCGACGTTGACGCTGGGCAGCGCCTGCTGAAGGTCTTGCAGGCGATAAAGGCGCTGGTCATCGAGGGTTTGCGCCGAGAGCACGGTCATGGCGGCAGGCACCGACTGCGCATCTTCGCTGCGTCGGCGGCTGGTGACGGTGACCGTGCGCAGGGTGGTGTCACTGGCCGCGGCGCCGGTGTTTACGGCTGTGCTGTCAGCGGGGGCGGCCCATACCGGCGGCGCGCAGGCCAGGGCAAGCAGGGAAGGGGCCAGCATGCGCAAGGCGCACGCGCAGGCGAGGTGTGGAACGGGCGTGGTCATCATGAACTCCAGGCATGAATGGACCTCGCTGCGCGTGGTTTGCGTAAGCGTGATCAACGGTTGGGGGTGGGGTAGGGGTCAGTCGCGCAGCCAGGGGATGTCCTGCCGCTGGTAACGGTGTGCGCGGAAGATGGCGTTGTTTTCACCGGGCAGGTAGGCCCGCGAGGCGGCGTCCGGGTAGGCGGCAAAATGCGGGTTGATGTACTCCCACACCACGTCACCGGCGCGGGTCACTTCGAACAGGCGGCCAAAGTTGGCTTCGGTGACCAGCACGTTGCCGTTGTGCAGCGCCTGGGCACCGCCCATGAACGGGCTGAAGAACGCGTAACCGGGGGCATCGGCATACTGCCAGACGATGCGCTGCTCCACCGGGTCGACCTCGATCACGCGCGAATGCGGCATCGACACATGCGGCCGCGAAATGCCGTTGTCGAACACCAGCACGTTGCCGTTTTCCAGCTCGCTGGGGCAATGCTGCTGCGCCACCAGGTCATGGCCCAGGCGCCACAGCACACGGCCGCTGCCGCGCTGCACGCAGATTACCGAAGACACGCTGCGCAGGCTGAGCAGCACCTTGCCATCGCTGGCTGGGGTCACGGCATTGGTCATCGGCCAGTGGTAGCGTTCGAAACAGTCGTGCAGGGGGTAGTCTTCCGGGGCCAGGTGCTCCCAGCTGCGCCACTCCCACAGGAGGTTGCCGGCGCGGTCGACTTCCTTCACCACATCGCCGTAGATGACGCCGCCGGGGGCTTCACTGCCCGGGATGCCGCCCAGCACCCGCTGTGCAACGTGCACTGGCAGCGGTTCGGCGGTGGTGTACAGCAGGTTGCCGTTGGCCAGCCATTGGGCATCGTGGTGGTGCGCAAGGTCGGTGTGCTGCCAGACGATCTCGCCCTCCGGGGTCACCTCGCTGAACTGGCCGCCATGCCACACCGACCAGCCCGGGAAGCGATCTGCCGAGTCCGGGTGGTTGCCGTTGTAGCCCAGGTTGCCGTTGGCCAGCAGTACTGCATCGCGGCCAGGGCGCTGGGGCAGCGCCCAGCTGTGCACTTCGCGGCCTTGCAGGTCGATCAAAAAGACCTTGCCGCCTGCCGTCTGCGGGGCGAACAGGGTGTAGCCGCCAGCGGAGCGTTGTTCGTCCACGGCGATCAGGCCGGTGGCGTGGCGCCGCAGGGTGGTGGTATCGAGTCGTGACATCGGTTTCTCCAGGGTGAGCGCCGCCGTACCGCGTGGGGCGGCAGGCGGGCGAAACGGGTTCAGTGGGCGGTGGGCAGCAGGGCGTTGTAACGCGGGTCGAAGAAGTCGCTGACCTGCACCGGCCGGGGGATCAGGCGGGCCTGGGCGAAGGCATCGGCCAGGCGCTGTTGCAGTGCGCTGACCCGATCATCCAGCGGTACGAAGCGCAGCTGCTGATGGTCGAGCATCTCCTTCACCAACGGCAGTGGTAGCCGCGTGGCCTGCGCCAGCTGCTCGGCCCAGGGCCCGGGGTTGGCGCTGGCCCAGGCCTGTGCCCTGGCCAGGCGCTGGATAAAGTCGCCGACCAGTGCGCGCTGCAGCGGGTCGCCCAGCGAACGCTCACTGGCCAGGGTAAAGTTCAGGCCGGTCTCCGGCCACGGGCTGCCGTCCAGCAAGCGCCGCGCGCCTTGTGCGATGGCCTGGCCAACGAAGGGGTACCACACCGCCCAGGCGTCCAGCTGGCCACCGGCAAAGGCATTCTGCGCGTCCACAGGGCTTGCATACACCACCTCTACATCGCGGCTGCCCAGCCCCGCCTGGGCAAGGGCGGCGAGCAGCAGGTAGTGCCCGCTGGTGCCCTTGGCCACGGCGATGCGCTTGCCCTTGAGGTCGGCTACCTGCTGAACGGTCGAGTCGCCGGGGACCAGCAGGGCATTGTTGTTCTGCGCGCCTTCGGCTGCTGCGACGATACGCACCTGAGCGTGGCCAGCCTGGGCGAAGACGGGTGGGGCGTTGCCCACCACGCCTACGTCGATGGCCCCGGCGTTCAGCGCCTCGAGCAGCGGCGGGCCAGCGACGAAGGGGCGCCAGGCCAGGTGATACGGCAGCGCGCGGTCTTCCCCAGCGGCGCTTAGCAGCGCGCGCGTCAGGCCGCTCTGGTCGCCGACCTTCAGCTGCGCCTCGGCCAGCGCTGCCGGGCTTTGGCCTGCCAGCGCCGAGGGTTCGGCCTGCACCTGGCCTGCGAGCAGCAGGTGGCTGGCCAGCGCACTGAAGAGCAGGGTGTGCAGGCGCTTGGTCAGGCTCGGCTTTGTGTGCATCATTGCGGCTCTCGAATCATCGGACGGCTTGAGTATGTCGAGGCAACCGCTGCGCCACTATGCCAAACACCCCTCCTTTTCTGCCATGGGCTGCCCGCGTACCGTGCTGGTGCTGGCGTTTCCAGGGGCATTGCTGCTCAACGCGGCCGGGCCGCTGGAGGTGTTTGCGGCCGCCGCGCGCGTGCTGGGCGACGCGTTCGCCAGGCAGCCGCCTTACCGGGTGGTGCTGGCGTCGCCGGCAGGCGGGCCGATCGAAAGCATCTCTGGCATCGTCGTGCAAACCCGAGCCCTTGCCGATATCGGTGGCGACGAGGCGGTGGACACACTGATCGTGATCGGCGGCCCTGGCGTTACTGTGGTTGAACAGGACAGCGGTGTGATCGACTGGCTGCGTGCCCGTGTTCCGGCGCTGCGGCGGGTCTGTTCGGTGGGCACGGGGGCCTTCGCCCTGGCCGCGGCAGGGCTGCTGGAGGGGCGGCGGGTGGTCACCCACTGGAAGTTCGCCGATGACCTGCAGCGCAATTACCCCAGCCTGGATGTGGAGCGCAGCGCGCTGTTCCTGCGCGATGAAGGGTTGTGGACCTGCGGCGGCGCCGCAGCAGGCATCGACCTGGGCCTGGCCTTGCTGGAGGAAGACCTAGGCCCCCATGCCGCGCTGGCCCTTGCCCGCTACTTCACCGTGTTCCTGCGCCGCTCTGCAGAACAGTCGCAACTGAGCGCCACCCTCAAGGCCCAGAGCGACGCCCTGCGCACCGACCGGGATCAGCGCCTGGTGCGCCTGCACGCGTGGATGGCAGAGAACCTGGGCGGCGACCTGCGCGTCGAGCGGCTGGCCGAACGCTTCGGCATGAGCCCCCGGCATTTTGCCCGCGCCTATGTTGCAGCCACCGGCGGCACGCCGGCCCAGACCGTCGAAACGCTACGCCTGGAAGCTGCCTGCCGGCTGCTGGAGACCAGCGCCGAGCCCGTCAAGCGCATTGCGGTGTCTACCGGTTTTGGCAACGAAGAGCGTATGCGCCGCAGTTTCCAACGCCAGCTTGGCATCAGCCCGCTGGGTTATCGCTCGCGGGCGCGCACCCGGCAACTGGAAGGGCAGGCGCCAATGCAGGGCCAGACCGGCTACCGTCACGATGAAGCGGTGCTGGTCGGGCTGTCGCGCATTGCCAACTGATCACGGCTGATTCGCGCGACAGGCCACGCGGCCGGTGAACTTGGCCTAAAGTTAGCGGCACGCTAGATGGCGCAATGAAATTATCGAACCAGACCACAACTATTTTCATCGCCGGCTGTCACTTCTCGAAGCCGCCATGATCATCGGTCAGTCGGCATGTCATTTTCAGGAGCGAACCGCACATGGCAGCACTGCAGAACAGCACGTTGGAAGCGATTGTCAGCAATCAGGCGCAACTGCTAGGGGAATGGCTGGCCGCACTCGAAGCCAATGGCGCCACGCGAAATATCCGTGAGCAGGACCTGCGCCAGGAAACACGCGACTTTCTTCAGCTGGTGATCGACGGCCTGCGCAGCGAGTGTGGTACCGAGATTGGTGTTGCGGGCTGGGAGGAAACCCGACGTTTTCTGGAGAAGCTATCTGCCAGCCGTGCGCAGGTCGGCCAAGAGTCACACCAGACTGCCTACTTCATCTTTGCCCTCAAAGGCCCGCTGTTCACGCTGCTGCAGGCGCATTACCGCGAGCAACCGGCGTTGCTGGCCGAGCAGCTCTGGGAAGTTTCGCAGCTGCTCGATGCGTTAGGCCTGCACAGCATCCGCACCTACCAGAAAAACCGTGAGGCGGTGATCAAGCGCCAGCAGGAGGAGCTGCTGGAGCTGTCTACCCCGGTCGTCAAACTGTGGGAGGGCGTACTGGCCCTGCCGCTGATCGGCACGCTCGACTCGCAGCGCAGCCAGACCGTGATGGAATCTTTGCTGCAGCGCATCGTCGACACCGGCTCCGAAATCGCCATCATCGACATCACCGGTGTGCCCACCGTGGATACGCTGGTGGCCCAGCACCTGCTCAAGACCGTGACGGCCATCCGCCTGATGGGCGCCGATTGCATCATCAGCGGCGTGCGCCCGCAGATCGCCCAGACTATCGTGCACCTGGGCCTGGACCTGGGCACGCTGACCACCAAGTCCAACCTGGCCGATGCCCTGAAACTGGCGCTGTCGCGCCTGGGCACCAGCACTGGCGAGCGGGTGTGAGCCGATGGAGCGTATTCCCATTCTGCAAATGGGCGAATTCCTGCTGGTGACCATTCAGGTCGACATGCATGACCAGCTGGCGCTGCGCCTGCAGGACGACCTCACCGACCGGATCGACCAGACCTCGGCCCGTGGCGTGCTGATCGATATCTCCGCCCTGGACATGGTCGATTCGTTCATCGGCCGGATGATCGCCAGCATCTCCGGGCTGTCGCGCATCATGGATGCCGAGACCGTGCTGGTGGGCATGCAGCCGGCGGTGGCGATCACCCTGGTGGAGCTCGGCCTGACCCTGCCCGGGGTCAGCACAGCCCTGAATGTCGACCGTGGCATGAACCTGCTGCGCCAGCGGGTAGGCCGCCCATGACCATTCGCCAAAGTGGCAGCCAACCGGTGCGTATCGAACAGGATGTGGTATTGGCCCGCCAACTCACGCGCAAGGTTGCCAGCGAGTGCGGCATGCGCCTGGTCGACCTGACCAAGCTGGTCACGGCCGTCAGTGAACTGGCCCGCAACACCGTGGTGTACGGTGGTGGCGGCGACATGGACTGGGCGGTGATCGAGGACGCCGGCCGGGTTGGCCTGCGCCTGGTGTTCCGCGACGAAGGGCCGGGTATCGCTGATATCAAGCTGGCCCTCACCGATGGCTGGACTTCAGGCGGTGGCCTGGGCCTGGGCTTGACCGGCGCCAGGCGCCTGGTCGATGAATTCGAACTGGACACCACGCCCGGGCAAGGTACCCGGGTAACGATCACCCGATGGGCCTGAACCTGGCGGCAAGCCTTACCCAGGTCCTGCGGCTCGACGATGCCAGCCAGGTCGGCCACGCCCGCCGCGTGGTGCAGAAGCTCGCCGAGCAGCATGGGTTTGCCACGGCCGATGCCGGCCGGGCGGCCCTCGTCGCAACGGAGCTTGCCAGCAATGTGCTCAAGCACGCCCAGCGCGGTGAACTGCACCTGCGGGTGCTGGCGCATGGCAGCCAGCCTGGGATCGAACTGATCGCGGTGGACCGCGCCCACGGTTTCGACCTGCCCAGTTGCTTGGTCGATGGCTATTCCACCGGGGGCACCCAGGGCATTGGCCTGGGGGCGGTCAGCCGCCTGGCCCAGGTGTTCGATGTGCATGCGGACGCCCAGGGCGCCGTGGTGCTGGCACGCCTTTACCGGCAAGACGACCAGGGCAAGGATGTACGCGTGGGCGTGAGCCACCATTCACTGCATGACGACCCGGCTTGCGGTGACAGCTGGCACGTGACGCTGGACGGTCAGCGCGTGAGCGCCTTGGTGGTCGACGGCCTCGGCCACGGCGAGGAAGCCGAGCGCGCGGCCAGGGCCGGCGTGGATGCGTTCGTGCAGGCGCCTTTCACCCCCCCTCAGCAACTGCTCGGCGAGTTGCACCATGCCATGGGTGGGACCCGCGGCGGGGCTGTGGCGATCGCCCAGTACGACGGGGAACGCGACAGCCTGGCATTCATCGGCATCGGCAATATCGGCGCCACCCTGGTGGGCGGCGACCGCCCGCGGGGCCTGGCCTCGCACCCGGGCATCGTCGGCGGGCAATACCGCAAGGGCCAGGTGTTCGACTACGCTCACTTGAAGGGGCATCTGTTGGTCATGTTCAGTGACGGCCTGCAAACGCGCTGGAACCTGCAAACCTACCCCGGCCTCGCTCACCGCCACCCGGCGGTGATCGCCGCCGTGCTGCACCGCGACTTCTGCCGTGGGCGGGACGATGTGACGGTGCTGGTCATCGATCTGGAGGCCGTGCATGGCTGAGCCAACCCCCGACAGCAGCACCGCGCAGGCCGACGTAGCCCGCCTGCACGCCGAAAACCAGGCCCTGCGCGCCGAACTCGAGGACACCAACCAGGGTGTGCTGGCGCTGTATGCCGAGCTGGACATCCAGGCCGAGCAATTGCGCCAGGCATCGGACCTGAAAAGCCGCTTCCTGTCGTACATGAGCCACGAGTTCCGCACGCCGCTGGGGTCGATCCTGAGCATCACCAGCCTGCTCGCCGACGAGGTGGACGGGCCGTTGAGCAAGGAGCAGCAGTTGCAGGTGGCGTTTATCAGCACCGCGACGCGCGAACTCAGCGACATGGTCGACGACCTGCTCGATCTGGCCAAGATCGAGGCGGGGCGGCTTACCATTTCACCGGCCTGGTTCGACATGCTCGACCTGTTTGCCGCCTTGCGCGGGATGTTCCGCCCGATCGTCGACGCCGGCACGGTCGATCTCATCTTCGAAGAGCCGCAAGGTTTGCCGCAGATGTATACCGATGACAAGAAGCTGGCGCAGATACTGCGTAACTTCATTTCCAACGCACTGAAGTTCACCACCCGTGGTGAAGTGCGGGTGTCGGCGCAGTTGCATGGCAGCAACCAGGTCCGTTTTGCGGTGAGCGACACCGGCATCGGCATTGCGCCCGAACTGCTTGGCGGGCTGTTCGAAGACTTCGCCCAGCTCGACTCGCCCCTGCAGAAACGCCTGCGCGGCACCGGCCTGGGGCTTTCGCTGTGCAAGCGCTTCGCCGCGTTGTTGGGTGGCGAGGTGGGCGTGGAGAGCGCGCCCGGCGTTGGCTCGTCATTCTTCGTCACTCTCCCGCTGGCACTGGCCCCCGAGGCGCGCACTGATGAACCCTGACATCCGCCTGCTGATCGTCGACGACAACGCCGCCACGCGCTATGCCCTGCGCCGGCGCCTGGCGCTGCATGACTATCAGGTTCTGGAGGCTGGAACCGGGGGTGATGGCCTGGCCTTGATCCGCAGCGAACCGATCGATGCGCTCATCCTCGACGTCAATTTGCCCGACATGAGTGGCTTCGATATCGTCAGGTTGCTGCGGGCAGACCCGGCGACCGCCTTGCTGCCGGTGATTCACGTGTCGGCGGCGTCGATCCAGAGCGGCGATATCATTACTGGCCTGGATGCCGGGGCCGACGCTTACCTGGTGCACCCGGTGGATGCCGACGTGCTGGTGGCGACCCTGCGTACCCTGTTGCGGGTGCGCGATACCGAGCGGGCGCTGCGTGACAGCGAGGCCCGGTTTCGTGAGATCTTCAGCAATGTCTCTGCGCCCATCGCCGTGCTCGATGCCGGGCTCAAGGTGCATGAGTGCAACCAGGCGTTCGCCCAGCTGATCCAGGACAACCGCAACCCCGAAGCGCTGCAGGAGTGCTTCGGCGCCGACCAGCAGGCCGCCATCGCCGCCTTGCGCCGCCATGTAGCGGATGGTCAGCGCTGGCGCGGCAACCTGGGCATGACCGTGAGCGGCCAGCCACGGGACACCGAATGGCAGCTTTCGCCTTACCGCGCGCCGGGGCTGTGCCTGGTGTTCGTCGAGGATGTCACCGAACACCGCCACCGTGAGCGCTCGCACCTGGCGCGTCTGGACGATGCCAATACCCAGCTGGCCCGCGAAGTGGCGCAGCGTGCGCGGACCGAGGCGCAACTGTTGCAACTGCAGAAGATGGACGCCCTGGGCAGCCTCACCGGAGGCATCGCCCACGACTTCAACAACCTGCTCACCGGCATCATCACCAGCCTTGAACTGATTCGCAAACGCGTGGCGCAGAACCGTGTGGAAAAAGTCCCAAGCTACGCCGACGCGGCCCTCAGCTCGGCCATGAGCGCCGCGTCACTGACCCATCGGATGCTCGCCTTCGCCCGGCAACAACCGTTGGACACGCGCCCGGTGGACATCAACGACCGTGTACGGTCGCTGGAAGAGCTGCTTACCCGTACCATCGGCGAGCGCATCGTGCTGGCCCTCACCCTTTCCAGCGAGCCGACCATTGCCCTGGTCGACCCGATCCAGCTGGAGAGCGCGGTGCTCAACCTGGTGATCAACGCCCGCGATGCCTTGGCCAAGGGCGGGCGTATCTGGGTGACCACCGCCGCTACCTGGTCACACGGTGACCCCAACCTGCAGGACGGCCCGTATGTTGCGGTCACGGTGCGCGATGACGGCTGTGGCATCGAGCCTGAGCTGCTGGAAAAGGTGTTCGACCCGTTCTTCACCACCAAGCCGGTGGGGCAGGGCACGGGGCTGGGGCTGTCGACCATCTACGGCTTCGCTCGCCAGTCCGGCGGCCATGTGGCATTGCGCAGCGTTGTCGGGCAGGGCACTGAAGTGACCTTGCTGTTGCCGGCCAGCAACCAGCAGGAGGCCCGTGAGGAGCGCGGGCCACAGCTCGACCAGCAGGGTGGCGGCGAACATGTGCTGGTGGTCGAGGACATGGCCTCGGTGCGGCTGTCGGTGGCCGAGGTGCTGGCCGATGCCGGTTATCGCTGTACCCTGGCCGACACCATCGAGCGGGCGCTGGACCACCTGCGCGAAGACCCGAGCATCGAGCTGCTGCTGACCGATGTCGGCCTGCCCGGCATCAGTGGCCGAGAGTTGGCCGACATGGCGCGAACCTACCGGCCGGGGCTTCCGGTGCTGTTCATGACCGGTTACGCCGAGACGGCGCTGGATCGCCAGGCCTTCCTCGACACGGGCATGGACCTGTTGATCAAGCCGTTCCAGACCAGCGAACTGCTCGCCAAGGTCGGGCGCACGCTGGGCCTGGTGAGTTGACCCGATGGAACTGCCGCAGTCTTGGATGAGTCGCAGTCTTGAACCCGACAAAAAAGGATGTTGGCAATGAAAGCGATGACTCGACTGTTTACCGGCCTGGCTCTGGTCGGTGCACTGGGCGCTTCCGCTGCCTGGGCAGACCAGCCCGGCGCTGATTGGAAGGTCACCAAGGACCAGGCCGAAGCCACATTGAAGGGCGCCGGCTACACCCAGATCACCAAGATCGAAGCCGATGACGGGCACTGGGAGGGCGAGGGCCTGAAGGCTGATGGCAAGCAATACGAGTTTCAGGTAGACCCGCACAACGGCACCATCATCAAAGACGAGCTGGATCGCTGATGCGGTAAACGAGCTGTGCTGTTACTGGGGCCGCAAAGCGGCCCCAGCCTTTTTGTTGCCGGTCGCGCACCAGTAACCCCCACGCAAGCTCTTGGTGCGACAGCTACCGGTCGCCGATCACTCTCAATGAACTCCACGCCCATGCGCCACGTCACCCGTGTGAGAGGCACACATTCCGGCAGCCGCCGGATGACCACTTGCGAGGGACATGACCATGGAACGCGAGCAAAACTCAGCATCGCCCCCCAGCGATACCCAGGAGCACCTGCACGCCATTACCGACGAAGCGGGCGCGCTGCTGAACGAGGCGAAGGCGCAAGGCACCGAGCAGTTCGAACACTACCGTGACACCGCCGCCGAGCAGCTGGACTCATTGAAGCAGGGCGCGCAGTCAGCAGCCTCTGCACTGGAAGGCAACGACTCGTTGGGGCTTTCCCAATACCTGGGCCAGGCCGCTGAATACATCGGCAGCTTTGCCGAGCAGATCCGCCACGAGAGTGCTGAGGACCTGCTGCACAGAGGTTCGCGCCTGGCGCGGGACAACCCTGCGCTGTTCCTGGCCGGCAGCGTGGCCGTCGGTTTCGCCTTGTCGCGGTTCCTGCGTGCCAGCGCCAGCCATGTACCGGCCGCCACCTCCCCAGCCACGGCCTATGGTGCCAGCGAGCCCTACCACAGCACGGCGCCCCAGCCCGACCGCGCCAGCGACGTGGCCACCCACAAACCCTATACCCCGGTCGACCCGGTCGGCATGGGCGCCGGAACCTTGGTAAGCGGCGGGCCCCTGGACCGCGATCCGCTCAAAGGAGGTGAATGATGAACAAGGACCCGCTACAAGCCACCCCCCCGCTGCACACCCCCATCGAAGACGCCGTGGGTGTCGGTAGCCTGCTGCGTCAACTGATGCGTGAAGTACCCGAGCTCTTTACCAAGGAGCTGGCGCTGGCCAAGGCAGAGCTGCAGCACAACCTCAATACCCTGAAAGCGGGCACCGCTGCCGTGGCGGCAGGCGCGATCGTGCTGCTGGCGGGCTTCATCATCGTGCTGCTGGCTGCGGTGTATGCCTTGGCCATGGTCGTCGCGCCCTGGCTGGCCGCGTTGATCGTGGGTGCCATTACCATGATCGTCGGCTTCGTCATGCTGCAGTCGGGCAAGAAACAGTTCGAACCCGGCCAACTGGCCCCGGATCGCACGCTGCATGCCATGCAGCAGGACAAGGACGCGCTGAAGAGGAAACTGCCATGAATACCTCCTTCGAACATGACACGCACAAGGACCCGGACGTGCTCGAGCAGGAAATCAACGCCAAGCGTGAGCACATCAGTGACCTGGTCGATGCCCTCGAACAACGCCTGAGCCCGGGCCAGCTGATGGACCAGATGCTCGCTTACACCAAGGGTAATGGCGGCGAATTCTTCCATAACCTGGGCACGACGCTTAAGAACAATCCGGTGCCGACGACCCTGACGGTACTGGGGCTGGCCTGGCTGGGCCTTAATCAGAACCGCCCGTTCAACCCCGGCCCGGCGCATACCGGGCCGGGTATGGGTGAAAAGCTTGGCGAGGCGGTCGACGCGGTAAAAGGCGCCTTTGCCCATGCGGGTGAAGCGCTGCATGATGCCGGTCGCAGCGTGAGCGGCAAAGCCCATGACCTGCGGGACCGGGCGGGTGACATTGGCCGAGGTGCTCGGGATTCGGTCGAGGGCTCGGCTGACAGCCTGCGCGGTGCAGCCGATCAGGTCAGTGCACAAGCCACGGCATTGAAAGGCCAGTTCGATCATCTGCTCAAAGAGCAACCGTTGGTGCTGGCCGCCCTGGGCATTGCCTTGGGCGCAGCGCTTGGGGCGGCGCTGCCTGGCACCCGCAAGGAAGACCAACTGATGGGCGCCAGCAGTGACCGTTTGACCGATACCTTGAAAGCCAAGGGCGAGCAAGCCAAGCAGGCGGTCAAGGAAACGGTGAAGGAAGCGACGGCCAAAGAAGCGCCCAGCGGGACCCACAGGGCAGGGGATTCGGACCTGTCTGCGGGCCTGGGCTTCCCTTCCTGAAGCGCCAACGTGTGCTCGCCCCGGTTGCATCAGCGACTGGGGCGAGCACCCCGCTGTTGATACCGCGCCAGAATGGGCTGCACGCTGAGCCCGTGCACCGCTATGCTCAGCGCCACCACCGACAGTGTGAGGTTGGTGCTGGACGCCGCGACGTCCGGCGGCAATTGGTGGTTGAGCGCGTAGAACAAGTAGTACAGGCTGCCGATCCCGCGTATCCCAAACCACCCCAGCATGCCGCGCTGACGCACGTCCAGCAGCCCGCCGAAAGGCAGTACCAAGGTGCTGAGTGGCCGGATCAGCACGAACAGCGCCCCAGCGACCCACAACGCCCGCCAGTCCCAGTGCTCAAGCAAGACCACGCCGAGCAAGGTGACCAGAAACACCTCCATCGCACGCTCCACCAGACCGCCGAACGAAAGCATGTCGCCGAGCATGATGCCCGCCGCCACTTGCGTGTCTTCCAGGTCGGCAACATCGCCTTTTATCGCATGCTCGGGGGCCACGTGCTGATGGCCAACCACCGGCTGCACCAGGTGCTCGGCGGGCTCGTGCGGCTCGGGGGTGGAGTGGACTTCGGCTTGCCTCAAGCCCAGGCCTGCGGCGAACACGGCGAGAAAACCGTAGCCATGGATTAGGTCGGCGAGCACATAGGCCATCGCAATGAGGGCCAGCGCCAGGTAATCGTTGGGCGAAACGGTGCTGTCGTCGTGCCGGGTGCGCAGGTACAGGGCAAAATACCCAAGCCCGCGCCCCATCCAGTAGCCACACAGCAGCCCGGCGGGCACGGCCCACAACAGGTCCTGGACTAGCCAGTCCATGAGCCATTGTTCGCCTGCGGTGTTCTGCAGCAGCAACAGGCCCAGGATCACGAACGGGAAGGCCACGCCATCATTGAGGCCCGCTTCGCCAGACAAACTGAAGCGCACGCGGTCGTAGTCTTGCGCGTCGTTGACCTGCACCAGCGTCGCCAGCACCGGGTCGGTGGGGGCGAGAATCGCGCCAATCAACAGCGATAACCCCCAATTCATGTGCAACCCGTAATGCAGCAACACGCTGACCCCACCGATGCACATCAGCATCAGCGGTCCGGCCAGCATCGACGCAATCCGCCAGTTGCGGCTACGTAACGGCAGCCGCAGCTTCAACCCGCTGACAAACAGGGAAAACAGCACGGCGACTTCGGTGAGGTGCTCGATCCAGCCGCTGGCCTTGGCCAGATCCAGTTGCAGCAGGCCCAACCCGCTCGGGCCCAAGGCGATGCCCAGCGCCAGGCACACCACCGAGGTGGTGACCGGCACCCAGCGCAGGTAGGAGGCGGTCAGCGCCAGCAGCAACAGCACTGCGCCGAGCATGGCGACCCAGACAATAAAGCTCATGTGTGCAGTTGCCTCCGCGCAATCGGGCGCCGGGCCTGTAGTTCAGACGCCACCCGGCCAGTAGCCGTTCCGCTGGCGGGGCCACCGCCGGTCAGCCGCCCTATAGCACCTTGTCGAGGGTGACCGGGAACTCCCTCACGCGTTTGCCGGTGGCATGGTAGATGGCATTGGCAACTGCGGCCGCGACGCCGACGATGCCGATTTCGCCCACCCCTTTGGAGCCCAGTTCGTTGACGATGTGGTCGTTTTCTTCAACGAATATCACCTCGATGTCCGCGATATCGGCATGCACCGGCACGTGGTATTCGGCCAGGTTGTGGTTGAGGAACCGACCTAGCTGGTGGTCGGTTTGGGTTTCTTCCTGCAGCGCCATGCCCAAGCCCCACACCACGCCGCCGAGAATCTGGCTGCGGGCGGTCTTCGGGTTGACCACGCGGCCCGCTGCCACCGCGCTGACCACCTTTGTCACTTTGATGGTGCCAAGGTCCTCATCGACCTGGACCTCGACGAACACCGCCGAATGGGTGGCCGTGGCGTATGGCTCACGCTTGGCGCTGGGCTCGGCGGTAACCTGTACCTCGAGGGCACCGTCTGCAGACCCGGCGACGATATCGGCGATAGCGATACGGTGTTGGCCAGCCTGCAGGAACCCGTCGCCGAAGTTTATTGCCTGCGCCGGCGTTGCAGCGATTGCGGGGAAGGCCTGGCGTGCCAGCGCCAGCACCTGGGTGCGCAGGGCCAGGCAGGCCTGGCGCACGGCGGAGCCCACCGAAGACACGGTGAACGACCCACCTTGCAAAGGCGCTGTCGGCAGTGAAGAGTCGCCCAGGACGAAGGTCACGTCCTGCACCATGACGCCGGCAGCATCCGCCGCGATCTGGGTCATCACGGTGTAGGTGCCGGTGCCGATGTCGGTAGTGGCGCTGCTGACGGTCAGTTTGCCCTGGCGGTCGATGCGGGCCTTGGCGCTGGCCTTCATCTGCATCGCTTCCCAGACACCGCCGGCCATCCCCCAGCCAATCAGCTGGTTGCCGGTGCGCATGCTGCGCGGCTGCGGTGTACGCGCGCCCCAGCCGAACCGTGCGGCGCCCTGGTCGTAACAGGCCAGCAGTTCCTTGCTGGAATACGGTTTGCCTTCATTGCCATTGCTGGCGGCGAAATTGGTGCGACGCAGTTCGATTGGGTCGAGGTTCGCGGCACACGCCAGCTCATCCATCGCGCACTCAAGGGCGATCACGCCACTCGCGGCGCCCGGCGCACGCATGTCCAGCGGCGTGTACACATCCAGCGGGGCCAGGCGGTAGCTCAGCGCCACGTTGTCGCACTGGTAGAGCATGCCGCTCCATTCCACCAAGTGCTCGGTGAAGTCTTCGAAGCGCGAGGTCTGGCCGATGGCATCGTGGGCAATCGCCAGCAGCTTGCCCTGCGCGGTTGCGCCCAGCCGGACCCGTTGCCGGGTGCGTGGGCGGTAGCCAAAGGTGAACATCTGCTGGCGGGTCAGGGTTACGCGTACCGAGCGTTTCAGGTGCAGGGCTGCCATCACGGCCAAGGGCAGCTGGTACTGCGGGCGCAGCCCCGAGCCGAAGGCACCGCCGACGAACGCGGCGAGGATCCTGAGCTTGTCTTTGGGCAGGCCGAACACCTTGTGCAGGTAGTCCTGGCAATTTTGCGTGCCTTGGGTTTTGTCATGGATCTCAAGCGCGCCGTCGGCTTTGTAGAACACCGTGGAGGCATGGGGCTCCATGGGGTTATGGTGCTCGTTGGGCGTGTCGTAGGTTGCGTCGAGCTGTACGGCCGCCTTCGCATACTGCCCGGCGAAATCGCCACGGGGCTTCGGGGTTTCAGCAGGGGCAGGGTGGGCTTGGTCGAGCACGGCATGCAAGTCCGTCTGGTGGCCTTCCTGGTCATAGTCGATGCGGATCAACGAGCCGGCATGCCGCGCCAGTTCCAGGCTCTCGGCGACCACCAGCGCCAGCGGTTGCCCGCTGTAGAGGACGCGGTCATTGAACAGGGGGCGCAACGGCGAACCTTCGGCGGCGTCGGCATCGCTGTAATCGTCGTCATAGCTGGAAATCCGCGGCCGATTGGCGTGGTGCAGCACCGCGATCACCCCCGGCACGTTCAACGCCTGCGCGGTGTCGATGCTGCGTACTCGGCCGCAGGCGATGGTGCTCGAAACCACACTGCCGTACAGCAACCCAGGCTCGGGATACTCACCGGCGTAGCGTGCCTTGCCCGTCACTTTGGCCACCCCATCCACACGGTCGAGGGGCGTGCCCACTACAGTTTTCATTCGGTTCATGGGGCTGTCCTGCAGGTGCTGGCGCCGGCCGCGGCTTCTGTGAGCGCACGGACGATCGCGCGTTTGCCGAGGGCTACCTTGAAAGCGTTGTGCTTGAGCGGCGTTGCCTGTTGCAGCAATGCGTCGGCCGCACGTGCGAACAGCGCGGGCGACACCGCCTGGCCTTTTAATGTCGCTTCGACGGCCTCGTTTCGCCAGGGTTTGTGCGCGACACCCCCTAGCGCTACACGAGCGTCCTGGATCACGTCGCCGTCGAGTTTGAGCGCGGCAGCCACCGACACCAGTGCGAAGGCGTAGGAGGCGCGGTCACGAATCTTCAGGTAACGGTAATGCGTTTCGAACGCTGGGGGCGGCAGCTCGATACCGGTAATCAGTTCATCAGCGCTCAACTGGTTGTCGCGCTCGGGCGTGTCACCCGGTAGCCGGTGAAATTCGGCGAAGGGGATGCGCCGCTGCCCAGCCCGGCCCTCCACGTGGACCACGGCATCCAGCGCGGCCAAGGCAACACACATGTCCGAGGGGTGCGTGGCCACGCAGCTGTCGCTGGCGCCCAGAATGGCATGTATCCGGTTGAGGCCTGTGCGCGCAGGGCAGCCGCTGCCCGGCTCACGTTTGTTGCAGGGCGTACCGGTGTCGTAGAAGTAGTAGCAGCGGGTACGTTGCAGCAGGTTGCCGCCGGTGCTGGCCATGTTGCGCAACTGGGGCGAGGCGCCCGCGAGGATGGCCTGCGACAGCAGCGGGTAGCGCTGCTCGATCAAGGGGTGCCAGGCCAGGTCAGCGTTGCTGACCAGGGCGCCGATCATTACGCCGCCGCTTGAGGTCTGCTCGATGCCGTTCAACGCCAGGGCGGTGATGTCGATCAGGCGGGTGGGGCTCACCACGTTTTCCTTCATCAGGTCGACGAGGTTGGTACCCCCGGCAATGAAGCGCGAGGCCTGGTCTGCCAGATTGACCGCTTCGCTGACAGAAGACGGCTTGTGGTAACTGAAGGGGGTCATGGCTGCGACCCTCCTTGCGGCTCGCGCTCATCGGGCATCAGCGGCAGGGCCTCTTCCACGGCGGCAACGATGTTGTTGTAGGCGCCGCAGCGGCACAGGTTGCCGCTCATCAGCTCGCGAATGGCTTCACGCGTGTGGGCCCGGCCTTCGCGGGCAAGGCCGATGGCCGAGCAGATCTGCCCTGGGGTGCAGTACCCGCACTGGAAGGCGTCGTGGGTAATGAAGGCCTGTTGCATCGGGTGAAGTTGCTCACCCTCGGCCAGCCCCTCTACGGTAACCAGCTCGGCGCCGTCGCACATCACGGCGAGGGTCAGGCAGGCATTGATACGCTTGCCGTCGCGCAGCACAGTGCAGGCACCGCATTGCCCATGGTCGCAGCCCTTTTTGCTGCCGATCAGGTCAAGCTGCTCGCGCAGCAGGTCGAGCAACGTCGTCCACGGCTGGACCTGAAGCGACCGGGGGACGCCGTTGAGTGTCAGGCTGATGGCATGCCCATCGACGCCCGCTTGGGAGTTCGTGCTCATGGAAACCTCACGGTCAGGAATGCATCGCGCAGTCGGCTGCGTCTATTTGCTGCGACCGGAGGTGTTTGGCAAACGTTCAGGTTTTATCGGCGGGCGACCAGACCTGCTGCGCAATGCAAACGTACCCGTCGAACAGCAGCCGCGCCGTGCGCACCAGGCCGCAACGGCCGATCGCGCCGCGCTTGCCTTGAGACTTTCAGCGCCCTTGAGATCGAGCGCCGCCCGCGCGGCGCTTCGCGGGGCAAGCCCGCTCCCACATTTGTTGCAACGCGCCGTTCCAGTCAGGCCAT